>NZ_JBDPLY010000023.1:0-145147 GCF_039871695.1 Actinomadura sp. B10D3
GTGCGCGTCGCCCAGCGGATCCTGGCCATGGCCGCCGCAATCTGGCACAACCACCGCACCGGCCAACCCGTCACCCGATCACTGACCGCCTATGACCACTGACCGTGTTCGGAATCACTCGTCTAGGCGCGCTCACCGGGAGGTCTCTTGCGTGCCAGGTGACCGGAGCGAATAGTGGGAACATCGCCCGTCTGCAGGGAGCCCGGCATGGTCCTTCTCGGCCGTAAGCTCCCCGAGGCCGCTCCCGAGCGGCGGCCCCGGGGCTCGGTGTTCGTGTCCTGGCTGACCACCACCGACCACAAGGTGATCGGGTACATGTACCTGATCACGTCGTTCGCGTTCTTCCTCCTGGCCGGCCTGATGGCCATGGTGATCCGCGGTGAGCTGGCCGAGCCGGGCCTTCAGCTGGTCAGCAACGAGCAGTACAACCAGATGTTCACCATGCACGGCACGATCATGCTGCTGATGTTCGCGACCCCGCTGTTCGTCGGGTTCGCCAATGTGGTCATGCCGCTGCAGATCGGGGCGCCGGACGTGGCGTTCCCTCGGATGAACATGCTGAGCTACTGGCTGTTCCTGTTCGGCGGGCTGATCCTGTTCGCCTCGTTCGTCTCCCCGGGCGGCGCCGCGAGCTTCGGCTGGACGGGGTACACGCCCCTGAGCAGCGCGATGCGCACCCCGGGCGTCGGCGGCGACATGTGGATCATGGGGCTGGTGCTGTCCGGCTTCGGGACGATCCTCGGCGGCGTCAACTTCATCACCACGATCATCGGGATGCGCGCCCCGGGCATGACGATGTTCCGGATGCCGATCTTCACCTGGAACGTGTTCCTGACCAGCCTGCTCGTGCTGATGGCGTTCCCCGTGCTCGCCGCCGCGCTGCTCGCGCTGGAGGCCGACCGCAGGCTCGGCGCGCACATCTACGACGCGGCCACCGGGGGAGCGCTGCTGTGGCAGCACCTGTTCTGGTTCTTCGGCCATCCCGAGGTCTACATCATCGCGCTGCCGTTCTTCGGCATCGTCACCGAGGTCATCCCCGTCTTCAGCCGCAAGCCGCTCTTCGGCTACTTCGGGATGGTCGGCGCCACCATGGTGATCGCGGGCCTGTCGATGGCGGTGTGGGCGCACCACATGTTCGCCACCGGCCGGGTCCTGCTGCCGTTCTTCTCCTTCATGTCGTTCCTCATCGCGGTGCCGACCGGGGTGAAGTTCTTCAACTGGGTCGGGACGATGTGGCGGGGCAACCTCACCTTCGAGGCGCCGATGCTGTTCTCCATCGGCTTCCTCGTGACGTTCCTGTTCGGCGGTCTGACCGGCGTCATCCTGGCCTCGCCGCCGCTGGACTTCCACGTCCACGACTCCTACTTCGTCGTCGCGCACTTCCACTACGTCGTCTTCGGGACGGTCGTCTTCGCGATGTTCGCCGGCTTCTACTTCTGGTGGCCGAAGATGACCGGGAAGCTGCTCCACGAGGGCTGGGGCAAGGTCCATTTCTGGACGCTGTTCATCGGTTTCCACACGACGTTCCTCGTCCAGCACTGGCTCGGCGCGGAAGGGATGCCGCGCCGGTATGCCGACTATCCGGCCGAGTTCACCACGCTCAACCGGGTCTCCAGCGCGGGCGCGTTCCTGCTCGGCGTCTCCACGCTGTTCTTCATGTACAACGTGTATCGGACGGCGCGCCACACGGCCCCGGTCGAGGCGGACGATCCGTGGGGTTACGGCAATTCCCTGGAATGGGCGACGTCCAGCCCGCCCCCGAGGCACAACTTCACCTCGATCCCGCAGATCCGCTCCGAGCGTCCCGCCTTCGACCTGCACCATCCGAAGCTTGAGGGGAGCCGGCCGGCGGTGGGGCGGAGCGAGTCCGGCGGCTAGGGGCCGCGCGGCCCGGAGGTGGTCCTCGCCGTGGTCGCGGCATTCCTCCGTCCGGTGAGCCATTGGCCGGATCGGGCCATTGACCTGCCCGGTTGCCATAACGCAAAGGCAACAATCTGCACTGGTGAGACAAATCAGGCGAGTGTTTCGTCGGTGCGTGCGCTACTTTCAGCGCCACGCCGCGGTGACCTGTGTCACAGTGGCGGCGCACGGATCGCCGTGGACGAGGGCGGCGCCGGCACTGGGGAGGCGTGATGACCCGGCGAGCACGATCGGTCAGGACCAGGATCGTCATCCTGCTCGTCCCGCCGATCACCGCGCTGGTCGTGCTGTGGGTGTTCGCCGCGGGCACCACGCTCGGCGACACCCTGCGGCAGACGCGGTCCCGGACGTTCACCGACAAGGTCATCCGGCCGACCGACGCGATGATCGGCGCGCTGCAGGACGAGCGGCGGATGTCGCTGTCCTACCTCGGCGACGACTCCACGATCGGCCGGTCCGGCTTCGACGCCCAGCGGGCGATGACGGACCGCGCGAGGGCGGCGTTCCGCCGGTCGGCGGCGGACCCCTCCGTCCGCGGCGCGGCCCGGCCGGAGACCCGGCGGCGGATGGTGGACCTGGCCGCCTCCCTGGGCGAGCTGGGGTCGGTCCGAGACTCGGTCGACCGGCGGCTGATCAACCGCGCGCAGGCCCTCGGCCGCTACACCGCCTTCATCGACCTCGCGGCGGAGATCTACGACGAGACCCGCTCCCCCGACGAGCGCATCGTCCGCGACACCCGCGTCCTCGGCACCCTGGAGCGCGCGAGGGAGAACCTGACGCGCGAGGACGCGCTCATCACCGGCGCGCTGGCCGCGGGCAGGCTGACCGAGGACGAGCACCGGCGGCTGGTGGAGCTGTCCGGGACGCGCGAGTTCCTCTACGGCGACTCGGCCGGGGCCCTGGCGGACGCCGACCGCCGGCGCTACGAGGCGATCATCGCCGGGCCGGAGTTCACGCTGTTCCGCCGGCTGGAGACCCGGCTCGTCCAGTCCGGCCCGACCGACGGCCGCCCGCCGGTCGACGTGGGGGCCTGGCACACCTCGACGGAGTCGGTGAACGCGCAGCTGGCCGGGCTCTCCTCGCGCATCCGCACCGCCACCGCCGCGCGGGCCGCGCAGCAGGCGGACGCCGTGCTGCTCCGGCTCACGCTCGCCGGGGGCCTCGGGCTCCTCGCCGTGGTGGTCGCGATCGTCGTCGCGGTGCGGACCGGGCACCGGCTCGTCCGGGAGAGCCGCGACATCGCCGGCGCGGTCGCCGCCTTCACCCGGGACCGGATCCCGGAGATCACCGAGCGGGCCCGCCGCGGGGAGGACGTCTCCGACGAGGAATCCGAGCCGCGGCCGTCGTTCGCCGTGACCGAGATCGGCAGGATCGACGCGGCGTTCACCGAGGCGCGCCGGGCCGTCGTCCGGGCGACGACGGGCGAGGCGGCCGCGCACAAGCGCCTCAACGACGTGTTCGTCACCCTCGCCCGGCGGAACCAGTCCCTGCTGCAGCGGCTGCTCGGCCTGCTCGAAGGCATGGAGCGCGACACCGAGGACCCCGACGCGCTGGAGGCCCTCTTCGAGCTCGACCACCTGGCGACCCGGATGCGGCGGCACGCCGAGGGCCTGGTCATCCTGTCCGGGCGGCCGTCCGGGCGGAGCTGGCGGCACCCGGTCCGGCTGATGGACGTGGCGCGCGCGGCGGCGTCGGAGGTCGCGGACTACACTCGGGTCGAGGTCGTGCCGATGGGGCGGACCGCGCTGTCCGGCCGCGCGGTCGCCGACACCATCCACCTGCTCGCCGAGCTGATCGAGAACGCCGCCGTGTTCTCCCCGCCGACCACCCGGATCCGGGTGACGGGCGGCGAGGCCGCGCACGGGTTCGCGATCGAGGTCGAGGACCGCGGGCTCGGGCTCGCCCGCGAGGAGATGGAGCGGCTGAACGGCCTGCTCGCCACCGACCCCGAGCTCGACTTCGACGACTCGGTGCGGCTGGGGCTGTTCGTCGTGGCGCGGCTCGCCGCGCGGCACGGCATCACGGTGACGCTGCGGCCCTCGTCCTACGGCGGGGTCGTCGCGATCGTCCTCATCCCGCACGCGCTGATCGTGGAGCCGCCGGACGCGGGGGAGGCGGACGGCTCCGGCGAGCACCGGGCGCTGGTCGCCGTGTCCCGCACCGCGGAGGCGGTCGGGGACGGGCACCCGCGGGCGCCCGCCGTCCGGCCGGGGCCCCCCGCCGCCGAGCGGCCCGCCCTGGAGAGCGGCCGGAGCGAGGCCGGGGACGGGCCGGCCGCCGGGGGCGAGCCCGCGCTGCCCAGGCGGCGGCGGCAGCAGAGCCTCGCCCCGCAGCTCCGGGAGGAACCGCAGGAGCCGCCCGCGGAGTGGGGCGACCGGGCGCCGGAGGCCGCCGGGCGCCTGCTGTCGAGGATGCAGAGCGGCTGGCTCCGCGGCAGGGCCGACGAAGGGCCCCAGCCGCCGCCGGGCCCCGGCGGTGAGTGATGACCGGGGAATCCGACGACCTGTGGGTCGACGAGCAGGCCGGACCTGTCGTGCGGCCGTTCGCCGTCGCCCGGGGCCGCACCCGGCAGCGCGGCGCGACCCTCGACCTCATCGCCGTGGTCGTCACCGCCGAGGTGCCGATGCCGGATCCGTGGACGCTCGGAACCGAGGACGAGCGGATCCTCGAAATGTGCATCCGGCCGCGGGCGGTCGCCGACCTCGCCGCGGACCTGGCGCTGCCCGTCGGCGTCGTCCGGGTGCTGCTGAGCGACCTGCTGGACCGCGGGCTGGTGAACGTGCGGATGCCGGCGGTGTCCCGGACCGGGACCGCCGACCCGCGTCTTCTCAAGGAAGTGATCGATGGTCTCCGTGCGCTGTGACCCGACCCGGATGAAGGCCCTCCTCGCGGGCGCCGCGCTGCTCGCCGCGCTGGGCGCCGCCGGCTGCGGCTCCTCCCCGGACGGCCTGCTCACCACCGACGCGCCGGGGGTGACCCGGGAGCCCTGCCCGCACGCGGTCAACAAGGACCACGGCTGCATCTACCTCGGCACCCTGTCCGACCTGACCACCGGGCCGTTCACGGCGATGGGGGTCCCGATCACCAAGGTGCAGCGCGCGTTCTGGGACCGCGTGAACCGGCAGGGCGGCATCGGCGCCTACGACATCGACGTCGTCACCTACGTCCGCGACAACCACTACGACCCGCGGGTGCAGGTGAGCGCCTACAACGAGATCAGGGGCAAGGTGCTCGCGCTGGCGCAGACCCTCGGGTCGCCGGCGACCGACGCGATCCTCGGCCGCCTCCGCGCGGACGAGATGATCGCGCTGCCCGTCTCCTGGACGTCGAAGTGGGAGTTCGAGGACAACATCCTGGAGTCGGGGGCGTCCTACTGCTTCGAGGCGATGAACGGCGTCGACTACGGAGCCGACCACTTCGGCGCCAAGAGCGTGATGGCCGTCCACTACTCCGGCGACTACGGCGACGACGCGGCCGCGGGCGCGCGGATCGCCGCCGAGGCGCGCGGCCTGTCCTTCATCGACGTGCCGACCGTCCAGGGGGCGCCCGGCAAGAGTGCGGCGGCGCAGGAGGAGGCCGTGCGCGCCATCCTCGCGCGCGACCCCGACCTGGTCGTCCTGACCACCAGCCCCGCGGACGCGGCGGCCATCATCGGCGCGACCGTCCGGCGCGGCTACCGGGGGAGGTTCATGGGCGACAACCCGACCTGGGCCAAGGGCCTCCTGCGCGACCCCGCCATCGGCGCGATGAAGGAGCGCTACCTGCAGGTCGCCCCGTGGAAGCCGTTCGCGGCGGACTCGCCCGGCCACACCGCGATGCGGCAGGCGCTCGGCCGGGTCGAGCCGGACGACTCACTCACCACCGGGTGGGTGGTGTCCTACCCGCTGAAGGCCGCGCTGGAGCGCGCGGTCGAGGCCGAGGACCTGACGCGCAAGGGGCTGCTCGCGGCCGTCCGCGGGATCCGGCACGTCGACTACGAGGGCATCCTGCCCGGCGTGGCGGGCAACTCCGCCGGCTCGCCGGACGCCTCGGCGTTCCGGCAGTCGGTGATCGGCCGGCCGGACGAGCACGAGTTCACCGGCATCAAACCGATCACCGACTTCGCGGCCGGGCCGACCGCCAAGGCCCACCGCCTGGACGGCCCCTGCTACAGCGCCGGGTGACCCGCGCCCCGGTCACTTACCGGAGCGGATGCGGTCGACGGCGAGCTGCGCGACGCGGACGGCGGCGCCCGGGTTGAGGCGGGCGCCGCGCCAGGCGATGCGGCCGTGCGCGGGCGCGACGATGAGGGCCTGGTTCCTGGCGACGCCGCGCATGATGTCGCGGGCCAGCCTCTCCGCCGTGTAGAGGCGCGGGGACGCCTTCGCGATGTCGCCCGTGGCGTCCCCGCTCAGCGGCGTCTCGGGAAGGTCCGGGTTGACGTTGTGCAGCAGCGGGGTGTCGACGAAGCTCGGGCACACGACGCTGACCTTGACGCCGCGCCCGGCGGCCTCGGCGCGCAGGCCGAGGGACAGCCCGACGACGGCGTGCTTGGTGGCGGTGTAGGGGATGCCGATCGGCATCGGGACGAGCCCGGCGAGCGAGGCGGTGTTGACGATGTGGCCGCGGCCCTGCTCCAGCATGATCGGGTAGGCGGCGTGGACGCCGTGCACGACGCCCTTGAGGTTGATGTCGATCGCCCGGTTCCAGTGGTCGAGCGTGAGCTCCTCGGCGAGCCCGCCGATGGCGATGCCGGCGTTGTTGAACACCAGGTCGAGCCGCCCGTTGTCGGCCTTGACGCCCTGGTAGAGGGCGGCGACGGCGCCGGCGTCGGTGACGTCGAGCGCGGCGGGCACCGCCTTGCCCTTGCCGAGCGTGTTCAGCCTGCCGGCCACCTGGGCGGCGCCCTCGGCGTTGATGTCGCCCACCACGACGGTGTCGCCGCGCGCCACCAGGGACGTGGCGATCGCACGGCCGATGCCGGACGCTCCTCCGGTCACGATCGCGATGCTCATTGCGCGCTCCGCTCGGATGAACCGCGGGACCGGGCTCGGGGGGGAGTGAACCCGGCCCGCGGCAGCTAATTGGATTTGTCGTGTAATTGCGGGATTCTATGGGGTGGCGCTCGGCGCCGGATACTCACGCGGCGACGGAGCGGCGCTGTCCCGGCTCGTCCCAGATGCCGAAGGCCTTCCACACCCGCCGGTTCACCGGGTCGATCACGCCCAGCTCTGCCATCAGGTCGCGGATCTTGCCGACCGAGTTGGCGATCTCCGCCTGCGACGCCTCGTTCTTGTAGGCCGCGCGGACGACGTCCTTCGGGATGCCGAAGTGCCGCACCATCGGGCCGGGCGGGGACAGCATGATCCGCGCCATCACGCCGAGCACGACCGGGGTCGCGGCGCCGAGGAGCCGGCGGCGCAGCGGGCTCATGTTCGGCACCCGGTGCTTGAGGTAGTGCCGGGCGAAGGAGATGTGCCGGGCCTCCTCCGCGATGTGGATCTTCATGATCGTCTCTTCGAGCGGGTGCTTGATGTGCCCGCCCTTGAGGGACTTGCGCTGGACGTAGTCGATCGGGTCCTCGCCGCCGAGCACGAACACGAAGAACATCTCCGTGCTGATCAGCGGGATCCACGGGGCGGCCTGCGCGACGAAGCTGAGCGAGCGCGGCATGCCGCGGACCGGCATCTCCGTCCGGTTCACGAACTCCTGGAACATCATCCCGTGATGACATTCCTCGGTCGTCTCGTGGTAGACGTACCGGAACTCCGGGCGGCCGTTCGGCAGCCGGTAGGCGTAGTTCAGCAGCCCGCGCTTCAGCAGGTTCTCGAACTGCAGGCCGATCTTCATCGCGGTGGCGACGCGCCACAGCCCGATCTGCGCCTGGGTCTCCGGCGGCTGCGCCTGGTACCAGGCGGTCTCGCCGAGCCGGTCGAACGGCGGCAGCACCCAGCGGGGGTCGTTCTTGTCGACGACGAACTCGGGATCGTCCCAGGGGATGTCGGCGTAGGCCTCCCAGTGCTTCTCCACCGACGCCTTGTTCAGGCGGTCGATGACGCCGAGGTACGACTTCTTGTCCTTGACCTGCTCGCGGACCTCGTCGGCGAGTTCGGTGGGGGCTTTCGGCATGTGAGGCGCTCCCTCGGGGGTGGTGCGGCGGCCTGGGCCGGCTAGGTCTGGGGGTCCGGTCTGCCCTGCTCGGGGACGATCAGCTGGGCGACGTCCTTGACCTGACGCAGCACCGCGGCCTGGTGGCCCTCGGCGTCGTCGTCCAGCGCGTTCTGTATCGAGAGGCCGACGAACATCGCGAACACGCCGCGCAGCATGGTCGGGACGAAGTCGGGCGGAAGGGTGTTGTCGGGGAACAGCCGCTCGAACGTCTCCAGGATCACCTCGAGGATCCGCTCGTTCAGATCGCGGCACAGGGGCCGCAGCTCGTCGTCGGTGCGGGCCGCCACGGCCAGTTCCGTGAGCGCCTTGGCCGGACGGCCGCGGAACACCTCCCAGAGGAGGTCGAGCGCGCCCGACACGTTGCGCCGCTCCGGCGGGAGCACCGCGAACGCGGTCTCGTACGCCAGGCGCTGCGCCTCCAGCAGGTGCTCCAGCGCGGCGGCGACGAGCACCATCTTCGTCGGGTAGTGGTGCTGCTGCGCCCCGCGCGACACACCGGCCCGCCGCGCCACCTCCGTGGTGGACGTCCCGGACCAGCCGAGGTCCACCAGGCACTCCATGGTGGCCTCCAGGAGGCGGGCCTGCGTGCGCGACCTGCGTTCCTCCTGCGTCCGGCGGCCGGACGGACCGCGCCGATGACGTCGGCGGCTGCTCACTGACACGCCTCCGACGGTACGAGCGCGGAAACAAGCAAGCAAGCCTGCATGTATGTTGCCCCCGTCACAATTGGACATCGAGTCTTATTGATCTCCGTGTACCGCAGCGGACGTATCCGGGCGGGCCGCGATGCGTCCGGGGGAGCAGGGCGGGTGCCTCTCCTGGCCCGACGACGTACCCCCGACCGCGGGACGACGATCCCGGGCATGGGAAACGCAGCAGAGGCAAGGCAAGCGATCGGCGAGGGCGCGGCGGCCACCGAGGGCGGCGCCCGCACCGTCGGACTCACCAAGGTGTACGGGACCGGGACCACGGCGGTCCGGGCCCTCGACGACGTCACCGTGGAGTTCCCGGCCTGCCGGTTCACCGCGATCATGGGCCCGTCCGGCGCCGGCAAGTCCACCCTGATGCACTGCGTCGCGGGGCTGGACGACGCGACGTCCGGCAAGGTCTACGTCGGCGGCCAGGAACTCGGCGCCCTGACGGACCGCCGCCTGACCCGGCTCAGGCGGGAGCGGATCGGGTTCGTGTTCCAGGCGTTCAACCTGCTCCCCACGCTCACGGCGCACGACAACATCGTGCTGCCCCTGACGCTGGCGGGCAGGAGCCCGGATCAGAAATGGCTGGACACCGTCGTCCGCGTCCTCAAACTGGGGGACCGGCTGGCGCACCGTCCGTCCGAGATGTCGGGCGGCCAGCAGCAGCGGGTGGCGCTGGCGCGCGCACTCGTCACCCGCCCGCAGATCGTGTTCGCGGACGAGCCGACCGGCAACCTCGACTCGCGCACCGGCGCCGAGGTGCTGGCGCTCCTTCGCGACGCCGTGGACGACCTCGGCCAGACGGTCGCGATGGTCACCCACGACCCCGTCGCCGCCGGGCACGCCGACGCGGTGGTGTTCCTCGCCGACGGCCGCGTCGTCGACGTCATGGAGGGCCCCACGCCCGACCGGGTGCTGGACCGCATGCGAGGGCTGGGGGACCACCGATGATCGGGCTCGTCTTCAAGGAACTGTGGGGGCGCAAGCGCCGGATGGCCGGCTCCCTGGTGGCGGTGTTCCTGGGAGTGACCTTCCTGAGCGGGACGCTCGTTCTCGGCGACACGCTCGCGGCGAGCATCGACGGCTACGTCTCCAGTGCCTACGGCAGGACGGACGTGACCGTCCAGAACGAGACCAGGGTGAGCGACGCGCCGTGGGGCGGGCGCGGGCAGATCGACGCGTCCGTCCTGGACAGGGTGCGGAAGGTGAACGGCGTCGCGAACGCCGAGCCGACCATCGAGGGATCGGGCCAGCTGCTCGCCAAGGACGGCACGACCATCCAGTCGCGCGGCCCGCGGACGGCCGGCAACTGGATGACCGACCCGAAGCTCAACCCCTACCGGCTCGCCGAGGGCCGCGCGCCCCGCGCGCCGGACGAGGTCGTCATCAACAAGATGTTCGCCGACGAGGGAGACCTGAAGGTCGGCGACCGGACGGCCGTGCTCACACCGGAGAAGGTGCCCGTGACCGTCGTCGGCGTCAGCATGTTCGGCGACGAGGAGGCGTTCGGCGAGACGTCGTTCACGGCGTTCTCCCTGGAAGGCGCCCGCCGGTACGTCGCGAAGGGGACCGACCGCATCACCGGCGTCGCCGTCCGCGCGGAGGACGGCGTGAGCCAGGACGAGCTGGCGTCCCGCATCAGGCCCGTCGTGCCCGCCGGGGCGGAGGCCGTCACGACCGAGGCGCTGGTCGAGGAGGGCATGAGCCTCGTCCAGAACGGCTTCCTTCGGGTGTTCCGGGTCGTGCTGGCCTCGTTCGGCGGGGTGGCGCTGCTCGTCGCGGCGTTCAGCATCCACAACACGTTCGCGATCACGGTCGCGCAGCGCACCCGCGAGTCGGCGCTGCTGCGCGCCCTCGGCGCCGGGCGCCGGCAGGTCCTCACCATCGTCGGCTTCGAGGCGCTGGTGATCGGCGGCGCCGCCACGCTCGCCGGGCTCGCCGGCGGGATCGGGTTCGCGGCGCTGCTCCGGCAGCTGTTCACGCGGTTCCGGATCGGGATCGAGATGGAGGGGCTCACGGTCGCGGCCACCTCGGTCATGATCGCGGTGCCGGTCGGGCTGCTGGTCACCCTGGTCGCGGCGCTCGGCCCCGCGCTGAAGGCGTCCCGGACGCCGCCGCTGGCCGCGCTGCGCGAGACCGCCGCCGAGGCGTCCCGGCCGTCGGAGACCCGCGTCATCGTCGGCGGCGTCTTCGCCGCGGTCGCGATCGGCACCGTCGTGTTCGGCGCGGTCACCGAGCAGATGGCGATGGCGGCGGCCGGCGCCGTGGTGACCGTGGTGTCGATGGTGGTGCTCGGTCCGGTGGCGGCCCGCCCGGTCGCGATGCTGATCGGCGGTCCCGCGGCGCGGCTGCGCGGCGTCCCCGGGACGCTGGCGCGCGACAACGCGTCCCGCAGCCCGGCGCGCACGGCCGGCGCCGCGACCGCGCTGATGATCGGCGTCGGGGTCGTGACCCTGATGACGGTGTTCATCGGGTCGCTGCGGGCCTCGCTGGAGGACGGCGTCGCCGGCTCGTTCAAGGGCCCGATCGTGGTGGACTCCGGCGGCAACGAGACCGGAGGGTTCAGCACGTCCCTCGTCCAGGAGGCGGCGAAGCTGCCGCAGGTGAGCGACGTCGCGGGACTCGGAACCGGCAGCATGCGGATCGCGGGCGACGCGTCCACCGTCAGCGTGGCCGACCCGTCCAGCCTGCGGCGCGTCCTCGACCTGGACGTCACCGCGGGAGGCTTCGGCGGCGCCGGCACCTTCGCCGTGTCGAAGAAGGCCGCGGACGACCACGGCTGGCGCGTCGGCACCGCGGTCGGCGTGACGTTCGAGGACGGCGCCTCGCAGAAGCTCACCGTGGGGGCCGTCTACGACAACACCGACCTGACCGGCGACTACCTGGTCCCGCGCACCGCATGGAACGCGCACACCAGGCAGCCGCTCGACACCAGGGCGTTCGTCGAACTGAAGCCCGGCGCGTCGGTCGCGTCCGCCCGCCAGGCCCTGGCGGCCGTCGCCAAGCCGTACGGGGCGCCCGACATCGAGTCGCGGGACGAGTTCGTCGCCGCCCAGACCGAGGACATGGCCGGCTTCATCTCGGTCGTCTACGGGATGCTCATCCTCGCCATCGTCATCGCGCTGCTCGGCATCGCCAACACGCTGTCGCTCGCCGTCCACGAGCGGACCCGCGAGCTCGGCCTGCTCCGCGCGGTCGGCGGGACGCGCCCGCAGATCCGGTCGATGGTCCGCTGGGAGTCGGTCATCGTGGCGCTGTTCGGCACCGGCGGCGGCCTCGGGCTCGGGGTGTTCCTCGGCTGGGGCCTCGGCGCCGCGCTCGGCAACCCGTTCGCGCCGCCCGCGGTGCAGCTCGCGGTCATCGCGGTGGTCGGCGCGATCGCCGGAGCGCTCGCCGCGATCCGGCCCGCCCGGCGCGCGGCGCGGTCGGCGATCCTGTCCGCGATCTCCGCGCCGTGACGCGTCCGTCCCCGTTCCCTCCCGCCCGCGGAGGGGACGGGGCGCGTCCAGGCCCGGTCACAGGGGCCCGGGCCTGTCGCGCGTGTCGCGGGCGCCTCCCCGTTATGGTGTGTCCATGCAGGTCAACCAGTCGGGCAAGCTGACCAACGTCTGTTACGACATCCGGGGGCCGGTCCTCAAGCGCGCCAAGCAGCTGGAGGCCGAGGGGAACAACATCCTCAAGCTGCACATCGGCAACCCGGCCCCGTTCGGGTTCGAGGCCCCGCCCGAACTCCTCCAGGACATGATCCGCAACCTGCCGGACGCGCACGGCTACAGCGACTCCAAGGGCATCCTGCCCGCCCGCCGCGCCATCGTGCAGCGCCTGGAGGACGACGGCGTCCCGGGCGTCGACGTCGAGGACGTCTACCTCGGCAACGGCGTCTCCGAGCTCATCGTGATGACCCTGCAGGCGCTGCTCAACGACGGCGACGAGGTGCTCATCCCGGCCCCCGACTACCCGCTGTGGACGGCGTCGGTCTCGCTCTGCGGCGGCACGCCCGTCCACTACCTGTGCGACGAGGACGACGGCTGGCAGCCGAGCCTGGACGACATCGAGTCCAAGATCGGCGACCGGACCCGCGCCCTCGTCATCATCAACCCGAACAACCCGACCGGCGCCGTCTACTCGCGCGAGGCGCTGTCGCGCATCGTCGAGGTCGCCCGCCGCCGGAACCTGATCGTCTTCGCCGACGAGATCTACGACCGGATCCTCTACGACGGCGCCGAGCACGTGCCGATCGCGTCGCTGGCCCCCGACCTGCTGTGCCTCACCTTCGGCGGCCTGTCGAAGAACTACCGCGTCGCGGGGTTCCGGGCGGGATGGGTGGTGCTGTCCGGGCCGAAGGAGCACGCCGAGTCCTACATCGAGGGCCTCGACATCCTCGCCAACATGCGGCTCTGCCCGAACGTCCCCGGCCAGCACGCCATCCAGGCGGCGCTCGGCGGCCACCAGAGCATCGACGACCTCGTCCTGCCGACCGGACGCCTCGGCGAGCAGCGCGACCGCGCCTGGAAGCTGCTGAACGACCTGCCGGGCGTGAGCTGCGTGAAGCCCGAAGGCGCCCTCTACGTCTTCCCGCGCCTGGACCCGGAGATGTACCCGATCGAGGACGACATGCGTTTCGCCCTCGACCTGCTGGAGCAGCAGAAGCTCCTCGTCGTCCAGGGCACCGGGTTCAACTGGCCGTCCACCGACCACTTCCGCGTCGTCACGCTCCAGTACGCCGACGACCTGGAGGACGCCGTCGGCCGCATCGGCGAGTTCCTCAGCACCCGCCTCCGCTGACGCCGGCCCGGTTCAGCCCTTCTCCGCGGCGGCGTCCAGTCGGCGGAGGGCTCCGCGCACGACGTCCGGGTCGGTCGTGGCCCAGAACGGCGGCAGCGAGTTCTTCAGGAAGCCGCCGTAGCGGGCCGTGGCGAGCCGCGGGTCGAGGACGGCGACGACGCCGCGGTCGTCCATCGACCGGAGCAGCCGCCCGGCGCCCTGCGCCAGCAGCAGCGCGGCGTGCGTCGCGGCGACCGCCATGAACCCGTTCCCGCCGCGCGCCGCGACCGCCCGCGACCGCGCCGACGACACGGGGTCGTCGGGCCGCGGGAACGGGATGCGGTCCATGATGACCAGCTGCAGCGACGGGCCGGGGACGTCCACGCCCTGCCAGAGCGACAGGGTGCCGAACAGGCAGGTCCGCTCGTCCTCGGCGAACCGCTTGACCAGCAGGGACGTGGAGTCCTCGCCCTGGCAGAGCAGCGGGTGGGTCAGATGGTCCTTCAGCTCGTCGGCGGCCTGGCGCGCCGCCCGCATCGAGGAGAACAGGCCGAGCGTGCGCCCGCCCGCCGCCTCGATCAGCTCGGTGATCTCGGTCAGGTACGCGTCGGGGAGGCCGTCGCGGCCGGGCTGCGGCAGGTGCCGCGCGACGTACAGGATGCCCGCCTTCGGATGGTCGAACGGCGAGCCGACGTCCAGCCCGGACCACACGACCTCGGTCTCCTCGCCCTTCTCCGTCGCGGTCTGCGCGAGGCCCTCCGCGGCGGTCTTGGCGTCGCGCGGCCCGCTCTCGTCCAGCGGAGGCAGGCCCCACTGGCGGGCGAGCGGCTCGAACGACCCGCCCAGCGTGAGCGTCGCCGACGTCAGGATCGCGGTGCGCTGCTCGAACAGCGTCGTCCGCAGCAGGCCGCCCACACCGATCGGCGCCACATGCAGCGCCGGCGGCCTCTTCGGACGCCCTTCCTGGACGAACGGCTTCTCCAGCCACACCACGTCGAAGCGCTGCGCCATCTCGGGCTGGAACGCCTCCAGCATCCGCACGGCCGTCTCGTGCATCTCCTCCAGCGACGACCGCGCCGCCTTGCGCGCGGCCATGTCGCCGGGGTCGGCGTCCTTCTTCTCCGGCCCGAGCGCCGTGATGCACGCGTGCGCGGCGTCCCGGACGGCGGCGAGCGTGTTGCCGAGCGCCGGCGGCAGGACGTCCATGCGTCCGGCGGGCATGTCCTCCAGAAGGAGGCCGAGCCCTTCGGCCGACTCCTTCATCCGGTCGGCGATGCCCTCCTCGATGAGGCGCCCGCAACGCCGCGCCGCCGTCTCCACCCCGGCCGCGCTCAGATCGCCGGTCGCGACCGACGTGACCCGGTCGACCAGCTCGTGCGCCTCGTCCACGATCACCACGTCGTGCTCGGGCAGGACCTGGAACTCCTCCAGGGCGTCGATGGCCAGCAGCGCATGGTTGGTGACCACAATGTGCGCCTCGCCCGCCTCCGCCCGCGCGAGCTCCGCGAAGCACTCGGTGCCCTGCGGGCACCGCTGCGCACCCAGGCACTCCTTCGCCGTGACGGCGACCTGCCGCCACGCCTGCTCGCTCACCCCCGGCACGAGCTCGTCACGGTCGCCGGTTTTGGTCTCCTCGGCCCACTCGTTCAGCCGCTTGACCTGCCGCCCGAGCGTGGAGAGCTGCTGCGGGTCGAACAGGCTCGGCCCGCCGTCCTCTTCCTCGGGCACCCCCGTCTGCACCCGGTGCAGGCACAGGTAGTTGCGGCGGCCCTTGAGGATCGCGAACTCGAGCTCCGTGCCGAGCATCGGCCCGAGCGCCTCGGCGAGCCTGGGCAGGTCGCGGTCGACGAGCTGCCGCTGCAACGCGATCGTCGCGGTGGAGACCACCACGGTCGTCTTGTTCTGCACGGCGTACCGGATCGCCGGGACGAGGTAGGCCAGCGACTTGCCCGTCCCCGTGCCGGCCTGGGCGGCGACGTGCTCGCCGGACTCGATCGCCTTCTCCACAGCCCGGGCCATGCTCACCTGCCCCGGGCGCTCGGCGCCCCCGATGGACGTGACGGCCGTGGCGAGAAGGGTCGCCATGTCCGGAATCTGGGTATCGCTGTCGGTCAGCAGATCAGGGGCGGGCACGTCGCCCAACGCTACCGCCCCCGGCCGACACCCGCGCCCCGGTAGCCCGCAGTCGGCGCCGCCGGTTTCCGCCGCTTCCCGCCGGTCCGGAGTTATCCACAATCGCGGGACCGCGCTCGGGCGGCGCACCGCCCCTGCGAGTGTCGAGCCATGACACCCCTGGTGATCCGCTCCGCACAGGACGCCATCGCGGCCGTCCCCTACCTGCTCGGCTTCCACCCGTCCCGCAGCCTCGTCGTGATCGGCTTCGAGGGCCGTTCCGGCGGCACGTGCGCGATCCGGCTCGACTTACCGTCCGGCGGCGCCGGCCGGGTGGCCGCCCTCCTCGCCGCGAACGGCTTCACCCGCTCCCTCGTGCTCGGCTACGGCCCGGCCGGCGAGGTGGCCGCGGCCGCGACCCCCATGCGCGCGGCGCTGGCGGCCGCCGGCGTCCCCGCGGCCGAGGCGATCCGCGTCGCCGAGGGCCGCTGGTGGTCGCTGACGTGCGACGGTGACTGCTGCCCGCCCGAAGGCACCCCGTACGACATCTCCGCCAGCGCCGTCGCCGCCCAGGCGACCTTCGCCGGCCACGTGGCCCTCGCCGACCGCGCCGAGCTCGTCGCGTCGGTCGCCCCGCTCCGCGACCCCGCGATGCACCGGGCCACCGAGCGCGCCGAGAAGCGCCGCCTCGCCCGCCCCCGCGGCGACGCCGAGGACGACCTCGCCTCCGTCCTGGCCCTGCTCGCCCACGTCCGCACCGGCATCCGCCCGACCGACGACGAGGTCGCCTGGCTCGGCCTCCTCCTCACCGACCTGCGCATCCGCGACGAGGCCTGGATCCGCATCGACGAGGACGCGCCCGCCGCCGACATCGCCTTCTGGCGCGACATCGTCCGCCGCGTGCACGAGAACCACGTCCCGGGCCCCGCGTCCCTCCTGGCCTTCGCCGCCTACACCGCAGGCGACGGCGGCCTCGCGAACGTGGCCCTGGAACGCGCCCTCGACGCCGACCCCGCCTACTCCATGGCCGTCCTCCTGCGAGAGGTGATCCACGCAGGCATCCCCCCGTCCAAGCTCCGCCTGGGCATGAACCCCGACCAGCTCGCGACGGCCTACGACACCCACACCCACCGCAAGGCCGGGTAACCCGAGCCTCCACACGGCCCGTGTAGGCGTGCCGCGCTCGGAGGCGGCGTCCTGCCCGTCAGCTCGTTCAGGACACCCCGGTCCGCGCCGGTCGGGGAGGGCGGGTCAGGGGGCGACGGCCTGGCCGGGGGTGCCGGGGTCTATGCGGCGGTCGCGGTTGCGCTCGTTCCAGGCGCGCATGCGGGGCGGGTAGCCCACGATCTGGACGTCGTAGATGGGCAGGCCGAGGTCGCGCGCCACCTTGGCGATGACCTTGGGGGAGCCGACCCGGCGGCGGGTCCACTCGCCGTCGTGGGCGATCGCGACCGCCGTGGTGTCGGTGGCGAAGGTCTCCGGCTCGACGAAGAACTCCACGCCCTGCCGCGACCGGGCGAACGCGATCAGGGCCTCGATGTCGGAGTCCGTCGCCTCACGGTCGAGCCTCGTCACCGTGGGTCCGCGATGCCTGCGGATCCCGAACCGATCCCGGAACCTCATCGCCCATCCCGTCGCCTGTGCCGCCGGATTGTGGTGTACGACGATAACGACACCCGCGCGGCACGGGTTCCCGACACAGCGGCGGCATCCCCGGCGAGCAGGGGGCCGAGCCTTAGACTTGCGGCCTTGGGGGATCATCATCGGGGGGATCGATGGACGGGCTGGACCTCGTCCGGCGGGGGGCCGCCGCCGTGCTCGCGGCCTCGCTGGCCGGGTTACTCAGCACGCTCACCCCCGCTCCGAAGCAGGCCGGGCTCGTCGCCGCCACGAGCGCGGCCCCGGAGCGCCGGCCGGCGAAGCCGGCGAGGCCCACGGCCCCGCCGAAGCCGCCGCCTCCCGACTGCGCACGGGCGAAGTGCGTGGCGCTGACGTTCGACGACGGGCCCGCCGAGAGCACCGGCGAGCTCCTGGACATCCTGGCCGCCCGCCATGTGAGGGCGACGTTCTTCCTGATCGGCGAGAACGTCGCGGAGCATCCCGAGCTCGTCCGGCGCGAGGCCGCGGAGGGGCACGAGGTCGCCGACCACAGCTACACGCACGCCGATCTCGGGCACGCGTCGCGCAAGGAGATCCTGTCGGAGCTGAACCGCACGCAGGACGCGATCCGGCGGGCGTCCGGCGTCACCCCGGTCATGCTCCGGCCGCCGTACGGGTCGACGTCCGGCCGGCTGAAGAAGATCACGCGGAGCCTCGGGCTGGCGCAGGTGATGTGGACGGTCGACCCGCTCGACTGGGAGCACCGCGACACCCGGCACGTCGAGAAGACGGTGCTGAAGGCGGTGAAGCCCGGCTCCATCGTCCTCCTGCACGACATCCATCCGACGACGGTGAAGGCCGTCCCGAGGATCGTCGACGAGCTGGCCGGACGCGGCTACGTGTTCGTCACGGTGCCGGAGCTGTTCGGCGGCCGCCTGACCCCAGGGGAGGAGTACGTCCAGCTGAATTCAGGGGAGCCTCAGGGTCTTCCCTGATACCTCGGCGGCCCGCGCCCGCCGAGCATGAGAGATATGAACAGCAGCTACGCGGCGGGGGATCTGCGGGTCTCGGACGCCGAGCGGGAACCGGTCATCCAGAACCTCCAGGACGCCTACGCCGAAGGGCGCCTCGATGAGGACGAGTTCGACATGCGCGTTCAGCTGGCGATGACGGCCAAGACGCGGCGCGACCTCGGCGCGGTCACCCACGACCTGGTGCCGGCGCCGCGCAAGCAGCCGGCCGCCGGGGACGGGGAGCCCCCGACGGGCGAGGACAGGATGCTCGCCGCGGCGGCCCACGTCGTCGCCGTCCCCACGCTGTTCGTCGGGCCGCTGTTCCTCATGCTGCTGAGCGGCAAGCGGTCGGAGTACGTCCGCAGGCAGGCCGCCGAGGCGGTGAACTTCCAGGTGACGCTGCTGCTGCTCACGATCGTCACGTTCGGGATCGGCGCGGTGGCGTACGCGGTCGCGTGGGTGCTGTCGGCGATCGCGGCCGTGTTCGCGGTGACCGGCAACACGTTCCGCTACCCCTGGATCCTGCGCCTGGTGAAGTGACCCGGCACGCCCGGCCGAGGGAGCCGGGCGCCCTTTCTGGTTTGTCGGCGGGTGCCTCCGGGGAAGTGTTGACGTGGCCGCTCTGTACGCGGTTCCGTCGCTCCAGGAGATGAATAGACGCCGATGTGTACGCCCGTGGCTTTATTCCCCTGCCTACCTGTGACTCCCCTAACGTCCGAGTTATGTGGACCGTGCATGGGATGATCGATTAACTAGGCGAGGGAGGGGCAGCAGATGACGGAGCTTGCGGTCAGGGGCGATCACCAGCGGGCGGTGGAGGCGCTCCGGAGGTCCTACGCGGCGATCCCGGCGGGCACGCCGGTGCGGCTGGCGAAGCGGACCTCCAACCTGTTCCGGTGGCGCGACCCCTCGGAGGCTCCCGGGCTGGACGTGTCCGGGTTCGACAAGGTTTTGACCGTCGACGCGGACGAGCGGACCGCCCAGGTCCAGGGCATGACGACCTACGAGGACCTGGTCGACGCGACGCTCCCGCACGGGCTGATGCCGACCGTCGTCCCGCAGCTGAAGACCATCACGCTGGGCGGCGCCGTGACCGGGCTCGGCATCGAGTCGACGTCGTTCCGGGACGGGCTGCCGCACGAGGGCGTCCTGGAGTTGGAGGTCCTCACCGGTGACGGGCAGGTCATCACCGCGACCCGCGACAATGAGCACGCCGACCTGTTCTACGGTTTCCCGAACTCCTACGGAACGCTCGGCTACAGCCTGCGGTTGAAGATCGAGCTGCGTCCCGTCCGCCCGTACGTCCGCCTCCGCCATCTGCGGTTCGGCGACGCGGCGGAGTTGGCCCGCGTCATGAGCGAGATCACCGAGACCGGGACGTTCGAGGGCGAGTCCGTCGACTTCATGGACGGCGCGGTCTTCGGCGCGAACGAGCAGTACATCACGCTCGGCTTCTTCGCCGATTCGGCGCCCTACACGTCCGACTACACCGGCCAGGGCATTTACTACCGGTCGATCCAGGAACGGTCGGTCGACTTCCTGACGATCCGCGACTACATCTGGCGCTGGGACACCGACTGGTTCTGGTGCTCGGGCGCGTTCGGCGTTCAGAACGCGGCCGTCCGGCGTCTCTGGCCGGACAAGTACAAGCGCTCCGACGTGTACCGCAAACTGGTCGCCTACGACCGTCGGTACCACATCGTCGCTCGCGTGGAGCGTTGGCGCGGCCTGCGCCCGCGCGAGGACGTCATCCAGGACATCGAGGTGCCGACCGAGCGGCTCCCGGAGTTCCTGGAGTTCTTCCACGACAAGGTGGGCATGAGCCCCATCTGGCTGTGCCCGCTGCGCGCGAAGGAGCGGTGGCCGCTGTACCCGCTGGACGTCGGCCGCTCCTACGTGAACGTGGGGTTCTGGGGGACGGTGCGGATCCCGCCCGGCCAGATCCCCGAGTACCACAACCGGCTCATCGAGCGGAAGGTCGCGGCGCTCGACGGCCACAAGTCCCTCTATTCCACCGCCTTCTACGGCCGGGACGAGTTCTGGCGGTACTACGACGGTGAGACCTATAGGCGGCTCAAGGGGACGTACGACCCCGGCGAGCGGCTACTGGACCTCTACGACAAGTGCGTGCGCGGACGCTGACCAAGCGCCCGCCGGATCGGGGGAGCCCGCCGCCGGTGGCCACCGCCGCCCGGCCCGGGACGGAGAGACAGGAGGAAGAAGATGACGCTGGCCAAGGTCTTCCAGCGGCTGGCCGGGGCTGAGGCGCCAGTGGAGTTCACGGCGTACGACGGTTCACGGGCGGGGGTTCCCGGCGCCGACATCCGGTTCGACGTGCGCTCGCCCTACGCGGTGTCGTACCTGCTGCACTCGCCGGGGGCGCTCGGACTCGCCCGCGCCTACGTCACCGGCATGATCGACGTCAACGGCGACATGATCACCGCGCTGACGACGATGCAGCAGGTGCTGAGCGACGTGACGGCGGCCGACAAGGCGCGCATCGCCGGTGCCGTGATGGGCGACCCGCTGCTGCGCGGCGCGATCTCGCGCCGGCTGGACCCGCCGCCGCAGGAGGCGCCGTTCAGCCGGATCCCGTCGTGGCTGCGGCACTCCAAGAGGCGTGACGCGCGGGCGATCTCCCATCACTACGACGTGTCCAACACCTTCTACGAGTGGGTGCTCGGCCCCTCCATGGCCTACACGTGCGCGTGCTACCCGCGTGAGGACGCGACCTTGGAGGAGGCGCAGTGGGCCAAGCACGACCTCGTCGCCAGGAAGATCGCGCTGCAGCCGGGGATGCGGCTGCTGGACGTCGGCTGCGGCTGGGGCGGCATGGTGATGCACGCCGCGAAGGAGTACGGCGTCAAGGCGCTCGGCGTCACGCTGTCCAAGCAGCAGGCCGAGTGGGCGCAGAAGGCGATCGCCGACCGGGGCCTGTCCGACCTCGCGGAGGTCCGGCACATGGACTACCGCGACGTGACCGAGACCGGCTTCGACGCGATCAGCTCCATCGGCCTCACCGAGCACATCGGGAAGGCGAACCTGCCGGCCTACTTCTCGTTCCTGTACGGCAAGCTGAAGAAGGGCGGGCGGATGTTGAACCACACCATCACCCGTCCGGACAACACGGCGCCGTCCCGCAAGGAGAACGGGTTCATCAACCGGTACGTGTTCCCGGACGGTGAGCTGGAGGGCCCCGGCTACGTCCAGATGCAGATGAACGACGCCGGGTTCGAGATCCGCCACCAGGAGAACCTGCGCGAGCACTACGCGCGGACGCTCACCGCCTGGTGCGAGAACCTCGACGAGCACTGGGACGAGGCGGTCGCCGAGGTCGGCGAGGGCACCGCCCGCGTGTGGCGCGTCTACATGGCCGGGTGCGTGCTCGGATTCCGGCAGAACTGGATCCAGCTGCACCAGACGCTGGGCGTGAAGCTCGACGACGACGGCGACAGCCACATGCCGCTGCGTCCCGACTGGGGATCGTGAGGGCGGGCGCTCCCGCATCAGTGACGGGCCGGCCGGAACGTTCCGGCCGGCCCGTCGCCGTTCAGCCCGCGCGCTCTCCCGCACCGCGCCGCTGAGGACGTAGGTGCCGTAGAGCTCCTGGACGTCCAGCAGGGGCGGATGCCTTCTCCTCGGCGGGGTCAGACGGCGAAGAGAAGGGCGGCGCTGGCGAGCACGATCACGGCGGTCGCGAAGTGGATGCCGAAGGCGACCGCCCTGGTGCCGCCGTTGCGCAGCACGATGAGGGTGTCACCGAGCGGCGCGACGGTCGCGACCAGCATGTACCACGCGGCGGCATGGGCACCCGCGAAGACGATCAAAGCCAGGCCGATCAGGCCGAGCGTGAGGTCGCGCAGCCCTTTGATCTCCAGGTAGGCGGCGTCGCCGTCCGGCTTCGCGGGGACGCCGTATCCGGCGGCCGCCGCCTGGGGCGCGGTGAGGAAACGGGCGCCGATGAAGACGACGAAGAGGACGAGCACGACGGCGAGGCCGTAGGCGACGGGAACGAGCATCAATATCTCCAATTTCTAGCACTGCTAGGAACAGGATCGACGCTAGCATAGCGAGGAAAGAAGTTCTAGCGCTGCTAGGATTCAGCCATGACGATCCAGGGACGCCGGGAGCGCGAGCGCGCCGAACGGGAACGACTGATCATCTCGGCGGCGCGGGAGCTGGCCGAGACCGAGGGCTGGGACGCGGTGACGACCCGCCGCCTCGCCGCGGAGATCGAGTACAGCCAGCCCGTCCTCTACAGCCACTTCAAGAGCAAGGACGCCATCATGGCGGCCGTCGCCGTCGAGGGCTTCGCCGAGCTCGCCGCCGCGCTGCGGGCGGCGCGCGCCTCGTCCACCGACCCGGCGCGGGTCCTCGCCGGGGTCGCCAGGGCCTACGCGGATTTCGCCGAGCGCAGGCCCGCCCTCTACGACGCGATGTTCACCCTGGCCGTCGACCTGCCGTTCGCGAGCCCCGAGGCGCCCGAAGCCCTGCAGGCCGGCTTCGGCGAGATACGCGAGGCCGTCCGGCCCTTCGCGGGCGGGGACGACCTGGAGGCGCTCACCGAGACGTTCTGGAGCGGCCTGCACGGCCTCCTGACCCTGATGCGCAACCGACGCCTGCGCCGCGAGGAGCACGACGTGCGCCTCGCGGTCCTGCTCCGGCGCTTCTCGGCCTGACGGGCCGACCGTCAGCCGTCGTCGCCGCGGCCCACGGTCATGGCCTTGATGAGGCCCTCCGAGGTGAACGCGACCGTCACCCGGGCGCCGTCGGGCGCGGTGCCGTCGACGGTGTCGGCGGACATCCTGATCCGGAAGCCGTGCCCTTCCAGGAACCCGAGGACGACGCGGCGGGGATCGCCGGGGAAGACCTCGGCGGCCGTCATCAGCACCCGCGGCGCGGTGATCGGGTCGAACCCGGCCGCGGGGAGCGAGGGGTCGTCGAGATGGAAGTAGAACGAGCCCTGCCCGTCGTTCACGCGGCAGCTGTGGACGCCGTTGCCGCCGAGCACCGCGGCGGCCGCGATGGCCATGGTGGTCGCCGCCTGATGGGGGTTCGGGAACCCCGACAGGTCGAGACCGCCGGACAAGAGTTCCGGGATCTCCTGCCGCTCGCCGTAGCCGCGGACGGCGCGCAGCGGGGCGATGGCGGGCGAGTCCTGGTCGAAGTGCGGGTTGTCCCACGCCCACTTCCACGTCCGGCTGACGTGGGAGTAGCTCCCGAGGAACGTCATGCCGTGGAAGGTGCGGCCGCCCGTGCTGAGGGTCCGCTCGTCGAGGTCGAAGGAGGTGTAGCCCTCCCCGAGTGCCTTGATGAGGACGTCCTGGCGGTGGATCGCGGCGGCCGAGCCGTAGGCGCCGAACGCCTCGAACTCGGGGCTGTAGACGCTGAGGCCCGTGAGGAACTCGGACCAGAACCTGGCGCCGCGCCCGTCACCCCGGCCGCGGTGGATGTCGCGCAGGCGGTGCGCGGCGCTCTCGGAGCCGACCTCCAGCACCGCCCGGCGGAACCAGGCGACGGCCGCGTCCTCGTCCCCGGCTTCGGCGAAGTGCACGCCGAGGCAGAGAGCGGCTCTGGGGTGCCGGAGATCGGCGGCTCGCCGCCACGCCTCCAGCTGCCCGGCCTTGTCGCCCCGGTCCTCGCGCACGAACCCGAGGTTGAACGCGGCGCCGCCGTTCCCGCGTTCGGCGGCGCGGGAGTACCAGGTCTCGGCGGCGTCGAGGTCGCCCTTCCCGTCGTTGTCGTACAGGCGGCCGATGTTGAAGGCGGCCTGGTCGGCTCCGAGGTCCCATGCCCGGCGGTAGAGGCGCATCGCCTCGTCCCGGTTCCCGTCGTTCTCGGCGAGGACGCCGAGGTTCAGCGGGCCGCCGGAGTGGCCGCCCTCCGCGGCCTGCCGGTACCACCGCTCGGCCGCGGCCCGGTCGCCCGCCTGCTCGGCGGCGTGGCCGGCCTCGAAGGCGCTCGGGGCGTACCCCTGGCCGGCCGCCCGCCGCCACCACTCCAGCGCCCGGTCGTCTTCGCCCCGGCCGGACGCGAGCATGCCGAGCTCGTGGGCGCCCCCCGGGTGGCCCGCCTCGAACGCCCGCCGGAACAGGTCCTCCGCGTCGTCCGGGTGCCCGGCCTTCTGCGCCTCCAGACCATCCTCGTACAGGTCGATCGATTCCGCCGGGTATCCGCTCATGGGCGCGCGCCTCCGCTCGAATGGGTCACAGACCTAGAGATCGACGCCTCCCGCCCGCGCCGGGTTCCCCGCGAGTGGCGGAATGCATGGACGGGAGGGGCCACGGGTGGTAAGCCCGGGTTTGACGGGCGGGCGTCGCGGCGCCCACGGAGCCGCTGGAGTCCTCATGGAACACGACTACGTCATCGTCGGAGCCGGGTCCGCGGGCTGCGCCCTGGCCGCGCGGCTCTCCGAGGACGCCTCCGTGACCGTCGCGCTCCTGGAGGCCGGCGGCCCGGACGACAAGGGCGAGATCCACATCCCGGCGGCGTTCCCGAAGCTGTTCAAGACCGAGTGCGACTGGGACTACAGCACGGCTCCCCAGGCCGGGCTGGACGGGCGCGAGCTGTACTGGCCGCGGGGCAGGATGCTCGGCGGCTCCTCCTCGCTCAACGCGATGATGTGGGTGCGCGGCCATTACGACGACTACGACGACTGGGACATCCCGGGCTGGTCGTACGAGGACGTCGTCCCGTACTTCAAGCGCGTCGAGGGGCGCGCCGGCAGCAACGCCGGCGACGTGTACGGGACGTCCGGCCCCGTCACGATCTCCGAGCAGCGCAGCCCCAACCCGACGACCCGCGCGTTCCTCGACGCGTGCGCCGCGGCCGGCCTGAAGCGGCGGCCCGAGCTGAACGGCCCGTCCAACGAGGGCTACGCGCTCACCCCCGTGAGCCAGAAGCGCGGCAGGCGGTGCAGCGCCGCGGACGCGTACCTGCGTCCCGCCCGCAAGCGCCCGAACCTCACCGTCGTCACGGGTGCGCAGGTGACGCGAATCCTCGTCGAGGACGGGCGCGCGACCGGCGTCGAGTACGGCGGGGAGCGCGTCACGGCCCGCCGCGAGGTCGTGCTGTCGGCGGGCGCGGTCGGGTCGCCGCACCTGCTCATGCTGTCCGGCATCGGCGATCCGGAGCAGCTGCGGAGCGCCGGCGTCGAGCCCGTCGCGGAGAGCCCGGGCGTCGGGCGGCACCTCCAGGACCACCTGTCGGTCGCCGTCCTGCGGCACTGCCCCGAGAAGATCACGCTCGCGGACGCCGGGTCGCTGCGCGACGTCGCCCGCTACCTGATCGCGCGGCGCGGGCCGCTGACGTCCAACGTCGGGGAGGCGGTCGTGTTCACCAAGAGCGATCCCTCCCTGCACGCGCCGGACCTCGAACTGATCTTCGCGCCGGTCCCGTACATCGCGCACGGGCTCACCCCGCCGGCCGAGCACGGCGTGACGGTCGGCGTCGTCCTGCTCCAGCCGGAGTCGGCCGGGCACATCGCGCTCGCCTCCGCCGACCCCGCCGCGCCGCCGGTGATCGACCCGGCCTACCTGTCCCGCGATGACGACCTGCGCCGCCTCATGGTCGGCGTCCGGCGCGCCGAGGAGCTGCTCGCCGCCGACGCGCTGAAGCCCTATGCCGCCGACCCCATGGAGCCCTACACGGGCGCGGAGGACGAGGAGGCGCTGGCCCGCTACGTCCGGGGGCACGCCGAGACGCTGTACCACCCGACCGGTACCTGCCGGATGGGGACGGGCGCCGACTGCGTCGTCGACCCTGACCTGCGCGTCCGCGGCGTCGAGGGGCTCCGGGTGGCCGACGTGTCCGTCCTGCCGCAGATCACCCGCGGGCACACCAACGCCCCCGCGATCATGATCGGGGAGAAGGCGGCCGACCTGATCAGGCGGACAGCCACCTGACGACGCGCGCGTTCACCTCGGCCGGGGCGTCCACCTGGAGGAAGTGGCCGGCGTCCGGGACGAGGGCGGCCTCCGACCCCGGCGGGAGCGCCGCCCGGACGGCGTCCAGATCCACCAGGTCCGCTCCGATGCAGCCGTCCTCCGCCCCGTGCAGGTACAGGACGGGACGCTCGCCCACCTCGGTCGCCGCCCGCTGCTCGGCCGCGTACCGGTCGACGAGCCGGGACGGGTCGAGCATGGCGCGGTAGTACCCGATGGCCGCCGCGATGTTGGCGGGCGTGCGCAGGCAGTCCATGGCGCGGTCGACGTCCGCGGACCGGTCCCGGCCGTCGTCGGGGGACCAGTCGCGCCACAACCCCTCGACGAACGCGCGGTTCAGCGCGGCCTCCGCGAGCGGCGTCTGGAACACGAAGATGTAGAACGACCGCCTGAGCTGCTCGTAGTCGAGGAACGCGTTCGCCATCACCGAGACGGGCGGGACGGACATCACGACGGCCTTGCGCCAGCGGTCCGGGGCCGCGTTCACGGCGCCGTAGGTGGCGAACGCGCCCCAGTCGTGGCCGATGACGACCGCGTCGGAGCCGCCGCCGAGGGCCTCGTGCAGGGCGACGGCGTCGGCGGCGAGGGCGCCGCTCTGGTAGGCGCCGTCCTCCGGGACGGATGTCGGGGCGTAGCCGCGCATGAACGGCGCCACGGCCCGGTACCCCGCGGCGGCCAGGTCCGGCATGAGGTGCCGCCAGGAGTGCGCCGAATCGGGGAAGCCGTGCAGGAGCAGCGCCAGCGGTCCGTCCTGCGGACCCGCCGCGAGGTATCCGAAGTCGAGCCCGTTCGCCGTGACAGATCCGGTCGTGATGTCGCCCATGTCCGCCTCCTCGGTTCGCGGCGAACGGTACCGGGGGTCCGGAGGGCGATGGGTATCGGAGTGGTCATTCTTCGGATACCGGCGTCTGATTATCTATTTACAGCGGAATCCGTAGTCACTTAGCATCAATGCAACTGGATCGATCGCAGCAAGGGAAGCGTGATGACGGAGCCGGACGTGACTGGCCAGCGGCACGACGCGATGCAGAAGGCGGCGCGCGACCACCTGTGGATGCACTTCGCGCGCCACTCGGCCTCCCAGGGCGGCGACGAGATCCCGGTGATCGTCCGCGGTGAGGGGCCCTACATCTACGACTCGGCGGGCCGGCGCTACCTCGACGGGCTGTCCGGGCTGTTCACCGTCCAGGCCGGCCACGGGCGCGAGGAACTGGCGCAGGCCGCCGCCAAGCAGGCCGCCGAGCTGGGATTCTTCCCGCTGTGGTCGTACGCGCACCCGAAGGCCGTCGAGCTGGCCGAGCGCCTCGCCGGCCTCGCGCCCGGCGACCTGAACCGCGCGTTCTTCACCGCCGGCGGCGGCGACGCCGTCGAGAGCGCGTGGAAGCTCGCCAAGCACTACTTCAAGCTCACCGGCAGGCCGGGCAAGCACAAGGTGATCAGCCGCGCGGTCGCCTACCACGGCACCCCGCACGGCGCGCTGTCGATCACCGGGCTGCCCGAGCTGAAGGCCCCGTACGAGCCGCTCGTGCCGAGCGGGTTCCGGGTGCCGAACACCAACATCTACCGGGCCGCCGAGCATCGCGACGACCCGGAGGCGTTCGGCCGGTGGGCCGCGGACCGGATCGAGGAGGCCATCGAGTTCGAGGGCCCCGATACCGTCGCCGCCGTGTTCCTGGAGCCCGTGCAGAACGCCGGCGGCTGCTTTCCGCCGCCGCCCGGGTACTTCCAGCGCGTCCGGGAGATCTGCGACCGGCACGACGTCCTGCTGGTGTCGGACGAGGTCATCTGCGCGTTCGGGCGTCTCGGCGCGATGTTCGGCGCGGAGCGGTTCGGCTACACGCCCGACATCATCACGTTCGCCAAGGGCGTCACCTCGGGGTACGCGCCGCTCGGCGGGATGCTGGTGGCCGACCGGCTCTTCGAGCCGTTCAAGAGCGGGGCGGAGATGTTCGCGCACGGCTACACCTTCGGCGGGCACCCGGTGTCGGCGGCGGTCGCCCTGGCCAACCTCGACCTGTTCGAGCGCGAGGACCTCAACGGGCACGTCCGGCGGCACCGGGACGCCTTCCGCGGCACGCTGGAACGGCTCCGCGACCTGCCGATCGTCGGGGACGTCCGCGGCGACGGCTACTTCTACGGCATCGAGCTCGTGAAGGACCAGGACACGCGCGAGACGTTCGACGACGAGGAGTCCGAGCGGCTGCTGCGCGGGTTCCTCGACAAGGCGCTATACGAGGCGGGCCTGTACTGCCGCGCCGACGACCGCGGTGACCCGGTCGTCCAGCTGGCGCCGCCGCTGATCTGCGACCAGGGGCATTTCGAGGAGATCGAGCAGATCCTCCGTTCCGTCCTCAAGGAGGCATGGACCCAAATTTGAGCAGGATGTCCGGGCTCGGCCGTGCGCCGGGCCCGGGACCGCTACTGTGAGGCGTGTCACCGTCCCGATCAGTGTGCGCTTGCGGCTTTACTTT
This sequence comes from Actinomadura sp. B10D3, assembly GCF_039871695.1. Classification (NCBI taxonomy): domain Bacteria; kingdom Bacillati; phylum Actinomycetota; class Actinomycetes; order Streptosporangiales; family Thermomonosporaceae; genus Actinomadura; species Actinomadura sp. B10D3. The sequence goes on from NZ_JBDPLY010000023.1 coordinate 28,668, forward strand.
GAGAGGCTGCCTGTAAACCGAATCGGGTTCGGAAATGACGAGGTGGTGGGCAACGTGCTCAAGGTCGAGGACATCAACCTGACCGATTGGGAGTTCTGGAAGCGGCCGCACGACTACCGGCACGAGGCCTTCAAGGTTCTGCGGCGGCACACGGACCTGGTCCTGTTCGAGGAACCCGACATCGTCATCGCTCCGCAGGGGCCCGGCTACTACGCGCTGACCCGGCACGCCGACGTCGTCGAGGCCTCCCGGCGCCCGCAGGACTTCTGCTCGGGCAGGGGCGCCATCAGCATCCCGGACCTGCCCGGCGACATGCACGAGTACTTCGGCTCGATGATCAGCATGGACGACCCCCGGCACGCCAAGATCCGGCGGATCGTGTCCCGGGCGTTCTCCCCGCGGATGATCCAGCGGTTCGAGGACCAGGTCGAGGCGGTCGCGGGCCAGATCATCGAGAGCGTCGCGACCGGCGGCGGCACCGGGGACTTCGTCGCCGACGTCGCCGCCCGGCTCCCGCTGAAGATCATCTGCGACATGATGGGCATCGCCGAGGAGCAGTACACGACCGTCCTGGACGCCACCAACGTCATCCTCGCGGGCAACGACGCGGAGTTCATCCCGTCCGACGACCCCGAGAAGCTCGCGATGGCGCTGCTCGGCGCGGGCGAGACGCTGAAGGGCCTGGTCGAGGAGCTCGGCCGCAGGCGCCGCGCCGAACCCACCGACGACCTGACGTCCGCCCTGGTCAACGCCAACATCGACGGCGAGTCGCTGACCGACCAGGAGCTCGGCTCGTTCTTCATCCTGCTCGTCGTCGCCGGGAACGAGACCACCCGCAACGCCATCGCGCACGGCCTCGACCTGTTCACTCGCAACCCCGACCAGCGGGCCCTGCTCACCGAGGACTTCGAGGCCCGCGTCCCGGGCGCGGTCGAGGAGATCGTCCGGTACGTGTCGCCGGTCATCTGGATGCGCCGCACCGCGACCCGCGACACCACGCTGAACGAGCACGAGATCAAGGAGGGCGACAAGCTCATCCTCTACTACTGGTCGGCCAACCGCGACGAGTCGGTCTTCACCGACCCGGAGAGGTTCGACATCCTGCGCGACCCGAACCCGCACGTCGGCTTCGGCGGACCCGGGCCGCACTTCTGCCTCGGCGCCCACCTGGCCAGGCGCGAGATCACCGTGATGTTCCGCGAGCTGCTGCGCCGGACGCCGGCCATCCGGGCGTCCGGCGACCCCGACCGGCTGGAGTCCAACTTCATCAACGGGATCAAGCGCCTGCCCTACTCGATCTGACCTCGCCGGCAGGCGCGCGTCCTGCCCGGGGCCTCGGCCCGTGCCGAGGCCCCGGGGCGGTGCCCGCTAGCGCAGCTCGCGCTTGAGGATCTTGCCGGTGGCGGTCATCGGCAGCTCGTCGCGGAACTCGACGATCCGCGGGTACTTGTAGCTGGCGAACTGCTCCTTGCCCCACGCGACCAGCTCGTCCTCGGTCACGGTGGCGCCCGGCGTCCGGATCACGTACGCCTTGACCTCCTCGCCGTGCGAGGGGTGCGCCACGCCCACGACCGCCGCCAGCGAGACCTCCGGGTGGGTCATCAAGACCTCTTCCAGCTCCCGCGGGTACACGTTGTACCCGCCCCGGATGATCATGTCCTTGGAGCGGTCGATGATGGAGTAGTAGCCGTCCTCGTCCCGGCGGGCCACGTCACCGGTCCGGAACCAGCCGTCCTTGATGGACGCCCCGGTCGCCTCAGGCCGGTTGTAGTAGCCCTTCATGATGTTGTGGCCCCGGATGGCGATCTCGCCGGGCCCCTCGCCCTCGATCTCCTTCCAGTCGTCGTCGATCAGCTTCATCTCCACGCCCCAGACGGGCAGGCCGATCGAGCCCGGCTTGGTCGGGCGGTCCGGGCGGTTGAACGAGGCCACCGGCGACGTCTCCGACAGGCCGTAGCCCTCCAGGACGTCCACGTCGAACTTCTTCTTGATCCCCTTAAGGACCTCCATCGGCAGCGCCGACCCGCCCGACACCGCCACCCGCAGGTTCTCCCGGATCGTCGCGATGTCCTCCTCCGACGTCTCGTCGGTCAGCAGCCCCCAGTACATCGTCGGGACGCCCGCGAAGATGTTGACCTTCTCCTTGACCATCAGCTCGACGGCCTGCTTCGCGTCGAACCGCGCCTGCATGACGAGCGTCGCGCGCCGGTAGAGACCGACGTTCATCACGCACGTCTGCCCGAAGATGTGGAAGAGCGGCAGCGTCACCAGCGACGTGTCGTGCAGGGTCCGGTAGAAGAGCGTGTCGTCCACCATGGTGTTCATCAGCAGGTTGCTGTGCGTGAGCTCGGCGCCCTTCGGCTGGCCGGTCGTCCCGCTGGTGTAGATGATGACGGCGGTGTCGTCCGGCTCCGTCCGCGCCGTGTCGAACGTGCCGGGCTTCCCGGCGAGCGCCGCCCAGAACAGCTCGGCGCCCTCGATCGGGGACTCGGCGGCGGACGGGTCGGCCGGCAGCAGGAAGAAGTGCTCGCACCCCTCGGCCTGCTCGAAGCCCGCGTGCCCCATCTCGCCGAGCGGCAGTTCCGGCGTCCCCTCGAAGCAGAAGAACGCCTTCGCGTCGGAATCGCCCAGGTGATAGGCGATCTCCCGGGGCTTGAGCAGGACGTTCAGCGGGACGACCACCGCGCCCGCCTTGAGCGCCCCGAAGTAGACCATCGGGAAGTACGGGAGGTTCGGGCTGGACAGGGCCACCTTGTCGCCCGGCTTGATGCCGCGCTCCCGCAGCAGGTTCGCGACCTGGTTCGCGACCGATTCGAGGAACGAGTAGGAGAGCCGGAGATCGCCGAACACGACCGCGTCGCGGTCGGGCGTTTCCCTGGCGGCGTCCTCCAGCAGCACGGACAGGTTGAGCATGGCACTCCTCGCGCGGAAAGGTGACCGGCCGGTTAGTTACCGACGAGTCTATGAACCGTTCCGCGATCCTGCCGCACCGGACACCGATACGATGTGCCGTTTCATCGAGAAAGGCTGCGGGATCTTGATCATCTTCGGCTGGCGGGTGGTCTTCTTCACCCTCACCCGGGGCGTCTTCCACTGCCCCGACTGCGGCGGCGACCGCGAATACCGGCGCCGGCAGGGACGCAACTTCTTCACGCTGTTCTTCATCCCGGTCATCCCGCTGACCAAGGCGGGCGGCGAATTCGTCGAATGCGACACGTGCCACGGGCGCTGGAACACCGGCGTCCTGAACGTGCCGACGACCGCGCAGCTCGCCCAGATGCCCGCGATGCTGCTGCGCATGGCCATCGCGCAGGTGCTGCGCTCCGGCGACTACACCGACGCGGCCGCGCGCACCCGAGCGGTCGCCGTCGTCCAGCAGGCGGGGGACACCGGCTACGGCGACGCCGCGCTGACGGCCGACCTCGGCCGCCCCTTCGACGAGGTCCGCGTCGAGATGGCCCGCGCCGCCTCGGCCCTCGCCCCCGAGGCCCGGGAGAGCATCCTGCGCGCCGCCGCCGAGATCGCCCTGGTCGACGGCCCGCTGACCGCCTCCGAGGAGGAGACCCTCGCCGCCGTCGGCGCCGACCTGGAGCTGACGCGCGTCCAGGTGACCGGCGTGGTCTCCATGGCCCGCCAGCAGTCCGGACACTGATTCCCGGCGGGAGGGCTTGCGGCTGCGCTACTCTTGATGTATGTCAGCCAGGCTGCTCCTCGAAGGACCACGTTGACGATCTGACGTCAGCGTGGTGGCCCCTCCTTGCGAGGGGCCGTTTCATGTCGGCGGACGGCCACGACCCAGATAGCAGGAAAGCGGAGTCTGAAGCGTGAGCAGCGACGAGCACTACGATCCACGGGCGGTTCAGGACAAGTGGCAGGCCCGCTGGGCGGAGCTCGACCCGTTCCGGGCGGACGAGGAGGACCCCGTCCGGGAGCGCCGCTACGCCCTGGACATGTTCCCCTACCCCAGCGGTGACCTGCACATGGGGCACGCGGAGGCGTTCGGCATCGGCGACGTCCCCGCCCGCTACTGGTTCCAGCGCGGCTACAACGTCCTGCACCCGATCGGCTGGGACTCCTTCGGCCTGCCCGCCGAGAACGCCGCCATCAAGCGCGACTCGCACCCCGCCGAGTGGACCTACGCCAACATCGAGACGCAGGCCGCCTCGTTCCGCCGCTACGCCCCGTCCTTCGACTGGACACGGCGCCTGCACACCTCCGACCCCGAGTACTACAAGTGGACGCAGTGGCTGTTCCTGCGCTTCTACGACCGGGGCCTGGCCTACCGCAAGGGCGGGCACGTCAACTGGTGCCCGAAGGACCAGACCGTCCTGGCCAACGAGCAGGTCGTCGGCGGGCACTGCGAGCGCTGCGGCGCGCTGGTCGAGAAGCGCGTGCTGACCCAGTGGTACTTCAAGATCACCGAGTACGCGGACCGGCTGCTGGACGACATGGCGCAGCTGGAGGGCAAGTGGCCCGAGCGCGTCCTGCTGATGCAGCGCAACTGGATCGGCCGCTCCACCGGCGCCGACGTCGACTTCGTCATCGAGGGGCGCGACGAGCCCGTCACCGTCTACACCACCCGCCCCGACACGCTGTTCGGCGCCACCTTCATGGTGGTCGCCGCCGACGCCGAGCTGGCCGAGGAGATCTGCCACCCCGACCACCGGGCCGCGTTCGAGGCCTACCGCGAGGAGGTCTCCCGCGAGAGCGAGATCGAACGGCTGTCCACCGAGCGTGAGAAGACCGGCGTGTTCCTGGGCCGCTACGCGGTCAACCCGGTCAACGGCGAGCGGCTGCCGGTCTGGGCGTCCGACTACGTGCTGGCCGAATACGGCCACGGCGCGATCATGGCCGTCCCGGCGCACGACCAGCGCGACCTGGCCTTCGCGCTGAAGTTCGGCCTGCCCGTCCGCGTCGTCGTCGACACCGGCCTGCCCGACCCGGCCGAGACGGGCGTCGCCACCCCCGGCGACGGCGCCGTCGTCAACTCCGGCCCGATCGACGGGCTGACCAAGGCCGACGCCATCACCCGCATCACCGAGATCCTGGAGGAGCGCGGCACCGGCCGCGCGTCGGTGAACTTCCGGTTGCGCGACTGGCTGGTGTCCCGGCAGCGGTTCTGGGGCTGCCCCATCCCGATCATCCACTGTCCGTCATGCGGCGAGGTCCCGGTCCCGGACGACCAGCTGCCGGTGAAGCTGCCCGAGGGCCTGCGCGGCGCCGACCTGGCGCCCAAGGGCACCTCGCCGCTGGCCGCCGCGACCGACTGGGTGAACGTCGAGTGCCCCAAGTGCGGCGGCGCCGCCACCCGCGACACCGACACCATGGACACCTTCGTCGACTCGTCCTGGTACTACTTCCGGTACTGCTCGCCGGGCTACGAGGGCGGCCCGTTCGACGTCGAGCAGGTCCGCAAGTGGATGCCGGTCGACCAGTACACCGGCGGGGTCGAGCACGCCATCCTGCACCTGCTGTACAGCCGGTTCTTCACCAAGGTCCTGCACGACATGGGCATGGTCGACTTCACCGAGCCGTTCACCCGGCTGCTGAACCAGGGCCAGGTGATCAACCAGGGCAAGGCGATGTCCAAGACGCTGGGCAACGGCGTCGACCTGGGTGAGCAGATCTCCGAGTTCGGCGTGGACGTCGTCCGGCTGGCGATCCTGTTCTCCGGCCCGCCCGAGGAGGACATCGACTGGGCGGACGTGTCACCGCACGGCATGTCGAAGTTCCTGTCGCGCGTCCACCGCATCGCCTCGGAGGTGACCTCCGCGCCGGGCGTCGACGTCACCTCCGGCGGCACCGCCCTGCGGCGCGTCACCGCCCGCACCGTCGACGAGGTCACCACCCTGGTCGAGACGCAGCGGTTCAACGTGGCGATCGCGCGGATCATGGAGCTGGTCACCGCGACCCGCAAGGCCATCGACTCCGGCCCCGGCGCCGCCGATCCGGCCGTCCGCGAGGCCGCGGAGACGATCGCGGTCCTGCTGTCGCTGTTCGCGCCCTACACGGCCGACGAGGCGTGGGAGCAGCTGGGGCGCACCGCCCCGGTGATCCGCGCGGGCTGGCCGTCCGCCGACCCCGCCCTGCTGGTGGAGGAGTCGGTCACCTGCGTCGTCCAGGTGGCCGGCAAGGTCCGCGACCGCCTGGAGGTGCCGCCCGGCATCGCCGAGGAGGAGCTGGAGCGGCAGGCGCTGGCCTCGGTCAAGGTCCAGGACGCCCTGGGCGGCGCCGACATCGTCAAGATCATCGTCCGCGCCCCCAAGATCGTCAACATCGTCCCGAAGCGCTAGACGAAGCGGCCGCCGGACCTCCGGCGGCCGCTCTCCGTCACATCTTGCGGAGGACCGCCACGACCCGTCCGAGCACGGACGCCTCGTCGCCGGGGATCGGCTCGTAGGCGGAGTTCTGCGGCAGCAGCCAGATGTGGCCGTCGTCGCGGCGCTTGAACGTCTTCACCGTGGCCTCGCCGTCGATCATGGCCGCCACGATGTCGCCCTGCTCGGCGACCGGCTGCTGCCGGACGACGACCCAGTCACCGTCCGCGATCGCGGCGTCGATCATCGAGTCACCGGTGACCTTCAACAGGAAGTGGGTGCCCTCACCGACGAGCTGCTTGGGCAGCGTGAACACGTCCTCGACGGCCTCCTCGGCGAGGATCGGCCCACCTGCGGCGATGCGCCCGACCAGCGGCACGTACGCGGGCGCGGGCTGCGCCGGGGCCGGCTCGTAGGGCTCCTCGTCCGTCCGCACCGGCGTCGCCCCCGGCACCCGCACCTCGACGGCGCGCGGCCGGTTGGGGTCGCGGCGCAGGAAGCCCTTGCGCTGGAGCGCCCGGAGCTGGTGCGACACGCTGGAGGTGCTGGTGAGCCCGACGGCCTCGCCGATCTCGCGCATCGAGGGCGGGTACCCCCGGCGCTGCACCGAGTCGCGGATCACCTCCAGCACCATGCGCTGCCGCTGGGTCAGGCCCGTCTCGTCCATCGGCCCGTCGGGCAGCTCCCGGACCTTGCTCATCGCTAGTCGCCTCCCGGGCGCCTCGATCCGTCACTCCTTGTCATGGCACGCTACCGCGTCCAGGCCTAATGATCAAACAATTGTTCGAAGAGGCGCTCGCTTTTTTCCGGCACCCCCTGATAGAACATCGTACAGACGTTCGATCGAAAATGCATTCGACGTCATGGAGGGGAGAGATGTCTGGTTCACCCCACAGTGACCGAGCCCCGATCCGCCTGACCCGCCGAGGCCGCGCCGTAGTGATCGGCTTCGCCGCCACGGTGACCCTCGTCCTGCTCTGGCTCACCGTTGGCCCCGGCGCCTTCGCCGGCTCCCGAGAAGACAGCGAAAAGCCCGGCCCGACACGAACGGTGGTCGTAGAACCCGGCGAAACCCTCTGGGACATAGCCTCCGCCGCCGACCCCGACAACGACCCCCGCGTGGTGGTCCAACGCATCATCGACCTCAACGGCCTGTCCGGCGACCCCACCGTCCACCCAGGCCAAGAACTACACCTCCCCACCAGCTGACCCCGCCACGTCGGGTGACCCCATCCCTCGCTGGCAACGCCTTGTGCCGCCGGCCGCTCGCCGTCCCCGCCGCACCCCCCAGAAGTGAACCGCCCGCGCACACGCGCACCCGCTCGACCGGCGCCGCCTCGCCCCCGCCCCGCCTCCACTTCTCCTGGCTACCCCTACCGCTTGCGCGCCGCACAACGGTCAGTGACGGCCGCACCGCCTGAACGCGCTCGGGACGCCGCCGGGCTCGAAAGCTGGGCTCAGGGTCGCTGTCTGTGAACCGCCCGCCAGTCCGGCCATCTACGCCAGCCGTCCGTGGGTGGCGCACCGAGGCCGCGGGGGTGTTGAGCGGGCGGCGCGTACGGGGGCTCGCGGTGGGTAGTGCTGAGGGCCGGGCCGTGGGGGACGTGGGGTGGCCTCAGGTGGCAGATGGACGGCCGGAGGGGTGGTGGAGGAAGGGGGCGTGAGGCTTCCGGGCGGGCGGGGGATTAGAGGGGTTTGTGACGGTGAGGTGGGGGTTTGGGGACGGGGGGTGACGACACGCCCGGCGGGAAAAAGGGGAGGTCGGAGGTGACCTGCGCGGACGTGGCGGATGGGGCTCGGGAGGCGCCGGATCAGGTTGCGAACGCCTGCGGCGAGCCGTACGGTTGACCACAACATCTAGTAGTCACATCGATGTAGTTACCTATATATGGCACTCACATCGGTGTAACTCGTTTACGTCAGGGGAGGGATGCAACGTGCACTGCCCGTTCTGTCGCAACCCTGACACCAAAGTGATCGACAGCCGTTCGACCGACGACGGGGGCGCCATTCGGCGTCGCCGGTCGTGCTCGGAATGCGGCAAGCGATTCACGACGCAGGAGAATGTGCTCGTGATGGTGGCCAAGCGCAGTGGGGTCACCGAGCCGTTCTCCAGAGAAAAGATCATCGCCGGGGTGCGCAGGGCCTGCCAGGGCCGCCCGGTCGACGAGGATGCGCTCGCGAAGCTGGGGCAGCGGGTCGAAGAGGAGATCAGGTCCTCCGGCTCCGCGGAAATCCCCTCGCACGAGATCGGCCTCGCCATCCTGGGGCCGCTCGGCGAACTCGATGAGGTCGCCTATCTGCGATTCGCCTCGGTCTACCGGAGCTTCGAATCGCTGGACGACTTCGCCAAGGAGATCGAGACACTGCGGAAGGCCTCCTCGGGGGAGCCCGGCCCGTCCCGGTAGGGGACGGGCCCGGAAACACACAGCAGCACACGTAGAAGGCGCCTCCGGGCGGGCATGGCCCGCGCGGCGGCGGGGTTGTTCCTGGACAGGGCCCGGCGGGAGGGCCCGAGAGGGGGAAGGTCATGACGGAGACGGTGAGCGGCTCGGCGGCACGGCGCGGCAAGGGGGGCCGCAAAGGGCTGAAGGTCGAGCGCATTTTCACCACGCCCGGCGTGCATCCGTACGACGAGCTGCGCTGGGAACGTCGTGACGTCGTCATGACCAACTGGCGGGACGGCTCGGTGAACTTCGAGCAGCGCGGCGTCGAGTTCCCCGACTTCTGGTCGCTGAACGCCGTCAACATCGTCACGTCCAAGTACTTCCGCGGCGCCGTCGGCACGCCGCAGCGGGAATGGAGCCTGAAGCAGCTCGTCGACCGCGTCGTCCGGATGTACGTGGAGACGGGTCTGCAGGAGGGCTATTTCGCGTCCGAGCAGGACGCCGAGATCTTCGACCACGAGCTGAAGTACGCCCTCGTCCACCAGCTGTTCAGCTTCAACTCCCCGGTGTGGTTCAACGTCGGCACGAAGTCCCCGCAGCAGGTAAGCGCCTGCCTGCCCTATGCGTCGCTGGTGAGCACGCCCGCAGGCCTGATTCCGATCGGCAGGCTCGTCGAGGACGACATGGTTGGCACCAAGGTTTATGACGCCTCTGGGCTGACACGTATCGTCGCCACCAAGGCCAACGGTCGCAAGGATGTCCTGCGGATCCACACGAAGGCCGGTTACAGGCTGGACGTCACCGCCGACCACCTCGTCTGGAAGGCGACCGGCGACGGCACGGGCAGCTTCGTCCGGGCTGGCGAGCTCAAGACCGGTGACCTGCTCGAATGGCACCGGCGGGACGCCTTCGGCGACGCGGAGATCTCGCCTCGCGAGATGTCGGAGGCCGCGCTCGCGGGCTGGCTGCAGTCCGACGGGTTCGTGGGCCGCTACGAGACCGGGACAAACCGGTCGCTGACCATCGAGGCCATGACGGTGACCGACGCGGAACTGGAGTGGGTCGGCCGTCACCTGAACGCGGTGTTCCCCGGTGTCCACCGCCACGAGCGCGCCGTCGAGACACAGGACGCCGACCTCGACTGCCGCCGTACCCGGCTCTACGGCAAGGCCCTGGAGGAGTACGTCGGCGAATGGGGGCTTCTGGCCCGGGGTGTCGACATGGTCGTCCCAGAGCGGCTCTTCACGGCATCGCTGCCCACTGTCGCCTGCTATCTGCGCAGCATCTTCCAGGCCGAAGGGTTCGTGTCCGAGCGCGAGTCGTCCACGGTCGTCGAGGTCGACATGATCTCTGAGCAGCTCATCCGGGGGATGCAGCGGCTCCTGCTGCGCTTCGGCATCTTCTCCCGCGTGGGCGTCAAGAAGCCGAACCGCCCGGAACAGAAGCCGTGCTGGACGCTGCGCATCCAGAACGCCGGGGATCGCCGGATCTTCGCGGACGAGATCGGCTTCATCGATCCCGTCAAGGCGCTCAAGCTGGACAAGGGGTTCGAGAAGCCGGGACGTCCCGCCAAGCCCACCAAGCGGCTGGAGATCGCGAACATCGAGCAACTCGGCACCATGGAGGTCTACGACATTCAGACCGAGAGCGGTGAGTTCCTCAGCGACAACATCCGGGTGCACAACTGCTTCATCCTGTCGGTGGACGACACGATGGAGTCGATTCTCGACTGGTACAAGGAAGAGGGCGTCATCTTCAAGGGCGGTTCCGGGGCCGGCCTGAACCTCTCCCGCATCCGGTCCAGCAAGGAGCTGCTCTCCTCCGGCGGGACGGCCAGCGGCCCGGTGTCGTTCATGCGCGGCGCCGACGCGTCCGCGGGGACGATCAAGTCGGGCGGCGCGACCCGCCGGGCCGCCAAGATGGTCGTCCTGGACGTCGACCACCCCGACATCGAGGAGTTCATCGAGACCAAGGCGCGCGAGGAGGACAAGATCCGCGCGCTGCGGGACGCCGGGTTCGACATGGACCTCGGCGGCAAGGACATCGGCAGCGTCCAGTACCAGAACGCCAACAACTCCGTCCGGGTGTCGGACGAGTTCATGCACGCCGTCGAGTCGGACGGCGAGTTCGGGCTGCGCGCCCGGATGACCGGCGAGGTCGTCGACACCGTCAAGGCCAAGGACCTGTTCCGGCTGATGGCCAAGGCGGCGTGGGAGTGCGCCGACCCGGGCATCCAGTACGACGACACGATCAACGACTGGCACACCAACCCCGAGACCGGGCGCATCACCGCGTCCAACCCGTGCTCGGAGTACATGAGCCTGGACAACTCGTCCTGCAACCTCGCCAGCATCAACCTGCTGAAGTTCCTCACCGACGCGGGCACGTTCGACGTCGCGAAGTTCGTGAAGCTCACCGAGCTGATCATCACGGCGATGGACATCTCCATCACCTTCGCCGACTTCCCGACGGAGAAGATCGCGCAGACGACCCGCGACTACCGCCAGCTCGGCATCGGCTACGCCAACCTCGGGGCGCTGCTCATGGCGACCGGGCACGCCTACGACTCCGAGGGCGGGCGGTCCCTCGCGGCGGCGGTCACGTCGCTGATGACGGGCGTCGCGTACCGGCGCTCGGCGGAGATCGCCGGCGTGGTCGGGCCGTACGCGGGGTACGCGCGCAACGCCGAGGCGCACAAGCGCGTCATGCGCAAGCACGCCGCCGCCAACGACGGCATCCGGACGCTGGACGCGATGGACAAGGCGATCCACGCCGCCGCCGCCAAGCAGTGGGCCGACTGCCTGAAGTCCGGCGAGAAGCACGGCTACCGCAACGCCCAGGCCAGCCTGCTCGCCCCGACCGGGACGATCGGGCTGATGATGGACTGCGACACGACCGGCATCGAGCCGGACCTCGCGCTGATGAAGTTCAAGAAGCTCGTCGGCGGCGGGTCCATGCAGATCGTCAACCACACGGTGCCGCGGGCGCTGGAGAAGCTCGGCTACCAGCAGGAGCAGATCGAGGCGATCGTCGAGTACATCGCCGAGCACGGCCACGTCGTGGACGCCCCCGGCCTGCGTCCCGAGCACTACGAGGTGTTCGACTGCGCGATGGGCGAGCGGGCGATCAGCCCGATGGGGCACGTCCGGATGATGGCGGCCGTCCAGCCGTTCCTGTCCGGCGCGATCTCCAAGACCGTCAACATGCCGGAGCAGGCCACCATCGAGGACATCGAGAAGGTGTACTTCGAGGGCTGGCGGCTCGGGCTGAAGGCGCTGGCGATCTACCGCGACAACTGCAAGGTCGGCCAGCCGCTGTCCGCCGCGGGCAAGAAGGCCGAGTCCGCGGAGGCGCCGGCCGAGGTGGTCGCCCGTCCCGTCCGCAAGCGGCTGCCGAAGCAGCGTCCGGCGACGGTCACGCGCTTCTCCGTCGCGGGCGCCGAGGGGTACATGACGGCGTCCTCCTACCCGGACGACGGCGTCGGCGAGGTCTTCCTCAAGCTCGGCAAGCAGGGCTCCACGCTCGCCGGCGTGATGGACGCCTTCTCCATGGCGATCTCCATCAGCCTGCAGTACGGCGTCCCGCTGGAGACGTGGGTGGAGAAGTTCACCAACATGCGGTTCGAGCCGGCGGGCATGACCGACGACCCCGACATCCGCATGGCGACCTCGGTGATGGACTACATCTTCCGCCGGCTGGCGCTGGACCACCTGCCGTACGAGGAGCGCGCGGGCCTCGGCATCTTCACCGCCGAGGAGCGCGCGATGCAGGCCAACGGCGAGGACCCGGCAGCCCTGCACGCCGAGGACGAGGTCGACCACGAGTCGCTGGCGCAGTCCGCCGAGATCGCCCGTCCGGCGGCGCCCGCCCCGGCCCCGGCCGCCGAGGCGCACTCGTCGATGGAGGTCATCGAGAGCCGCCAGGGCCGCACCGCCGACGCGCCGCTCTGCCTCACCTGCGGGACGAAGATGCGCCCCGCGGGCAGCTGCTACGTCTGCGAGGGCTGCGGCTCCACCAGCGGCTGCAGCTGACGGAGAACGCCCGGCTCGGGTGAACTGCCGGAGTGAAGAGGGGAACCGGCCACGGTCGGTTCCCCTTCGGCATGTCAGAGTTGGTCGTTCCGGCGTGGCCGTTGAAGATGCCGCTGAAGACTAGGATCGGGTCATGCCCTTGACGGTGGACGACGTCGACCGGTTCGAGTCGGCGAGGCCCCGCCTTGAGGCCATCGCCTACCGTCTCCTCGGCTCCGCGCATGAGGCACAGGACGCCGTGCAGGAGACGTTCCTGCGCTGGCAGGCCGCCGACATCGGCGCCATCGAGGTCCCCGAGGCCTGGCTGACGAAGGTACTCACCAACCTGTGCCTCAACCAGCTCGCCTCCGCGCGGGCGCGCCGGGAGACCTACGTGGGGCGATGGCTCCCCGAGCCGCTGCTCGCGGGGGACCCGATGCTCGGTCCGGCCGACACCGCCGAGCAGCGCGAATCGGTGTCGTACGCCGTCCTCACCCTCATGGAGCGCCTGCCCCCGGCCGAGCGCGCCGTCTACGTGCTGAGGCAGGCCTTCGACTACCCGCACCGGGAGATCGCCGAGATCCTCGACATCACCGAGGCCGCCAGCCAGCAGATGTTCCACCGTGCCAAGAAGCACGTCGCGTCCGGCAGGGCCCGCAACGACATCGACGGGGCCGCCGCTCGCCGGATCGTCGAGGAGTTCCTCTCGGCCGCCGCCAGCGGGCGGACCGAGGAGCTGGTCCGCCTGCTCACCGGGGACGCCGTCTCCATGGGCGACGGCGGAGGGAAGGTCCCGGCGCGCACGAAGGCGTTCGAGGGAGCGGCCTCGGTCGCGAAGTTCCTGCTGGCCCTCTTCAGGTCCGACGAGGCGACGCGCGCCGTCGTCGGCGGCACGTCCGACGTCTACGCGTGGGTCGCCAACGGCGAGCCCGCGGCCGTGGCCGTCGTGGACGGCCGGGTCGTCGGCATCCTCTGCCTGGAGGTCACCGCCGACGGCATCACCGCCTGCCGTACCCAGGCGAACCCCGACAAGCTCGAACGCGCGACCGCGCAATGGGCGGCGGCCGACCATGGGGAACCCCTGCTCAGAGTGTGACGCGCGTCATACCCGTTTCCTGTCAGCGATCGGCGGGCCATCCGGTTCAAGGGGCGAACTCGAACCCGAGAGCGAGGAGCCGACGATGAAGGTGCTGGTGGCAGGAGCGACCGGAGCGATGGGCAAGGAACTCCTGCCTCGCCTGGTCGATGCCGGAAACAAGGTGTTCGCGATGGTCCGCAGCGACTCCGCCGAGGCCGAGGCGGCGCGGCTGGGCGCGGTACCGGTGATCGCCGATGCGCTCGATCGCGCCCAGGTCGAGGCGGCCGTGCGCAAGGCGGACCCAGAGGTGATCGTTCACCAGCTGACCGCCATCGGGCGCATCGACACCCGCCGTTTCGAACGCAGCTTCGCCGCGACCGACCGGCTGCGGATCGAGGGCACCGACAACCTGCTCGCGGCCGCACGCGCCGTCGGAGTGCGACGGTTCGTCGCCCAGAGCAACGGCGCGTTCACCTACGCCCGGACCGGCGGGCCGGTGAAGAGCGAAGAGGACCCCCTGGACCGCTCACCGGTCGCTCCGATGGCCTCGATGATCGCCGCGATCGAGCACCTGGAGAAGGCGGTGCTGGACGCCGGCTGGACCGAAGGGATCGTGCTGCGCTACGGCGCGTTCTACGGACCCGGCACCTCCATGGCGCCGGGCTCCGAGCAGCTCGAGATGATCCGCAAGCGGAGGTTCCCGATCGTCGGGGACGGCGGCGGGGTGTGGTCGTTCGTCCACATCGCCGACGCCGCGGAGGCCACGCTCGCGGCGGTGGAGAACGGCGGCCGCGGCGTCTACAACATCGTCGACGACGACCCCGCCCCGGTCGCCGAATGGCTGCCGGCGGTGGCGGCGATGCTGGGCGCGAAGAAGCCGATGCGCGTACCGCGGTTCGTCGGACGGCTGGCCGCCGGAGAGGCCGGCGTCGTCCTCATGACCGGACTGCGCGGCGCGTCGAACGCCAAGGCCAGGCGTGAACTGGGCTGGCACCCGGCACACCCCACCTGGCGTGAAGGCCTCCAGGCCGCCGGCGACGCCTCACCCCACTGACCGGTGGTGATCCCGACCGTACGGGCGTGCCTGTGCGGAGGCGGGTCAGGTGGAGGGGTCCTTGTCGTCGCCGCGCTTGATCGGCTGGGTGGTCGCGGCGCGGCGGCGCTGGGACTTGCGGCGGCCCGCCACCAGCACGTCGTCCTCGGTGTCGGCTGTGTCCTTGCCCGCGGGGTCCTTGCCCGCGGTATCGGTGCTCTCCGGCAGCGCCTTCGGCTGGTCCTTCGGCCGGCGCGGCGACTTCGGCCGCTTCGCGGGCTGCATCTCGGCCTGGCGCAGCGACTCGACGAAGCTGGCCGCGTCGTTGTCGTCATCGTCGTCGGCGGGGCGCCGCGTGCGCCGTCCCATGATCCATTGGTCGAGGGTCAGCCGCCCGCCGCCGCCCGCCGCGAACACCAGGCTGGCCATGCCCAGGGCCACGACGAGCTCGTAGCCGTTCTCGACGGTCGTGCCGTCCACCATGAAAAGGCCCTGGTCCGCGTGGACGAACACGAACGCGCCGGCCATGTCGATGAACAGCAGGGCGCCGGTGACGGGCAGGCCGAGCCCGGCGATCAGCGCGGCGCCGCCGAGCAGCTCGACGAACGCCGAGTAGACCGCCGCCGCGGTCGGGAGCGGGACGCCGAGCGTGTCGAACGAGCGGCTCGTCGCGGTGACGCCCGCCTCGATCTTCTGCCAGCCGTGCGCCATGAAGACGACGCCCACGCCGAGCCGTGCGAGGACTGCCACGACGTCGTACAGCGGCCGAGAGCGCATGCCGTCGTCTCCTTTGCGCGTGGATATGGCCCTGTTTCGACGGAGAGTATGACGGCCTTCGTGCGAAAACCGCGAACACCGCAGGTCAGAGCGGTCGCGGAGGCTCGGTCAGCGGTCGCCGGAGACCTTGGCGAGGGACGCGGCGACGGTCTCGCAGACGTGCTCGATGGTTTCGATTCCATCCCGCATCGTGGTGCCGCGTTCCGAAATGACGGCGAGCAGGAGGGTGCGGCCGGCGTCCCGCACGATGCCGATGCTGTTGACCGTCCAGCGGCCGCCGTGCCTCTCCCGGGGGAGCCAGCCGTTCTTCAGCTCGGCGCTGGACCCGGCGGCGCTCACGCCCCACGCCTGCTCCGGCGTCACGTCCCCCATCAGGCGGCGGACATATCGGCGGTTCGCCGAACGGAGCGAGCTTTCGTCCGATGTCAGCGCGGTCAGCAGCCTGACCTGGTCGGCGGCGCTCGTCGTGGTGGAGCCCCAGGCCGTGCCCGGCCCGGGTTCGGTGTCGCGCAGGCCCAGCTTCCGGTTGGCGGACGCCAGGCCGTCCGCGCCTCCGATCGATCGCCACAGGGCGGAGGCGGCGGCGTTGTCGCTCACCTTGATCGCGCGCTCGGCCAGCGCCTTCTCGCTGGAGGTAAGGGTGCGCTTCTCGCGCTGGGCCTTCAGAAGGAGTGCGATGACGATGTCGACCTTGACGATGCTCGCCGTCGCCGTCCGCAGGCTCTTCCCGTAGGTGTAGGAGAGGCCGGTGGTCAGGTCGCGCGCCGACACCGACAGGGTCCCGGGCCGCTCCGCGAGGTACCTGCCGAGCCTGCGCGTGAGTACGTCGCGCTGGGACTTCGTGAAAACGGGCGTTGTCGGCCGCTGCCTCGGGGTCGGTGTCGTCGTCGCGGTCATCGTAGGGGCGCTGACCGTGGGGACGGCGGCCGGTTCGCGGACGATTCTCGCCGAGCCCGCCGCGAGAATCGCGGTGCCCACGAGCATCGCCGCGGCGAGAAGCCATGCGAGCCTCATGGGCGCGCGCCTGTCTCGGGATACATGATCCGGAGTGTTGTGAGCGGCGCGTTGCCCCTCTGTTACCACCCTTGCGCGGACAGGTCACGCTGGTGAGATGCCAGGTGGTTCGATCTGGCCGACGATGAGAAGCTCAGGACATGATGGCTTCTCGCCAGCTCGAATACTTCCGGGCCGTCGCACGCGAGCTGCACTTCACGCGCGCGGCTGAGGAACTGCAGATCGCGCAGCCCGCGCTGTCCCAGCAGATCCGCAAGCTCGAACGGCAACTCGGCATCGCCCTGTTCGACCGGAACAACCACCGGGTGGAGCTGACCCCGGCGGGAGCCGCGCTGCTGGAGCACGCCGAGCGGATCCTGTCCGACATCGCGGCGGTCGAGGACGAGATGCGCGGCTGGGCGGAGGGGACGCGCGGCCGGATCCGGCTCGGCGGCGCCCGCGGGCTGACCGCCAGGCTCGCCCGCCTGCTGGCGGAGTTCTCCGGCGAGTTCCCGGCGATCGAGGTGGAACTGCGGGAGATGAACACGGAGGAGATGGTCGCGGGGCTCTACGGAGGACGGCTCGACGCGGCGACCGTCGTCCGGCTGCCGCCGCAGGAGGAGGGGCGGCGGCTCGAATCCCTCCCGCTCGGGGAAGAGCCCCTCGTCCTCATCACCGCGAAGTCCGCGCCGCTGGCGGCCAGGTACCGGGTGCCCGTCGCCGCCCTGGACGGTGTCGACCTGGTCTGCTACTCGTCCGGGTCGGTGATACGCGAGATCGTCCTGTCGGCCCTCGCGGACGCCGGCGCGACTGCGCGCATCCGGTTCGAGACCGGGGAGTACAGCACCGCTCGCGCCATGGCGAGCGTGGGGCTGGCCGCCGCCGTCGTGCCCCGTTCCGTGGCCGAGGAGCCGGGGCAGGCCGTCGCCATCGTCCGGCTCGACCCGGAACCGACCTGGGCCCCGTCGCTCGCCTGGTCCGCCGGACGCCGTGCGGGCCCGGCACTGGCCGCGTTCATCGACTTCGTGAAGCGCCGCCCGGACCTCGCCTCGATCGGCCCTTGAACGCGACCGCCCAAACGGTCATAGGTTTGAGATATGACCAAGAGCCCTGTGAAGTCTTGGACTTCTGACTCCGCCCGCGATCAGAATCGTTGTGATTCCAAGACGGACCTCGCGGATGGAGTACGACATGAATCGTGGTGAGCGCGGCGCACGCGAATACGAGGGCGTGATGGGGCAGAAGCCGGAGGAGGCGCTCGGCGACGTGCTCCGAGCGTCCCCGCAGATGTTCGAAGCGGTCATCGATGGCGCGTTCGGCGGGGCCCTGGCCCGTCCTGAGCTCAGCCGCCGGAACCGCGAGATCGCGACGGTCGCCATGATCGCCGCGATGGGCGGTGCCGGCGGGCGGCTCGCCGGCCACGTGCGCGGGGCCCTCCGGCAGGGCGTCGAGGCGTCGGAACTGCTGGCCCTCTGCGAGCACGTCTCGGTTTATGCGGGCTTCCCGCGCGCGCTTGACGCGCTCGCCGTGGTCAACGATGTCCTGGAAGAGCACGGGATCGCGAACCCGCCGCAGTTGCACCGCGTCCGGCTCGCCGACCATGAGACCGTCGTCGCACAGAAGGGCGACCGCGGACCGGCGGTGATCCTCTCGCACTCGCTCGGCGTGGACTGGCGCATGTGGGAGCCGATCATGGAGCGGCTGTCCGACGGCCGCCGGGTCTTCGCCTACGACTTCCGCGGGCACGGTGCGGCCGCCGGCGCGCCCCGTCCGTTCACCATGGACGGCCTGGCCGCCGACATGCTCGGCGTCCTCGACGCCTTCGACGTGGAACGCGCGCACGTCGTCGGCCTCTCGATGGGCGGCGGCATCGCCCAGACGGCCGCCGTCCGCGCACCCGGACGCGTGGCGTCGCTGGCGCTGCTCGCGACCACCGACCACGCCTTCGAGGCGTTCGAGGTCCGCGCCCGCTCCGGCGAGGAGGACGGGATGGAGGCGCAGATCGTCCCGACGCTGACGCGCTGGTTCACGCCGGCCGCACTCGCGACGAACCCCTGGGGCGTCCGGTACGCCCGAGAGCACATCCGGCGCTTCGACTCCGCCGACTGGGCCGCGGCCTGGCGCGCCTTCAAGGGCCTGGACGTCCAGGGCCGGATCACCGGGCGGGACTTCCCGACCCTGGTGCTCGCGGGCGAGCTGGACGCCTCGACGACCCCGCAGATCATGTCCGGCATCGCCGAGCACGTCCCCGGCTCGACGTACCGGGAGCTTCCGGGCACTCCCCACATGCAGACCCTCGAACGCCCCGACCTGGTCGCCGCGGCTCTCGACGAGTTCCTCCCGGCCGACCGCTAGGCGTCGGCCGCAGGGGCGTCGGTCGCTCGGGGGAGGCGCATGACCCGCGTGGGGGAGGCGCCCCCGGGCGGTGAACGCGAGGCTTCGGCTCATGAGTGAGATGCCTGCTGTGTCGGGGGCCGTCGGGCCGAGGTGGAGCACCGCACGGCGGCTCGCCGGGTACGGTGCCGCCGCGTCGCTGTCGCTGTACCTGGCCGTCAAGATCGTCTGGGTCGTGGTCGCGCTCCTCGGGCATGCTCCGGCCGATTTCGGTAACGCGGACTGGATCGTCCTCAACACGGTGACGGTCGGCATGTCCGCGACAGGAGTCGCGCTGGGGCTGGTCCTGGCGCACCGGTGGCAGACCCCGGCCGCGCCACTGGTCGTCCTCGCGTGGATGGGCAGCGGGTTCCTGATCCCCCTCCTGCCCTACGGACTGCTCAGCGCCCTCCTGGGCGCGGCCGGGGTGAAGACCGGCGGCGACGAGGGAGACTCGGGCGGCGATGCGGCGCCGTCCTGGGAACTGCTGCTGATCGGCATCGGATTCACCGGCATGGCGGTGGGGCTCGCCGTCGCCCTCCCCATCTACATGCGCGAACGCTGGCCGGCCGCCTTCCTCGGACGTCTCGCCGCCCGCGGACCGGCGACCGTCCGCCGCGTCCGCACACTCACCGCCGTCACCGCCATACCCGTCGTTCTCTGGACGTACTGGTCGCTGGGCGGAACGCGCGGCCTGGATCCCGCCCACCACGACCTCGTCGACCTCAACGCCCGGCTCCTGCTGGCGAACTCCGCGCTCTGGGCACTCCTCGGGGTCGGGAGCATCTGGGCCATCGCTTCCGCCCGTCCGAACATGCCGGTCTGGCTGCCGATGGCGCTGGGCTTCGTCGCCTCGGGCTCCCTGTTCGCGTGGAGCTCCTGGAAGCTCGCGGTGGCGGTTCTCCGTCCGGGCGACTACGCGGCCGCCGAGTACCCGGCCGTCACGCTCGTCCAGCACGGCCTCGCCATCGCCGGCGGCGTCCTGATGATGACGGCCCTGACGAGCTACGTCAGCGCGTGCGACCGCGAGGCTTGAGGGGCGTGGCGGGCATGGCCGGCGCCGGGATCGGAGCGCCGTCGTAGCCGCGCACGGTGCCGAACCGGTCGCCCGCCATCCAGTCCTCGCGGGCCCGCGCGATCTCCTCGCCCGTCCGGGCGACGAAGTTCCACCACATGACGAGCTTCTCCTCGAACGGCTCACCGCCGAGCAGCAGGAAACCGCTCTCGCCGTCGGCCCTCAGCGGCAGTTCCCGGCGCCCGGACCCCAGGTACAGCATCGACCCCGGCTCGACGCGCATCCCGTCGACCTCAGTGATGCCGGACATGGTGAGCGCCGCGTATTCGAAGTCCGGTTCGACGGGCAGCCGCACGTCGGCTCCGTCGTCCAGGGCGATGTCGGCCCCCATGATGGGGGTGAACACCGTGCCGGGCGATGCCGCCCCGGCCAGGCCACCCAGGATGACGGTGCCGCGGAAGCCGGGACCGTCCACGACGGGCAGGTCGGCGTGATGCTCGAACGCGGGCTCGGTATGGCGGTGCGAATCCGGCAGCGCAACCCACAGCTGAGCCCCGTGCAGGATCGGGCCGTGCCCGCGCGGCGACTCCTCCGAATGCGCGATGGCCCGTCCCGACGTCATCAGCCCGAGCTCTTTCGGCCGGACGGTCTGCAGGCTGCCCAGGCTGTCGCGGTGCAGCACCTCACCGCCGTGCAGCCAGCTCACCGTCTGCAGGCCGATGTGCGGATGGGGCGGCACCTGCATCCCGGGCTCGTCGGTGATGTCGTCCGGTCCGTAGTGGTCGACGAAACACCACGCGCCCACCATGCGCCGCCCCAGGCTGGGCAGCAGCCGCCGGACGACCGTGCTCTCGCCCAGCGGCACCCGCCGCGGCGGCAGCAGCTCATGGACCGGCCGCCCCGGCACCCGGTCCCGGCCCCCGCATTCGACCGGCTTGGGCCGGACATCAAGATTGCTCACCGAACCGCCCTCCCGAGACGCCACCCCCCTCAACGATGCCCCACCCGCCCTCCCACCGAACCACCAGCCCGCCGCGTCCCCGACGACGTCGCCGACCGAACAGGCCGTGTAGGCGCTGGTCGGTCAGGTGGGTGGGATGGGGAAGGGGTGGGCCCAGGGCTCGTTGTCGATTTCCAGGGTGTTGATCAGTTGGCTGATGGTGCGGTACCAGCCGGAGAGGACGAGGAGTTCCAGGAGCTGGGGCTCGTCGTAGTGGTCGGTGAGGGCGTCCCAGGTGGTCTGGGACATTCGGGCGGAGTCGTGTAGTTCGTCGGCTGCGCTGATCAGGAGGCGCTCTTTGGCGGACCAGGGGGCCGGGTCGCCCGACACGGTCGCCGTGATCTGCTCGGGGCCGAGGCCGGTGGCCTCGCCGAACGTCGCGGCGTGGACGCCCCACTCGTACTCGCAACCGGCGCGGGCGCAGGTGCGGTGGATGACGATCTCGCGGTCGCGGGCGGGCAGGCTGCCGTGGGCGAGGAGTCCGGCGCCCAGGACGCGCATCCGGGACGCCAGTTCCGGGGCGCGGTGCAGGGTGCGGAACAGGACGAGCGGGTCGTGCGCCACGTTCGGCGGCATCCACTTGGCCAGGGCGGTGGCGATGTCCGGTGAGTACGGGGGGTCGAGCGGGGCGATGCGCGGCATGACGCTCCTCGGGTGCTTCGGTTTTAGAAGCAGTGTGCTGCTTCGAAAACCGAAGCGCAAGGGGGTGGCAGGTCAGGGCGTGTCGTCGTCGAGCGACTCGGCCCACCGGTCGGACCACCGCGACAGGGGGCGGAGCGCCTCGTGGGCGTCCCGGCCCAGGCCCGTCAGGGCGTACTGGTTCTCCGGGGTCTGGTGGACGAGACGCGCGTCGATCAGTTCGAGGAGCCGCTGCCGCAGGACGCTGGACGACATGTCGTCACAGCGCTGCTGCAAGGCGCGAAAGCCGAGGGGCGCGTCCCGCAGTTCCCAGATGATGCGCAGCGTCCACCGCCGGCCGAACAGATCGAGGGCGGCCATGAGCGGACGCCCGCCGGCCGAGCCACGGACAGGCCTTCCCGGTCTTGACATGCCCCCTCCGATCCGTCGATTGCCCGAACCCTAGCGCCCACCCGCGCCCCGATACCCGCCCGCGTGAGGGTGGCTGGGTGCGTGGGGTGGTCGGTGATGTGGTGGGGGTCGGGGGTGGGGTGTGGAAGAGAGGGCGAGGCGGCGGGGTTCACTTGTACGTGATGCACGGTGAGTACAAGGTTCCCGGCGGCAAGCTCGTCGTCGCCGATGTCGATGTCGTGGACGGGCTACTGCGATCCCCCAGGATCAGCGGGGACTTCTTCCTGGAGCCGGACGAGGCTCTGGAGACCATCAACGCCGCCCTGGAGGGGCTTCCGGCTGGGCTTGACGCGCGGGCGATCGGCGGGCGTGTGCAGGCGGCCCTGCCGCGGGAGACGGTGATGCTCGGCATCACCGCCGAGGCCGTGGGGATCGCGGTGCGGCGGGCCGTCGCGCGCGCGTCGGACTGGCGCGACCACGACTGGCGGCTGATCCACGAGGCGCCGCAGGGGCCGGCCCTGCACATGGCGCTCGACCAGGTGCTCGCGGAGGAGGTCGGTGCGGGACGGCGCCCGCCGACGCTGCGCGTCTGGGAGTGGGCGTCGCCGGCGGTGGTGATCGGCAGTTTCCAGTCGCTGCGGAACGAGGTCGACGCCGGGGCGGCGGAGCGGCACGGGGTGGACGTCGTCCGCCGGATCAGCGGTGGCGGGGCCATGTTCATCGAACCGGGCAACACCATCACCTACTCGCTGTACGCGCCGGAGACGCTGGTGGCGGGCATGTCGTTCGCGGAGAGCTACGCGTTCCTCGACGACTGGGTGCTGGGCGCGCTCGGCGAGCTCGGGATCAGGGCCTGGTACCAGCCGCTGAACGACATCACCTCCGACCAGGGCAAGATCGCGGGTGCGGCGCAGAAGCGGCTCGCCGCGGGCGCGGTGCTGCACCACGTGACCATGGCGTACGACATCGACGCCGACAAGATGCTCCAGGTCCTGCGGATCGGGCGGGAGAAGGTCTCCGACAAGGGGATCGCCAGCGCGGCCAAGCGCGTGGACCCGCTGCGCCGGCAGACCGGCCTTCCCCGGGAAGAGATCATCGACCGCATGATCGGCCATTTCCGCACGCGGTACGGCCTGACCCAGGACCGGGTGAGCGACGACGAGCTGCGCCTGGCCCAGAAGTACGTCACCGACAAGTTCAGCACGTCCGACTGGACCGCCCGGGTTCCCTGACCTACTCACTGCCCGCATTTCGCCTCGTTCGCCGTACTCGGACGGTCGTCGAGCAGGTCGCCTACCCGGCCGGGGCGTCGGCGGTTGCGGCCTGCGACCGCCGACGTGGTCGTCTGGCCGGTGGTCGTGGTGGGGCGGTGGTGGCTTTCTGGGTGCTGCCGGGCTATCAGGCGCCAGGCGACCCCGGCGGCGATGACGTAGCACGCGCCGATCAGGGCGAACGCGATGGTCGCACCGGTCGTCCAGCCGGAGGACGCGCCCAGGACCGCGCCGATGGCCGCGATGCCGATCAGGGTGCCGATCTGGCGGCCGGTGTTGAGGACGGAGCCGGCGACCTCGCCGTTCTGCGGGCCCGCGGCGTCGACCGTGACGGCGGTCATGGCGGGGGAGACGAAGCCGCCCGCGATGCCGGTCACCGCGAGGGCCGCACCGGTCGCCCAGTACGGGGTCGCGGGGGTGATGCCGGTCAGCGCGAAGGAGACCGCCGCGGCGACCAGGAGCGCGACCGTGAGCAGCGGGCCGTTCGGGATGTGTGCGGAGAGGCGCGCGAACGCCAGGTTGCTGAGCGGGATGAAGATCGTCAGCGGCAGGATCTGGAGCCCGGCCCTGAGCGGGCCGGCGCCCGCGGCGTGCTGGAAGTACAGCCCCGCCAGGAAGAGCGTTCCGTAGAACGCCGCGTTGAACAGGAGCCCCACGGCGTTCGCTCCGGTGAAGGGCGGGTCGCGGAACATGGTCCACGGCATGACGGTGATGCGGGCGCGGCGCTCGCGCAGCGGGAGGAGCAGGGCGGTCGCCAGCGCCACGCCGGCCGCCGCGAGGACGGGAGGCGAGCCCCATCCCTGGTGCGGTCCTTCGATCAGCGTGTAGCTGAGCGCGGCGAGCCCGGCGACCAGCACGGCGTGGCCGGGGACGCCCAGAGATGCGGGGCGGCCCGGGGCGGCGGTGATGAAGCGGCGGGTCAGCACCATGCCGGCGATGCCGAACGGCAGGTTGATCAGGAAGATGCTCCGCCAGCCGAAGGCGCCGACGAGGACGCCGCCGGCCGTCGGGCCGAGCGCGAAGGACGCGGACACGATCGCCGACCAGATCCCGAGCACGCGGGTGCGGCCGCGGGGGTCGGGGAACTCCCTGAGGAGCAGCGCGAGGGAGCTCGGCATGAACAGCGCGGCGCCCACGCCCTGGACGAGCCTGGCGGCGATGAGCACGTCGATCGCCGGTGCGAGCGCGGCGGCCAGCGACCCGGCGAAGAACACCGCCATGCCCCACAGGTAGACCTTCCGCGCTCCCAGCCGGCCGGCCAGGCCGCCGGCGAGCATCAGCAGTGCGGCGAACGTCAGGACGTAGCCGTCGACCGCCCAGGTGAGCCGGGCCAGTGACGCGTCCAGCCGCTGCTGGATCGTCGCCCCGGCGATCTGCATCACCGTGGCGTCCACGCTCGCCATCACGAATCCCGCGGCGAGGGCGGTGATCTTCATGGCGCGGGAGCCGTTCGTGGCCATGATCAATCCTTCCGTTAAGCGGACCGGCGGCGTCCGCTTCGACGGAAGCTAGCGTAAGCGGACCGCTCCTGTCCACTTGAATCGGACTGTAAGCGTCCGCTTATGACTAGGATCGCGTTCATGGAGGGCACCAGGAGCGCCGTGGACCGGCTGCTGGACGACGGTTCCGGCCGCAGGCCGCGCGCCGACGCCCGGCGCAACCTGGAGCGTCTCGTCGAGGCGGCGCGGGAGGCCGCCGGCGAGATCGGCGGCGAGGTCACCGCGCACGAGATCGCCCGCCGCGCCGGGGTCGGCGTCGGCACGTTCTACCGGCGGGTCAGCACGCTGGAGGCGCTTCTCGAGGCCGTCCTGGCCGAGGTCCTGGGCGAGATCGTCGAGAAGGGCGACGAGGGGCTCGCCGATCCCGACCCGTGGAAGGGCTTCTGCGACTTCGCCGCGTCCTACACAAGGCTCCGGAACGAGCTGTGCGACATCAGCGAAGCCCTGGGCGGCGTTCTGGGAGAGGCCCGCACGGAACTGCGCGAACGTATCCGCATGCTCGTCGAGCGGGCCCAAGGCGCCGGGGCCATGCGGGCGGACATCGCGTGGCAGGACGTCGCGTTCCTGCTGGTCTCCGTTTCCACCGGGGACCACACGGTCGGCCTGCACGCGGGCGAGCACCAGTGGGACCGCAACCTGCGCATCGTCCTGGACGGCCTGCGCACACCCGAGCCGGCGCCGCTCCCCGGTGCACCGCCCACCGAGGCCGGTTGAGGCCGCGTTGTGCGAGGCCGCCGTGCGGAGCGGAACTCGCCGCCCCTGCCGTGCGTCATCCTTCCATGGCAGGTCGCGGGGCCGTGCGACTGCCTCTAGGTTGGTGACATCGATCGATGTTGAGGAGCGTTCATGTCGATGCAGAAGGGCGCCAACACCGCGGTGCCGGTCCCCTCGGTACGGGTCGAACTCGGCTGGCAGGGTGGGCCCGGCGTGCCCGACGCGGACGCGTCGGCGCTCCTGGTCGCTGAGACGGGCCGCGTGCGGTCGGACGACGACTTCGTCTTCTACAACCAGCCCGCGCACGCGTCCGGGGCCGTCCGGCACGAGGGCAAGCAGCAGGGGCCGACCGTCCTGGACGTCCTGTCGGTCGACCTGAACCGCGTCGAGCCCGCCATCGACAAGATCGTCATCGCCGCGTCCTCGGACGGCGGGACGTTCGGCCAGTTCCAGGGCCTGTACGTGCGCGTGGTGGACGCGGCGGCCGGAACCGAGGTCGCGCGGTTCGACAGCCAGGGCGCCACGTCCGAGACCGCGTTCGTGCTGGGCGAGCTCTACCGCAGGCAGGGCGCGTGGAAGTTCCGGGCGGTCGGCCAGGGCTATGACTCGGGGCTCGCGGGCCTGGCCACCGACTTCGGGATCTCGGTCGACGACCCGGGCCGGGCCGCCCCGCCGCCTCCGCCCGCGCCCCCGCAGCCGCAGGCCCCGCCGCCCCCGCCGGCGCAGGAGCAGTACGCGCCGCCCCCGCCCCCCGGTGGCCAGTACACGCCTCCGCCGCCTCCAGGCGGTCAGTACGCGCCTCCGCCGCCTCCGCCCGGTGGCCAGTACGCTCCTCCGCCGCCCCCTGGCCAGTACCCGCCGCCGCCCGGCCAGTACACCCCGCCTCCGCCGCCCGAAGGGCAGTACGCTCCTCCGCCCCCTCCGCCGGCGGCCCCCCAGCAGCCCCAGCAGCAGGGCGGCAAGATCTCGCTGACGAAGAACGCGCCGTCGGTGTCCCTGACCAAGCACGGCGCGACGTCCGGCCACATGCGCGTCAACCTGAACTGGAGCGCGCGCGAGGGCGTCGCGAAGGGACGGCTCGGCAAGCGCCGCCGCGGCGTCGACCTCGACCTCGACCTGTGCTGCCTGTGGGAGTTGCAGGACGGCCGCAAGGGCATCATCCACGCGCTCGGTGACATGGGCGCGCTGAACCGCGCTCCGTTCATCCAGCTCGACAAGGACGACCGCACCGGGGCGATCGATTCGGGGGAGAACCTCCACATCAACCTCGACCACACGGCCGATTTCAAGCGGATCCTGGTGTTCGCCGAGATCTACGACGGCGCCGACGACTTCCGCGGCCTGGACGCGGTCGCCACGCTGTTCCCGGTGAACGCGGCGCCGATCGAGATGCGCATGAACGACTGCATGGACGCGTCCCGGGACGCGGTCCTGGCGCTCATCGAGAACGTGAACGGCGAGCTGGTCGTGCGCCGTGAGGGCCGCTACGTCCTCCCGCCGCCCGGCCGCCCGCGCTGGGGCAAGATGACGGTCGACCAGGCGTACGGGTGGAACCTGGAGTGGGTCGCCTCGCGGGGCAAGGACTGACCGCCCGGCGACGACTCATCGCGCGGAAGGGCTGACCGCGCGCCGCGGCTACGCGGCCTTCAGGTGTTCGGCGAGCTTCTTGTCGCGGGCCACCCTGACGAGCGCGGCCGTGAGCCGGGCGAGATCCTTGTCCGGCACCTTCGCGGCGAGCTCGTCGGGGTCGGCGGGCAGGCCGAGCCGTTCGGCGCCCTTCTTCACCTGCTCGTCGATGTAGGGGCGCAGCCACGGCCAGATGGCCTGCGCCTCACGGCAGAAGATGTCGACGCCCGTGGGGCCGATGCCGGGGAACTCCTTGAGCAGGTCGGCCGCCTTCTTGCGGTCGCGCTCCGCCGCTATGGCGAGCCGCCGCAGGTCGCCCTGGTACCTGTCCTGGACCATCTCCGCCATGTCGCCCAGCCGGGAGGCGGTGCTCTCGTCGTAGCGGACGTAGTGGCCGCGTCCGAGCGCGTCGACACGCTGCTGCCAGGTCAGCCTGGCCATCCCGCGCGCCGTCCCGCCTCCGGCGTCGAACAGTTCGCGCGCCGCGGACATGGCGATGTCGGACGAGATGCGGGCGCTCAGCAGGTTCGCCAGCACCAGCAGCTTGAAGAGCGCTGCCGGCTGGTCCTTCAGCGGTATGCCGGCTTCTTCGGCGAACGTACCGCCGGACTCGTGCATCAGCTTCTTGACGACGGCATCCATGGCATGTACCTCCTGTGCTGCCGCCTACCCGAGCCGGTGCGGATGACTCATCGCACAGGCGCGAGGCGGTTTCACAAAAGGCTGAGCTGCCCTTCACCCGCGAGCGGGTCACGGTGCTTCTTCAGGTGGCGCCAGGCTGGAAGGTCGTCCATGTAAGACCACGAAAGCCTGTGGTGGGGAGTAGGTCCGTGCTCTTGCAGAGCCTTCTGGTGGACGGGTGACGGGTATCCGGCGCTGTCGGCGAACCCGTAGCCGGGGAATTCACCGTCCAGTTCTGCCATGAGCCGGTCACGGTGGACCTTCGCAAGGACGGACGCGGCCGCGACGGTGACCGACCTCTGGTCCGCCTTGATCTCGCACCGTACGCGCCAGGGACGGCTCAGGAAGTCATGTTTCCCGTCGAGAATGACGATGTCGGGCCGGACGGGCAATGCCTCCAATGCACGGACGGCAGCGCGCTTCAGCGCCTCGGTCATGCCCAGTTCGTCGATCTCCTCGGGGCTGGACGCGCCGATGGCATGCCCGGTCAGCCATTCCGGGAGAAGCTCGGCGAACGACGCGCGGTGGGCTTCGGTGAGGAGCTTGGAGTCGGTCAGCGCGACCGTCTTCTTCCCGCGTCCGGGCAGCACGGGCGGCGGGCTCAGGTCCGTGACCGCGGCACAGACCACGACAGGGCCCGCCCACGCGCCGCGCCCGACCTCGTCCACTCCGGCGATCCGCACGGCAGGGCCACTTCCGGACGGCGCCGCCAGCAGCTCCTCCTCGATCTCGTAGCCGGCGACGCGCGAGACGCCTTCGGCGGAGGCCGGCGGGGGCACCATGCCGGGCAGGGCGCCGGTGGAGTCGGTCAAGGGATCTCCTTCAGGCAGGTGACGGCTCGCGTCACTGATCGTAGGGCCCCGACTTCTGGACAGGACGAATGTCGTGGCTCCTCTGCCGCGTGCGTTCTGTTCCGCACCAGGCAGGGTCGGGAGAACGCAACGAACCGGGCCGGGGGAGTCCCGTTCCGGGCGGTCCTGCGCTTTACTCGCTCTTGATGGCTTTGTTCGGCAGGTCCCGCTCCCGCCCGGCGAAGGACGCCGCGGCGCGGGATCTTTTCGAGCGCCTGCGGTGGCGCTATTTCCAGGTCGCTCCGGGCCTGCGGTTCCTGGGCGCGGTGCTGCTCCTCGCCCTGGTGCTCTCCGCGACGGTCGTCCTGGACGGGCCGATCCTCGGCGCGGCCGCGTTCACGGTGATCGCGATGGTCGTCGTCCATCTGACGTTGCGCTCGCCTACAGGGATGGCGGTCGTCGCGGTCATCCTGGCCTGGCTCGGCGTGTCGATTCCTCTGGGCGGGCTCTATCCGGACGAGGGAACGCCGCTGTACCTGGACCCCGCCGTGCTTCTCGCCGCCTTGGCCGCGCCCGTCGCGTTCGTCGCCTACCGCCTCCGCGGTTACACGCCGTGGAGGACGACCCTCCTGGCGCTGGCCGCCGCGGGAGTGGCGGCGGCGGCGCTCGCGCATCCGCTGCCGGCGGCGGGCGTGGCGCCCGGCTGGGCGGCGGCGCTGGCCGTCCTCGCCTACCGCTGGGACCGGGCCAGGCGCACGGTGCCCGCGGAGGCCTACGAGACAGGCTGGGTGCAGGAGCAGGCGAGCCCGAAGGGGGACGCCATGGCGGGGCCGCGAGAACGGCCGGACAAGCCGGCCAGACCCGACCGCCGTCCCACCGGTGAGGACACCGGTGCCGCGGCCGCGCAGGGGGTCCCGGACCAGCGCGCGGCGGCGCAGGCGGCCGACGCCGCCTCCGTCTCCGAACGGCAGCCGCCCCCGGAGCGCCGGACGGACGAGTCACCGGACATCTCCGTCGCGGACGCGCTCGCGGAACTGGAGAACATGATCGGGCTGGAGCCGGTCAAGCGGCAGGTCCGCTCCATCGCCGCGTCCATCGAGGCCGCGCACATGCGCGCCGCCGCGGGGGTGCCCACCGAGAAGCCCATGCGGCATTTCGTCTTCGTAGGGCCGTCCGGGACCGGCAAGACCACCGTCGCCCGCGTGCTGGCCAAGATCTTCTACGCCTTCGGCCTCCTCCCGGAGCCCGCCCTGGTCGAGGCGCACCGCGCCGATCTGGTCGGTGAGTTCCTCGGCGCCACGGCCATCAAGACCAACCGGCTCGTCGACTCCGCTCTCGGTGGGGTGCTGTTCATCGACGAGGCGTACAGCCTGGTCAACTCCGCCGAAGGGCAGCCCGACCGGTTCGGTGACGAGGCGGTCCAGGCGCTGCTCAAGCGAGCCGAGGACGACCGCGACAACCTGGTCATCATCCTGGCCGGCTACGACGCGCAGATGGCCGAGTTCCTCGACTCCAATCCCGGGCTCGCCTCCCGGTTCGGCACGCGCGTGCACTTCCCCTCGTACCGGCCTTCGGAGCTGCTGCAGATCGCCGAGTACCACACCAGCCTCCGCGACGACCGTCTGGACCCGGAGGCCCGGAGATGTCTCGCGAACCGTTTCGAAGAGGTCGAACGGCGCGGCATCATCGACGATCTGGGAAACGGACGGTTCGTCCGGTCGCTGACAGAGGCGGCGGCGCGCGCGCGGGACGTCCGCGTGGTCGAGTCCGTCTCGGCGTCCGGCGGGCCCGCCAGACCCACCGCCGACGATCTGGTCACCGTGCGCGCCGAAGACGTCGAGACCGCCTTCGCCGAGGTCACCGAACGGTTCCGCGGCTACGCCGAGACCCCGACGCTGGACGAGGCCCTGGGCTCGCTCGACGCGATGATCGGGCTGGAGCCGGTCAAGCGGCAGGTCCGGGAGATCGCGGCCCAGCTCCAGGTGGCGCGGATGCGGCAGGAGCAGGGGCTGGTCACCCGCCCGCCGACGCGCCACTTCGTCTTCACGGGACCGCCGGGAACGGGCAAGACCACCGTCGCCCGGGTCCTCGGCCGCATCTTCGCCGCGTTCGGCCTCCTCGCCCGTCCCGAGGTGGTCGAGGCCCAGCGCGCCGACCTCGTCGGCGAGCATCTCGGCGCGACGGCGTTGAAGACCAACAAGGTCATCGACTCGGCCCTGGGCGGCGTCCTGTTCGTCGACGAGGCGTACGCGCTCAGCAACCCCGGCTATGCAGGCGGGGACGCGTTCGGCGCTGAGGCGGTGCAGACGCTGCTCAAACGCGCCGAGGACGACCGCGACCGCCTCGTCGTCATCCTGGCCGGATACGAGGACGACATGGGCCGCTTCCTGTCGTCCAACCCCGGCCTCGCCTCCCGCTTCGACGTGCGCGTGGACTTCCCCTCCTACGGGCCGGACGAACTGCTCCGTATCGCGCAGCTCATCGCCGAACAGGGAGGCGACCGCTGGGAGGAGCGTGCTCTGGACGACCTCGCCCTCGTCTTCCAGCGCGCATGCGGAACGGGCCGGATCGACGAGCTGGGCAACGGCCGCTTCGCCCGTTCCATGTACGAGAAGGCCTGCGCGCGCCGTGCCCTCAGAGCGGCGCGGCTCGGGTCCGCGGCGACCACCGCCGACCTGACGCTCCTCACCACCGACGATGTAAGGGACGCCTTCAACGAGCTGACCCATCGCCTGGCCTGACAGGCCGGTGTGGGCCGTCGGTGGGCTGCGGTGTAATCAGGGCATGTCTCCGGTGACGTGGGATCAGGTGCTGGCCTGGCGGATGCGGCGGCAGTACGTCGAGCAGGCGGAAGGCGCCTCCGCCTTGGACGCCGCGCTCACCCGTGAGGAACTCACACGGGCCGTCGTGGACAGGACGGGATCGCAGCATCTCGCCGACGTGCTCGGCTCCGGCTGGGGGACGCTGCTCAAGCCGCTGGCCTGGTGGGGCGTGCTCTGCTACGGCCCCCCGCAGGGCAGCAAGGTCACGTTCACCTCGCCCGCCCGATGGCTGCCCGGCTGGGCGGGCCTTCCGGCGGTGGAGGACGCCGCCCGCACGGTGATCCACGCTTGTCTGGGCGCGCACGGTCCCGCAACGGCCGACGCGCTCACCATGATCGTCTAGGGTGCTCAGTGTGGACGAGCGGGACGAACCGACCGAATATCGTCAGACACGCTACGAAGCCCCGCCGGGCGCCGCCGATGTGCTCCTGATCAGGCACGGCGCCTCGGCGCCGGCGCGTCCCGACCGGCCGTTCCCGCTAGTGAACGGCCAGGGCGATCCGGAACTCGCCCCCGAAGGCCGCGAGCAGGCCGAACGGGTCGCCGAGCGTCTCGCCGGTGAGGACCTGGACGCAATCTACGTGACGCCCCTGCGCCGCACGGAGGAGACGGCGGGGCCGCTGGCCCGCCGGCTGGGCCTGCGGCCCAAGGTCGAGGACGGGCTGCGCGAGGTCCATCTGGGCGAGTGGGAGGGCGGGCTGTTCCGCAAGATGGTCGCCGAGAACGATCCGGTGGCCCAGCGGATGTACGCCGAAGAGCGCTGGGACGTCATCCCCGGGGCGGAGGACTCCGAGGCGTTCGCCGCGCGTGTCGAGGAGAGCCTGACCCGGCTCGCCGCGGCGCACGCGGGCGGGCGGATCGCGGTCTTCACCCACGGCGGCGTGATCGCGCAGGCGCTCGCGTCGGCCACGGGCGCCAGGCCGTTCGCGTTCCTCGCCCCCGACAACGGGTCGATCTCGCGGCTGGTGCGGCTCGGCGGCCTGGCGTCGCTCCGCGGGTTCAACGACGTCTCCCACCTGGAGTGGTCCGCTCCGGCCCCGCTGACCTAGAGGCGGAAACGCAGCTTCTGCCCGGGACGGAGTTGTGCGGCCACGTCGATCGCGGCGGAGGCGAGCACGGCGATCACCGGGTAGCCGCCCGTCGTCGGATGGTCGGACAGGAAGATGATGGGCATCCCGCTGGGCGGAACCTGGAGCGAACCGGTCACCATCCCTTCGCTGCCCAGTTCGCCGTCGCGCGCGCGGGCGAGGGGCGGTCCGTCCAGCCGGACGCCTACGCGGTTGCTCGCCGGCGACACCTCGTATTGCTCGGAGGTGAGCGTGACCATGGCGTCTTCGGTGAACCAGTCGTCACGCGGTCCGGGGATGATGCGCAACACCGGTATCTCAGGGAGAGGCGGCACCGGCGCGACGTCCACGGTGATGTCGTCGAGGTTCTCGACCGAGCCGACCGGCAGGCGGTCCCCAGGGGAGAGAGGCGCCGGCCCCAGACCGGACAGCAGGTCGGTGGAACGGCTCCCCAGGACATCGTCGACGACGACACCACCCCGCACGGCGAGATAGCTCCGGAGCCCTGCCGAGGGCATGCCGAGTTCGAGGACGGCACCGTCCCGCACATGGCACGGCGCGTGCGTCCCGCAGGCTCGGCCGTCGATGCGCACCGGTACCGGTGCCCCGGTCACCGCCACCCACGCCCGGTCATGAAAGCGCAGGGCCGCACCGCCGAAGGTGAACTCCACGGCCGCCGATCCCTCGGAATTGCCGACGAGCCGGTTGGCCAGCCGGAGCGCGCCCTCGTCGGCGGCACCGGACCGGGGCACGCCGAGGTGGGCGCGGCCGGGTCTGCCGAGGTCCTGGACGGTCGCCAGCGTCCCCGGGCGCACGACCTCGATCAAGAACGCTCCTCGGGCACGAACCGGACGCGCATCCCGGGCCTGAGCAGGGACGGAGGGTCGCGCGACACGTCCCACAACCGCAGGTCGCCGTGCCCGAGCAGCCGCCAGCCTCCCGGCGACCGGGACGGGTACACGGCCGCGTACGGTCCCGCGATCGCGACCGAACCGGCCGGCACGGACGTCCTGGGAGACTCGCGCCGCGCCACGTGCAGCGCCGGGTCCAGCCCCGACAGGTAACCGAAGCCGGGGGAGAACCCCAGGTAGGCGACCGTGTACGAGGCCGCGGCATGGCGGCGGACGACCTCGTCGCGCGACAGCCCGGTGAGGCCGGCGACCTCGTCGAGGTCCTCGCCGTCGTAGACCACCGGGATCTCCACCGGCTCCGCGGCCCCCTCGGCGTCGCCGGGAAGCCGCAGCCGCGGGAGCCGCGCGGCGATCCGGTCCAGATCGGCCGACGCACCGGCGATCACCAGGACGGTCTGCTCGCCGGGGACGACGTCGACGACGCCGGGAAGCGGCGTGTCCCTCAGTGCGGCGTTCAGCCGGTGCGCGGTCGCCAGGTCGCCGGTCTCGACGAGCAGGGCCCGGTCACCGGCCCGCAGGACGTTCACGCGAACGGCTCCAGCGCGACCTCCGCCTCGGACAGGGCCGACCGGACGGACCGGGCCAGCGCCACCGCGCCGGGCGTGTCACCGTGCACGCAGATGGAGCGGGCCTGCAACGCGACCTCACTGCCGTCCACGGCGACGACGGTGCCCTTCACGGCCATGCGCACCGCACGCTCCACCACGGCCTCCCGGTCGTGGATGACCGCACCGGGTTCGCGGCGGGACACGAGCGCCCCGGACGGGGTGTAGGCGCGGTCGGCGAAGCACTCGGCGACCACCGTGAGCCCGTCGGCGGCGTCGCGGAGCGCGGACGACGGAAGGGTCAGCAAAGGCAGTGACGGGTCGTACTCACGTACCGCGTCGGCCACCGCACGCGCCTGCGCCGGATCGCGCGTGACCCGGTTGTAGAGGGCACCATGCGGTTTCACGTAGGCCACCCGCCCGCCCTCGACGCGCGCGATGCCGTCCAGCGCGGCGAGCTGGTACAGGATCTCGGCGGTCAGCTCCGGTGCGGCCACGTCCATCTCGCGGCGTCCGAAACCGGCCAGGTCCCGGTAGGACACCTGCGCTCCGATGGTCACCCCGCGCTCGACCGCCGCCGCGCACACCCGCCGCATGATCAGCGGGTCGCCGGCGTGGAAACCGCAGGCCACGTTCGCGCTCGTGATGACGTCGAGCAGCGCCAGGTCGTCGCCCAGCTCCCAGATGCCGAATCCCTCGCCGAGATCGGCGTTGATGTCGATGACCGCCATGCCCAAGACCTACCACTGATCCGCGTGCCTCAGACGGTCTCCTCGTGCAGACCCTCGACCTCGTGCTCGGACGCCCACGCCTGGTACACGCCCCGGTCGAAGAGCTCCAGCCCGAGTGCCTCCGCCAAGGGCGCCTTGCCTCCGCTGTACTCCACGCGCAGCCAGCCGTCGTGCTCGCCCAGGACGACGAACGGTTCACCACGCCACGTGCAGTGCGTCGTCACGTACCGGAGCTGGTCGACCTCCGACAGGGGCACCACGCGGACGTACCTGTCAGGCGTGACTTGCTGGAAGCCTTCGGCCGCCCGCGTGGCGTAGAGCCGCACGACGTCCTCGTCCGGGCTCGCCTCGTACTCGGTGCCCCGCCAGGTCGCGTAGTAGCCGTGCCTGATGGTCACCGGCGTCCTCCCGGCCGCTTGACGACCCACCTGCGCAGGTCGGCGTCGTAACCCGCCACGAGGGTCTCCGTGCCTTCGGAGTCGAGCCGGTATATCTCGGCGGCGTGCGGCAGCCGCTGGCTCTCGATCTTGAACTCGGGGATGGCGGGCCCGTCGCCGGGCGCGTAGCCGGAGCCGGGGAACGGCGCCTTCTCGATCACCCAGCCGCCGGGGATGATCCCCATGCTCCATTCGTCGATCCCGCCCAGCGGGCGCCGGAACAGGGCCGGTTTGACCGCCGGCCAGCGGAGGACGAAGACCTGCTCGTCCGCGGGCGAGAACGGCGACCCCTCGTACACCAGCCCGAGCGCGCGGATCAGTGCCGCGGGCGTCCTGATCTCCCGCAGGTCCTGGAACCGGTGCACGTAACCGGCGACCAGGTCGTAGCCGCCTTCCAGGTAGTGCTGCACATGTTCCGGCCGCAGGACCTTCTGCATCACCACGATCTGCGGCGCTCTGTCCGGCGGCTGTTGTTCCGTGGGGGACGGCGCGCTCGGCGGTGGCGGCGCCGGCGCATCGCGCTTCTCCCGGGCCGCGGCCATGGGGATGCTCTGTTGCCGGGTGGTCGCCTTGTCGCGGTCGCGCTGGCCGTAGAGGGGCGCCACCGGGAGGCCGTGGGGGTCGCTCGGCGTTTCGCGGGACGGGTTCGCCGGGGCGGCGGACCGGCGCTGCGGCAGGCGCCGCTGGTCGGGGGGCGTCTCCCGCGGCGCCGGGACCTCCGGAGGGCGGGCCGGCCGGGGCGAGGAGGGACGCTGCTCGGGAGCCCGCGGCTCCGCCACGGGCACGGATCGCGGGGCGGAGGCCGCCGGTCGCGCCGCCGGAGCGGGCGGAGCCGGAGCCGTGACCGGTGGCATCGGAGCCGTCGGCGCGGCGGCCGGAGGCGCCGCGGCGGACGGCGCCGGAGCCGGGGATGCCGGAGCGGGAGGCCGGCGCGTGGGTGAGGCGCCGGCCGGGGCTGTGCCCGCCCGTGACGGCGCGGGAACGTCGGAGGGCACCTCCGGTCCGGTCCGGGCCCGTTCGGGGCTCTCCGGCGGCTTGGGGGCCCGGCGTCCGTCGGCCGGGGCGCGCCGGGCGGCCTTGGCGCGGGTCCGCTTGGACGGGCCCGCCACGTGGACGTCCGTGGGCACGGGAGGCGTGGGAGCGGTCCGGCTCGGCTCCTCGGGTTCGAGCAGCGCGTTGGCGTCCAGGTAGCACGCGCTGGGAAGGCCGGGGTTCACGGCCAGCTGCCACTCCGGGTGCGGCCAGCGCCTGGACAGCTCCGCCAGTGTCGCCTGCCGGTGATGGACCGCCTGCCCCTGGAGGGAACGATCCATCGCCTCGGGGGAGGTGAAGGCGAGGATGAACGTGCCGTCGCCGAACTGGGCCGTGGCGAACTGGTGCTCGGCTGCCTCCGGATCGCCGGGCGCGGGCAGGTAGAGGACCGCGCGTGCGAGGAGCTCCAGGTACCCGTGCTGGTCACCGCGTTCGCGGGCCTCGGTGAGCGCCGTCTCCAGGGCGGAGCCGGAGGGGCGTGCCCGGCGGGACGCCGCCCGCCCGGAACGGCCCTGCTCCTCGGGGACGGCCAGCGGGATGCCGAGGCCGGGCAGCGCCAGCGGCCCGCCGTCGGGGCCGGACCTGCTCGCCTGGTAGACCAGTTCGAGCGGGGACTCGATGCCGTAGACGTCGCGGAACGCGCCCATCATCTGCCCGGCGAGAAGGGCGCACGCCTCCAGGAGCTCGGCGGAGGCTCGGCCGCCGCGCCCACCGCGCTCGCGGAAGGTGAGACGGTCCCACCAGTTCTTGCGCTCCTCCTCGTCCGGCGGCTCCCAGCCGAGCGCCCTCAGCCGCCGCTCCTGGCGCGGTGCCAGCGGACGGGGCAGGAACGCGCTCCCGACGGCCTCCGCGTCCAGCACGCCCTCGGACCTCATGGCCTGGACGTAGGGCAGCCCGCTGGACCCCTGCACGATGAGGAACGAGGTGACGGGCAGTCGTGAAAGCTCCAGAGTCAGCCGTTGGGCGAAGTCGTTCCAGTCCACTCGGGATCCACTTTCACGTTCGCGGGGAGGCTTCCGTACTCGACGGTAGCTGAACGGTGGGTCACTCGGTCCAGGGAGCCGGAACGGCGTCCGCCCGCACCGGCGCCCAGACACCGCCCACCGCGTCGAATATCGCGAGAGGTGTCCGGTCGCCTTCGCCGGTGGTGCGCCAGAGACGGGTGCCGTGGGGCAGCCGCATGGGGACCTGGGCGGGCCGCTTGCCGTGGGCCGGCGCCCTCCTCGGAGCCGGCGGCTCCTCGGCCGGGAGTGCGGCCGGTGTGTCGGCCGGGGGATCGGTCGGCGCGCCCAGAGGGGCCGCCGCCGGCTCGGGCCGCAGGCGCTCGGCCTCAAGCCGCGGGCGCTCAGGTTCGGGCCGCGGGCGCTCAGGTTCGGGCCGCAGGAGCTCAGGTTCGGGCCGCACGAGCTCAGGTTCGGGCCGCGGGCTCTCGGGCTCGGACCGCGGGCTCTCGGGCTCCGGGGTCCCGGCTTCGAGCGCCGCCCGCAGGTCGGCCGCCGTGTACGGGTCGATCGCGGTGTGGGTCTCGTCGAACGGGCCGTCCGGGACGGGGGCCGAACCGTTGACGGCCGGCCCGGAACCGCCGGCGACCGGGTTCGGGCCGGCGAGCGCGTTCGGGTCGACCGTCCCGTACGGGTTGGGGACGTCCGGTGCCGCGGCGGGCGTGACGTTCTGGCCGGTGTCCAGCCGGCCGATGACGGACGAGTCCAGCAGGACCTCGCTCGGCAGGCCCCAGTTGATGGCCAGCCGCCAGGCGGGGTCGGGCCAGCCGGCCGCCAGTTGCCCGAAGGACACGCGCCGGTACAGGCCGGGGTGGCGTTCGCCGGCGCGCGCGAGGGCGCCCGGCGAGGTGAACACCGTGATGTAGGTGTCGCCGCCGATCGTGATGGTGGGGAACTCGGCGCGGTCGGGGTCCTCCACGGCGGAGGCGGTCGCAGGAAGGACCAGGTCGGCGCTCGCCAGCAGCCGGAAGTAGGTGGTGTTGTCGCCGTTCGCCTTGGCCTCGGCCAGGCGCGGTTCGAGCAGTTCGGCGTTCATGCCGGGCACGGCCTGCTCCGGCAGCGCCATGGGGCTCCCCGCGGGGGGAGGGCCCGCGGGCAGCGGGTTCGGCTCCGGGACGGCTCCGGAGGACGAGCGGCGCTTGTTCACGCGCGACGGGTCGGCCACGTCGATGCCGAAGTCGACGAGTTCGATCAGGCCGTTCCCGTGCCGGTGGAACGACTCGTACACGAGGTCGGACGGGCGCCGGACGCCCTGCACGTCCCTGAGCGCGGTGACCATCACGTCCGCCAGCCGCGAGAAGTCGGCGTCGGTCACGGCCGGCATTCCGCCGGGCATACCGGTCTCCGGCAGCTCCGTCCACCAGTTGCGCGGGGCGGGGTCGGCGGGCGGGCGCCAGCCCGCGTCGCTCATGACCTCCTCGTCGGCCAGGGTGAGGAGGAGCGGCCCTTCCAGGAAGTTGTTGCTGACGGCCTCGGCGTAGAGCCGGTCGGGCTCGCGCATGGCCTGGACGTAGTGACGGCTCTCATCGCGCTCGCGCACGATGAGGATCGTGTCCGTTTCGAGACCCGCAAGCTCACGTCCCAGCCGCCGGGCGAACTCGGACCACTCCAACAAGATCACTCCCTACGACCGGGGGCCTGACCCGGGTCCCGCGAGACCATGCCCGGGAACCGATGATTGTCGCCGGGAGCGCCGCGCGCAAACCGGGAGTTCACTCGGGCGGCGGTTCGTGACGAAGCACACGCAGGCCCTCGCGCAGGGCTTCCGGATCACCTCCGGAGCGGTCGAGGACGTCGATGAGTTTGTGCAGGATCTCGTGGCGTTCGTAGCCGACGTCCAGGAGCGACTGGGCGGTGTCCCACAGTTGCGGGGGGTCGCCGTCCCACAGCCTCTCGGCGAGGCGGACGTGCGCGTCGAGGTGGTCGTCGCCGCCGCCCGGGTGCTCGAACTCCAGGATGGCGCGGCGGTCGTCGGGATCGGCGGGATCGAGCTTCGACAGGTTGATGAAGCCGTGCCGGCCGGAGTGCCGGTGCGTGCCGGACAGGAACGGCAGGGCGAACGCCCGGCGGGGCAGCGCCTCCAGGTCGCCGTCGGGCAGCAGGCGGTCGACCAGTTCGCGGTCGAGGCCGAAAGCGGACGGGTCGCGGTAGGCCTCGGCGAACTTCGCGGTGGCGTCCCAGAGTGCGTCCAGCGTGGCTCTGATGCCCTCTTCCGGCAGCCCCGTGCGGCGGCCCGCCCAGCGGACCCACGCGGCCAGCACGTGGGGGACCGCTTCCTGTTCCGACGGGGAGAGGAGAACCTT
The DNA here is from genome assembly GCF_039871695.1 of Actinomadura sp. B10D3. Lineage (NCBI taxonomy): Bacteria > Bacillati > Actinomycetota > Actinomycetes > Streptosporangiales > Thermomonosporaceae > Actinomadura > Actinomadura sp. B10D3. The sequence continues at coordinate 68,111 of NZ_JBDPLY010000023.1, forward strand.
CCGCGGCAGCCAGTCGAGCAGGAACATCTCGCATTTGATCGGGCTGACCCGCAGCGGCCGGCCGAAGTCATGGGTGCAGCCGTAGTCGATGATGCGGTCCACGCAGCGGCTCGCCGCGGAGAGGTCCGACAGCTCCTCCGCCTCATCGGAGGCGAGGAACCTGGCCGCGATCGTCGCGCGCCTGTCCCGCCCGTACACCGGCGGCTGGGGCAGCCGTCCACCCGGCGGGAGGATGTCCACACGTGCGCGCACGAACGCTTGGTAGGAACCGAAGTTCTCGCTCACCGGCGGGTCGTCGGTGGTGTTGGTGAGATCGAGGGCGCTCTGCAGTAAGGCCTTTGTGTCGCGCGAGTCCAGCTGCTCGAAGCGCATCAGCGGGTTGTCGCGGCCTTCCCTGCGGCAGTGGTCGAGGAGCTTGTCCACCTGGGACGAGACCCAGGCGTCCCTGACCAACCCGCTCGCGGGCGGGCGTCCCGCTCGTGCCGCGGGAGTGAACGGGCCGGTGGACGGCTGGACGGCTCCGGCCTTGTTGCGGTCCACCAGGATGACCAGGGCGTGCCGCTCGCTGCCCCCGTAGGTGTAGGTGCAGATGACGGAGTCCTGGTCGCCGTAGACGTCCCGGGACACGTAGCAGGCCTCCGGCTCGACCATGCCCACACGGTCGGCCCACCCGGGTCTGGCGACGCCGTCGGCCATCAGCTCCAGGGCCGCGCGCTCGGCCATGGCCGCCTGCCTGGAGGTGCCCATGTAGGCGACCCCGGTGAGCAGCGCGAGCGCGGCAGGCGTCCGCGCGGCCCCGGCATGGGAGACCAGGGCCTCGCCGATGACCTCCTCGACGTCCCCGTCGGGGACGCGCTGCCCCCACCACGAGCCGAGGATCTCGCTGACGATGAGTTCGGCGTCCAGGGGACTGCGGACGGCGAGGAGTTCGCGGGCGTGCCGGAGCATGCCGTCGAAAATCGCCGAGATCTCGTTCGAGGGTGACGGGCCGTCCCAGGCCGGGTCCCCGGAGGAGCGGTTGCGGCTGCGGGGACTCACCCTCCTAGCTTCTCAGATCCTGCGAGGCCGGTGTGAAGGACACCGGCGAAGGCCGGAATGGGCCGTCGGGCCCGCCACTGGCGCGCCACAGGCCTCCCCGACGCTCAGCCGTCCACTCCGCCGGCGGGCGCGCGACCGGAGGGCGGCTCCGATTTCAGGACGCCGGTGAGATGCTCGCGGGCCATCCGCTCGACCCTGGCGGGCGTGGCATCGAGCCCCAGATGGGCCATGCACGCCTGGACGTCGGCCACGCACCGGTGCACCGCCTCCGACGGGAAGGTCGTGAACTCGTCACAGAGCCGTCGTGCGAGCGCGTCGCGGATCTCGCTCCGGTGATCGGCCAGTGCAGGCATCTGCGCACACCTCCGCGCACGGGGTTCCGGCGGACGGGGATGCCGCCGGCCGAGACGCGGCATCACCTGCGGCCGCCGTGGGAGCGTCCGCGAACCCCGCCTCGATGTCCCATTCCAGCGTTTTTGTGGGGCAAGTCAAGACGTACCGGGACGTCGTTTCGCAAATTCTGACTCCCGGTCACCGGAGGTTTCGTCCGGATCGCCGCTCCGGGCCCTGACCTGCGCGTCCGCCCAACGGGGGTGATGCCGCGCCGCCCAGCCGGGGTCGACCCGCCCGGTGAGCATCCCGTTGAGCGCGCCCCGGTCTCGGAACGCCTCCCACAGGTGCCCCGCAGTCACCACGACGATGATGAGGAACAGCCAGTCATGGACGAACGTCGCGCCCGTCCGCCACCGGTCGCCCCACGGCCCGGGGAAGGTCATGATCTCGCCGGTGCCGAGCATGATGAGGATCGCGCCCGCCGTGAACGCCGCGTTGAGCTTCTGCCCCGCGTTGAACTTCCCCACGGGAAAGATCCCGCGGCCGCCCCGCACGTCCCTGCGGTCGCTGCTTTTGAGCCACTCCCAGTCCGACGGGACGAACCTGTTGAACTGGCGGAGGTCGGCCCTGAACGCGCGGGACGCGAGCCCGAGCAGCACCGGCACGGGCAGCGCGAAGCCGCACCAGACGTGCACGGTCTTCACCATTTCCCTGCGGCCCACCAGCGTCGACAGCATCGGCAGGTAGAGCAGTGCCGCGGTTACCAGGCAGATCAGCATCAGGAGCGCGGTGGCATGGTGGATCGAACGTTCGGCTCTGGTGAACCGGGCGAGCCACCTCGGCGGGTGGTCAGGTCGGCTCATCATCACGCCCGTTCGACCGTCCGACCCACGCGTCCACGTCGTAACCGAGGTTCTCCCAGTAACCGGGCTTCACCTTGTCGGTGAGTTCGATGCCGTCGAGCCACTTCAGCGACTTGTAGCCGTACATGGGCGCCACGTACAGCCGCGTCGGCCCGCCGTGATCGTGAGTGACCGGCTTGCCGTCCATCTGGGTCGCCACCAGGACGTCCCTGCGGCGTGCCTGCGCCAGCGTCAGCGACTCGGTGTAGACGCCGTCGAACGACGTGAACCGCACCGCGCGCGCCTGGGAGGACACGCCGACCGCGTCGAGCAGCTCGGGCAGGGCCACGCCCACCCACCGCACATCCGGCACGCGCCAGCCCGTCACGCACTGGAAGTCCCTGTCGAGCACCGTCTGCGGGAGCCGCGCCAGGTCGGCCATGCCGAACGACTGCGGCTTGTCCACGAGGCCGGTAACGGTCACCTGGTGGGTCGCGGCGCTGTGACGCTTCACGCTGGGGGTGACTGAGTAGTACCGGAACCCGCCGGCCGCCGGTAGGACGTCCCCGATCGGTCCTACCGGCGCCAGCGTCCGGCTCACCTTGTCCTGGACGGACGCTCCGACGGCGACCCCCGCCGCGCCGAGGCCGAGCATCGTGAGCACGACCCGCCGTCCGACCGGGCTGCCTTCCGCTCGTTCCTCCTCTTTCACGACTCCATTCGAACACCGCGGCCTGTGGCCCGCCAGGTTTCCGTGATGTCCGTAAGACTTCTGACAGATTCGGAGGCCGCCCTAAGCTGGGCGCATGGCCACGAAGGTTCATCTCACGCAGCGTCCGGAGGCCGACGAGCTCCTCGGGCGCAGCCCGCTGGCCGCGCTGGCCGGCATGCTGCTCGACCAGCAGATCCCGATGGAGTGGGCCTTCACCGGGCCGTACACCATCGCCCAGCGGCTCGGCGGCGATGATCTGGATGCGCACGAGATCGCCGCGCAGGACCCCGAGCGATTCGCGGCGCTCCTGTCGGAGAAACCGGCCGTCCACCGCTACCCGGGTTCGATGGCCAAGCGCCTGCAGCAGCTGTGCCAGTACCTCGTCGAGCACTACGACGGGGACGCCGGGAACGTGTGGAAGGACGTCGAGAGCGGCAAAGAGCTGTTCAAGCGCCTGAACGCTCTCCCTGGGTTCGGAAAGCAGAAGGCGCAGATCTTCCTGGCGCTGCTGGGCAAGCAGTACGGGGTCCGGCCGGAAGGCTGGCGGGAGGCCGCCGGCGCGTACGGTGAGGAGGGCTCGCACCGGTCGGTCGCCGACATCACCGGCCCTGAGTCCCTTGCCGAGGTGCGGGCCTTCAAGCAGGAGATGAAGGCCGCCGCCAAGGCCGCCAAGGCCGCGAAGTAAGCGAGCGGGGCCGCTGGGAAAGCGAATATCCCCAGGCGGGGCGCTTGAGGAGACGGCCGACCGGTCTGTCAACTCGCCGAGCCCTGCCTGTCAACTCGCCGAGCCCTGCCTGCCAACTCGCCGAGCGAGGCGGGTTGACACCCTGTGATGCCGAGGCGCCGTAACATCTCCTACTCGCCGTCCGGATGGCCGTCTCGCGCGTCCTTCCAGGACGGCGTCCGAATCCGACGAGTTCGTCCGGTGGCCGAAGGGACAAGGATGTTCATCAGGGCTTCCGTACGCGGCGAACCATCGGGATGATGATTACCTGACTCCGACCGGTGTTGTGATGGAGGCGGGAGCGCTAACCTGCTCCCATTCACTCATAGTGATGAAAAATTGCCGCGCGGTACGGGACCCTCTGGGGCGGAGGTGTTGTCCTTGAGCACCGAGACGTCCGTCCCGCATCCCCGCGTCTCAGGGGTGGAGGGGCAGCCCATGGATGCGTCCGACGCCGCACTGTATGCGACCCTTCTCAAGGAAGCCCCCGGCGGGCTGGCGTTCTTCGACGGCGACCTGCGCTGCCGCAGGGCCAACGACGCGCTGGCGGCGCTGCTGGGCGTGGCCGTCCGGGATCTGCAGAAGCGCAGGCCGTCCGAGGTGCTGCCCGAGGGCGTGGCCGCCGCGTTCGAGACGGCCCTGCGCAAGGTGATCGACGAGGACCGGCCGGTGAGCGACCTCGATCTGGTCGTCCCCGCCGACGCCCCGGAAGGGCCGCCCGGCGACGCCTCCGGCGTGGCCACGGCCGTCGAGGAGCGCATCCTGGCGTGCACGTGGCTGCCGGCCAGGAACGGCGACGACGAGCGCCCGGGGGTCGTCCTGACCGCCTTGGACGTCACCGAGCGGCGCAGGGCCGAGGAGGTCATCCGCCGCAAGGAGCAGCGTTACCGGTCGCTCGTGGAGGCCAGCGCCCAGGTGGTGTGGGTCGCGGACCCGGGCGGCGGTGTGATCGACGACGCCCCCGAGTGGCGCGCGATCACCGGCCAGACGCCGGACGACTACGCGGTCGGCGGCTGGCTGTCGGTGGTGCACCCGGAGGACCGGCCCCGCATCGAGGCGGTCTGGCGCGAGTGCGTCGAGGAGAACCGGGTCTTCGAGACCAACTACCGGATCCGCACCAAGAGCGGCACCTACCGCCATTTCGACGTCCGGGCCGTGCCCATCTGGCAGGGCGACGCGGTGATCGAGTGGGTCGGCGCCAACACCGACGTCACCGGCCAGCGCGAGGCCGAGGAGATGCGGGGCCGGCTGACCGAGCAGCTGTCGGCGGCGGCGCTGCGCACGGCGCGGCTCCAGCAGGCCACCTCGATGCTCGCCGAGGCCCTGACCGTCTCCCAGGTCGTCCAGGTCATCACCGAGGTCGGGCGGTCCGCCATCGGCGCCGACTACTCCGCGGTGGCTCTGCTGGACGACGACAAGCTGCGGCTCAGCATCGTGGCCCCGTCCCAGCCCGGGACGGAGGGCGAGGCGGTGTCGGCCTCGGCCTCCCGCGACGCGATCAAGGTCAGCGACCAGACCGTGATGTCGGTGGCGGTCCGCGAAAGTCGGCCGTTTCTGGCCGAGCATCCCGACAGCCTCCGCCTGCAGCTCGGTCACGGTGAGCGCGACCTGTTCGCCCAGCACACCGAGGAGCGCGCCTGGGTGGGCCTGCCGCTGCTTGCGGCGGGTGCCCCGATCGGCGCCCTGCGGTTCTCCTTCACCCGGCCCAGGGAGATCACCGAGGAGGAGCGGGTCTTCCTGGAGGCGCTGGCGGGCCAGTGCGCCCTGGCCGTGGAGCGGGCGCTGCTGTTCGAGCGCGAGCACAAGACGGCCGAGGAGCTCCAGCGCAGCCTGCTGCCGAGCGATCTGCCTCAACTGCCGGGCATGGTGCTGGCCGCCCGCTACAACCCCGCGACGCGCCATGTCCAGGTGGGCGGCGACTGGTACGACGTCTTCCGTCTTCCGGACGACCGGCTCGCCGTGGCCGTGGGCGACGTCATGGGCAAGGGGGTCCTCGCCGCGGCCGGAATGGGACGCGTCCGCAACGCCCTGCGCGCGCTGGCGCTCAACGATCCGCGTCCCGCCGCCGTCCTGGCCGGGCTCGACCGGCTGTTCAGCGCGACCGAGGACGAAGAGCAGTTCACCACCGTCGCGTACGTGGTCATCGACCCTGAGACGGGGCAGGGGGAGTTCAGCAACGCGGGCCATCCGCCGCCTCTTCTGATCTCGCCCGACGCGCCCGCGCGCGTGAGCACGCTGGAGCCCGGAACGCCGCTCGGCTGGCCGAGCCAGCGGCAGCAGACAAGTTTTTCCATCGAGACCGGCAACACTGTGGTGTTCTATTCCGATGGACTTGTGGAGAACCGTAGGCGTGGGGTGGACGCCGGGCTGGAGGAGCTCGTCGCCGTGGCGGCCGACGCCCCACCTGAAGTGGTAGGAGATCCCGAAAGACTCGTCGACTTCCTGGTCGATCGGATGCTTGCCGGATATGAGCAGGTAGACGATGTGACCGTGCTTGCCCTGCATGTCCCGCCCAAGTCCGCGTGAAGCCCGCCGAAGACGGCGTGAAGACGGTGGAGCGCGTTCGAAGGACCGTCCCGCGCCCTCTAAGGTGGAGAGTTACCGGGTAGGACTCCAAGGCGGAATGCGCAGCAGTGCCAGAATGCTTGACCCAGAGAGAGCGGGTACGCTGCGGTCCCGCACCGGGAGGTCCGCTCCGTGTGTGGTCCCACCCAGTGTGAGGCCGGGCCCGTCAGGGCACTTGGGTCAACCAAGCCACACGTTCGTTCGAGAGGTATTTGTGTCGCCTGCTAGCTCGACCTCGAAAGCGTCAGATCTGCACGATCACGTCATCGCGCAACTGATCGAGCGTGGACGGTCCCAGGGTTACCTCGACGCCGACGACGTACGACGTACGTTCGAGGAGGCCGACATCCCCGTGTCGAAGGCCTCCAGCATTCTGCGGAGCCTCAGCAAGGAGGGTGTGACCGTCATGGTGAGCGCTGCCGACTCCGCGGCGCCCAAGCGTCCGCGCAAGCGCGCGACGCAGCCGGCACGCAGGCCCAAGACCGCCGCCGCCGCCAAGGAGCAGCCCGACACGGTGACCGCCGTCGTCGGCGACGACGCGCCCGAGGAGGCCGTCGCCGAGCCCCGCCCGGCGGCCCCCAAGCCCGCGCCGCCCAAGAAGGCCGCGGCCGCCAAGGGCGCCAAGGCCAAGGGCAAGAAGGCGGCGCCCGCCAAGAAGGCCGCGTCCCCGGCCGCCGCGGCCGCCAAGGCCGAGCCGGCCAAGAAGGGCGACGGGCCGGAGGCCGACGACGAGATCGACGTCGACCTCGACGAGGACCTGACCGACCTCGACGTCGAGCTGGAGGACGACGCCGCCGCCGAGGTCGAGGAGCCCGAGGCCGACGAGGCGCCGGCCGCACCGGCCGCCAAGCCCGCGCCCGGCGCCAAGACGGACGCCCCGACCGAGGAGGAGGGCTTCACCCTCGGCGACGACGACGAGGACGCGCCCGCCCAGCAGATCGCGGCCGCCGGCGCCACCGCCGACCCGGTCAAGGACTACCTCAAGCAGATCGGCAAGGTCCCCCTGCTGAACGCCGAGCAGGAGGTGGAGCTCGCCAAGCGGATCGAGGCCGGGCTCTTCGCCGAGGAGCGGCTCGCCGTGTCCGGTCCCGCGATGTCCGAGGAAGACCTCGAGGACTTCGAGTGGATCGCCGAGGACGGCCGCCGCGCCAAGAACCACCTCCTGGAGGCCAACCTCCGCCTGGTGGTCTCGCTCGCCAAGCGCTACACCGGGCGCGGGATGCTGTTCCTGGACCTGATCCAGGAGGGGAACCTGGGCCTGATCCGCGCGGTCGAGAAGTTCGACTACACCAAGGGCTACAAGTTCTCCACCTACGCCACCTGGTGGATCCGGCAGGCGATCACCCGCGCGATGGCCGACCAGGCCCGCACCATCCGCATCCCGGTGCACATGGTCGAGGTCATCAACAAGCTGGCGCGGGTGCAGCGGCAGATGCTCCAGGACCTGGGCCGCGAGCCCACCCCGGAGGAGCTGGCCAAGGAGCTCGACATGACCCCGGAGAAGGTCGTCGAGGTCCAGAAGTACGGCCGCGAGCCCATCTCCCTGCACACGCCGCTCGGCGAGGACGGCGACAGCGAGTTCGGCGACCTCATCGAGGACTCCGAGGCGATCGTCCCGGCGGACGCGGTCAGCTTCACGCTGCTGCAGGAGCAGCTGCACTCCGTCCTGGACACGCTCAGCGAGCGTGAGGCGGGCGTGGTGTCGATGAGGTTCGGCCTCACCGACGGGCAGCCGAAGACGCTGGACGAGATCGGCAAGGTGTACGGGGTGACCCGCGAGCGCATCCGGCAGATCGAGTCCAAGACGATGTCGAAGCTGCGTCACCCGTCCCGTTCCCAGGTACTGCGCGACTACCTGGACTGAGAACACGCGTAAGAACAGGGCCCCGCTTGGTGCGGGGCCCTGTTCTTACGTCCTGTTCTTGTGCCGCCCTCTGGCGGGCGGCGGGGCGTCGGTCGTGAAGGACGGCGTCAGTCGTGAAGGACGATGTCGAGGTTCGTGCCGTTCAGTTCGGCGGTGTGGCCGAGATCGGCCACGGCCTTCAGCAGCGCGTCCGGGGTGCGCGGCGACGCGCCCGCCTTGAGCAGGTCGTGCGCGATGCGCCCGCGGGTGGCCTTGGCCATGTGGCTGACCACGGTCCGCTTCGCGACGCCCCGGACGAGCCGCTCCCGGAACACCCGCACCGCGACGGCGGGCCGCGGCGCCTTCCACACCGACGCGTACGGGCCGGACCGCATGTCGACGATCAGATCGCCGTCTCCGAGGGCCTCGTCCATCACCTGGCGCATCACAGGGCGCCACAGCGCTCCCAGACGTCCCGCAGGCGGCAGGGACACCGCCATGGCCAGCCGGTAGGGCGGGACGCGGTCGGTGAGCCTCAGCGCGCCCCACAGGCCTGAGAAGACGATGATCTGCTCCGCGGCGGCCTCGGCGTCCAAGGCGGGAAGATCGAGGTTGTCGTAGAGAACGCCCGTGTAGAGCCGGGCGGCCGGCAGCGTGGGCGCCTCGTGCAGCGCCCTGTTACGGGCGAGGGCCTCGTCCGCCTGGCCGGGGGAGAGGCCGAGCACGTCCGCTGCGTCCTTCCGCCGGCACACCTTGACCAGGGCCGCGAGCACGCGCTCACGGACGGGTGTGAGGCCGGGGAGGCTCAGGGAGGCCAGGTCGAGGGGCGGACCGTCCCCACCAGTAGCCTTCTTCTCCGACGGCGGCAGCAGGATGTGCACGATTCCCCTCGAAAGCGGTGAGTGATGGCGCGTGCCATGGAATTCGGACGGCTCGTCGCCGAGGCGTGGCCCGCGCCCTCCAGCCAGGATATTGGCGGCTGGCTGCTTCGCCATGCGGAGGGCGTGACCAAGCGCGCCAACTCCGCCCTGCCCCTGGACGACCCAGGGGATCTGGAACACGCCGTCGAGCGAGCGGAGCGTTTCTACAGCGGACTGGGGCTGCCGACCGTGTTCTCGATGGACGCCCATGCAAGGCCGTCCGGGCTCGACGCGTTCCTTGCGGCACGGGGCTACGAGATCGTCGATCCGACGCTCGCGATGGTGGCGGACGTGCCGGATGCCTCCGGGCACGCCGGCGTTGAGATCGTGGAGAAGCCGGCCAGGGAGTGGCTCGACCTCTGGTGGTCGGTGGACGGCCGCTACGCCCACCAGCGGCCGGTGGCGGAGAAGATCCTCACCGGTGTGCCGGCCGGCTATGCGTCGCTGGACGGCGTGGCGGTCGGGCGCGGTGTGCCCCAGGGAGAGTGGCTCGGCGTCTTCGCGATGGCCGTGGCCCCGGAGGCGCGCAGGCGGGGCCTCGGGCGGCGCGTCCTGCGAGCGCTCCTTGCCTGGGGACGCGAGCAAGGATGCGAACGGGCGTACCTGGTCGTGGTCGAGCGGAACGCCCCGGCCCGGGCCTTGTACGAGGCGGAGGGCTTCGTGCCGGCCGGGGGCTACCACTACCGCGTGAAGAATGTCACTTACGGGTGAGGCTTCAGGTGCTCCGGTGATCCGCATCACCTGAATCCCGATTTTCACTACGGTAAGTGAGTGAGTAATTACACTAAGGAGTGGTGTCCCATTGGCTCTGCGGGGTGACGAAGGGGTGGAAATGTGAACGGCGGCCACCGTGTCCGGTGGCCGCCGTTCCGGGGCTCGTGCTATTTCAAGGGCTACCGCTCATCGTCCGTCGCGGTCGCCTGGGTTTCGGTGAGCCGGTCGGTCTCGTCCTGAATGTCGGCCCCGTTGGCGCGGAGAGCCTCTGCGTACTTGCGCCCGTGGTGGGCACAGAACAGAAGGTCGCCGCCGCCTACAAGGACTGCACGGACGTAGGCCTGGGCGCCGCAGCGGTCGCATCGGTCGGCGACGGTCAGCGGCTTGGTTGGGGCAAGGGCTCCAGTCACGGCACCTTCCTCATGCTCGGGGTCGGTACTTAGGACAACATCTAACCCGACGCTGGCGTTCCCAACCTGGTTCTTCGTACGCCCACAGCAGAATGGCCCAATAAGTGACCGAGGTCACATTAGACGGAGTCCCACCGGAACAGGCGCACGGCGATCAGCGCGCCGGCGACGGCGACGCCGAGAAGAACGCCGATCTGGGGCAGCGCCGAGGCCGGCCCGAGGCCCCGTCCCATCACATTGAGCATGCCCTCGTTCAGGTACCGCAGCGGGAAGACGTACGACAGGGCCCTCATCCAGCCCGGCGACGCGTCCAGCGGGAAGAACGAGCCGCCGAGGAACGCCATCGGGAGCACGACGAGCTGCGTCACCCCCTGGGCCGTCTCCTGCGTCTTGGCCCACGCGCCGATCAGCATCCCGATCGACAGGAAGGCGAGCACGCCCGCGAGCACCATCGGGATCGCCATCCACCAGGCGCCGCTGAGCTGGAGCCCGAACACCGGTAGCTGCGCCACCAGCACGAACAGGGCGAACTGCACGAGGGCTATGACGAGGCTGACCGCGACCCGCGCGGCGAACACGGTGGGGATCGGCGCGGGGGAGAGCTGGAGCCGGCGCAGGATGCCCTTGGTCCGCCAGGACACGAGCGTCTGGGAGGCGCCGAAGACGCCCGCCGACGCCAGTGCCCAGCCGAGAAGGCTCGGCGTGAAGAACTGGATGGCCTTCAGCGAGTCGTCCTCCACCTGCCGGTCGGTCACGCGGTAGGCGGGCGGCTTGCCGCTGGCCGCGATGTTCGCCGACTGGACGATCGAGTTCATCAGCCCCCGTACCGTCCCCGACTTCACCCGGTCGGCCGCGGAGTAGTGGACGATCAGCTGGTCGCCCTGCTGCTCGACGACCGCGTCCGCGTCGCCCTTCTCGACGGTGCGCAGGGCGTCGGCCCGGTCGGACGACTTCTCCACCTGCATGATCTTGCCCATCTCGCCGGAGCCCCCCGCCACGGCCCGGTCGATGATCGACGACTGGCCGACCTCCAGGATCTTCACCTTGGACGTCGTCTGGTTGCCGAAGACCCCGCCGAAGATGACCAGGAACATCAGGGGGAACAGCACGGTGAAGAACAGCGCCGACCGGTCGCGCCAGAAGCCCAGGAACATGGCCCTGGAGAGGCTTTTCAAGCTGTCGTACGTGCTCATGCCCTGTACTCCCGTCCGGTGAGCTCCAGGAAGACGTCCTCAAGGGTGGCGCCGCGGATCTGGACGCCGTCCAGAGCGTCCTTGGCGGCCATGGCCGCGACCACGGCGGACGGGTCGCGGGTGGAGATGGTCAGGGAGACGCCGTCGTCGTCCGCGCCGTCCACGCCCGGAAGCAGCCGTGCGTCCGCCACCTGCAGGAGGCCGCTGGCGATGCTGATCCTGGCCGGCGCGTCCAGGCCGCGCACCAGCACCGCCGGGGGTCCGAGCTTGAGGATCTTTCCCGAGTCCATGATGGCGACGCGGTCGCAGAGGTTCTCCGCCTCGTCCATGTAGTGCGTGGTCAGGACGATGGTGCGGCCTTCGGTGTTGATGCTGCGGAGCACGTCCCAAAGGTTGCGGCGTGCCTGCGGGTCCAGCGCCGCGGTGGGCTCGTCCAGGAACACCAGTTCCGGGTCGTGGACGAGCGCGCACGCGATGGACAGGCGCTGCGCCTGACCGCCCGACAGCTTCTCCACCCGGACGTCGGCCTTGTCGTCCAGGCCGACCAGATCCAGCATCGCGTCGGCCTTCTTGGCCGGGACGCCGTACAGGGAGCCGAACGTCCGCAGCTGCTCCCGCGCGGTCAGCCGCTCGAAGAACGACGACGCCTGCAACTGGACGCCGATGCGGGGCAGCAGCTTCGGGTTGCGGGGCCACGGGGGCAGCCCGAGCACCGCGAGTTCTCCCTCGTCGGGCTCCCGCAGGCCCTCGATGATCTCCAGCGTCGTCGTCTTGCCCGCGCCGTTCGGACCGAGGATGCCGAAGAACTCGCCCTCCTCGACCGCGAACGTCACCCCGTCCACGGCCCGGACGTCCCCGTATCGCTTGCGGAGGCCCGTGACCTCGATCGTTTGCGCCATGCAGAGGACGGTAAGGAGGATTCCGCTCCTCGCACACCCACCTAAAGGTGGACGTTCAGGTCTAGAAGTCGGAGTCCGGGTACCCTGGCGAACCGTCCGTGCCCGCCGCACGGACGTGCCCGAACGCCCGCGGCGGCGAGCCTTTCGGTGGATTGTCGTCGGCCGGGGGTACCCTTCTGCCGACCGTCCTACCCCCGAGGAGCACACGCACGTTGACCGCCGCGACCGCCGAAGTGCCAACCGAAGACCCGCACGGCTACTCCGCCCGGCACCTGTCGGTGCTGGAGGGGCTGGAGGCCGTGCGGAAGCGACCCGGCATGTACGTCGGGTCGACCGACAGCCGGGGCCTCGCACACTGCCTGTGGGAGATCGTCGACAACTGCGTCGACGAGGCGCTCGCCGGTTACTGCACCCACATCAGCGTGACCCTGCACGCCGACGGGTCGTTCGAGGTAGGCGACAACGGCCGCGGTATCCCGGTCGACCTGGAGCCCAAGACGGGCCTGCCCGGCGTCGAGCTGGTCATGACGCGGCTGCACGCGGGCGGCAAGTTCGGCGGGGTGTCCTACACCGCGTCCGGCGGCCTGCACGGCGTCGGCGCGTCCGTGGTCAACGCGCTCTCCGCCCGGCTCGACGTGGAGGTCGACCGCGACGGGCACACCCACGCGATCAGCTTCCGGCGCGGGCTGCCCGGCGAGTTCGCCGACGACGGGCGCCCCAACGCCCGGTTCAAGAAGAAGTCGGGCCTGCGGCAGGTCCGCAAGGTCGCCAAGAAGGTCACCGGTACCCGTGTCCGCTTCTGGCCCGACCTGCAGATCTTCCTGAAGGACGCCACGGTCGAGCAGTCCCTCGTCCTCGACCGGATGCGCCAGACCGCGTTCCTCATCCCCGGCCTCACCATCGACGTCCGCGACGAGCGCGGCGAGGAGGTCGTCGACGAGAGGTTCCGGTTCGACGGCGGCATCAGCGAGTTCTGCGGCTACCTCGCGAAGGACACCCCGATCGTCGACGTGCTGCGGCTCCAGGGGCGTGGCCACTTCACCGAGACCGTCCCGGTCCTGGACGACCAGGGCCACCTGACGCCGACCGACGTCGAGCGCGACCTCGAGGTCGACATCGCGCTGCGCTGGGGCAACGGCTACGACACGATCACCAAGTCGTTCGTCAACGTGATCGCCACCCCGAAGGGCGGCACCCACGTGCGCGGCTTCGACCGCGCGGTCCTGAAGGTCGTGAACGAGCAGCTCCGCGCGACGAAGCTGCTGAAGAACGGCGACGAGGACGTCATCAAGGAGGACGTCCTGGAGGGCCTCACCGCCGTGGTGACGGTCCGCCTGCCCGAGCCGCAGTTCGAGGGCCAGACCAAGGAGGTCCTCGGCACCTCCGCGGCGACCCGCATCGTCTCCCAGGTCGTGATGCGGGAGCTGCGGGCGATCTTCGAGAACCCGCAGCGCGGCCAGAAGCAGCAGCTCAGGGCGGTTCTGGAGAAGGTCGTCGGCGCGGCCAAGACCCGTATCGCCGCCCGCACCCAGCGCGACAACCAGCGCCGCAAGAACGCTCTGGAGAACTCCGCCCTCCCGGCCAAGCTCGTCGACTGCCGCACCGCCGACGACCGCAGCGAGCTGTTCATCGTCGAGGGCGACTCGGCACTCGGCACCGCCAAGCTCGCCCGCAACTCCGAGTTCCAGGCGCTGCTGCCGATCCGCGGCAAGATCCTCAACGTGCAGAAGGCGTCCGTCGCCGACATGCTGAAGAACGCCGAGTGCGCCGCGATCATCCAGGTGCTCGGCGCCGGCTCGGGACGGACGTTCGACATCGACGCCGCCCGCTACGGGCGCGTGGTGATCCTCGCCGACGCCGACGTCGACGGCGCCCACATCCGCACGCTGCTCCTCACGCTCTTCCACCGGTACATGCGGCCCATGCTGGAGGCCGGGCGGATCTTCTCCGCCGTCCCGCCGCTGCACCGCATCGAGCTGATCAAGCCGAAGAAGGGCCAGGACAAGTACATCTACACCTACTCCGACGCCGAGCTGCGGCAGCGGCTCGTCGAGCTGGAGCGCAAGGGCCAGCGCTGGAAGGAGCCGATCCAGCGCTACAAGGGCCTCGGCGAGATGGACGCCGACCAGCTGGCCGAGACGACCCTCGACCCGCGGCACCGGGTCCTCCGGCGCGTCCGCATCGAGGACGCCGAGGAGGCGGGCAAGGTGTTCGACCTGCTGATGGGCAGCGAGGTCGCGCCGCGCCGGGCGTTCATCACCGCGGGCGCCACCGAGCTGGACGCTGAGCGCATCGACACCTGAGCGCATCGACACCTGAGCGCGGAGGTTCCCGTGCGCGGCCGGGGTCCGGTGTCCACCCTGCGGTGGAGAACCGGAAGTACAGCCGCGCGCCGATCCGCGCGGAGGGCGCGCGCCCTACCGTCGTGGCCATGAACACGGTGGACCACGTGCTCGTCGCCCTCGGCGGGCCCGCCTCGGTTAGCGTCGTACCGTGAAGTGCGAGGCGAACATGATCGAGCGGCTGACCCGCGCGCTCGTCGTCTGCGTTCTGGTGATGTGGGGCGTCTACGCCTACGTCCGCGGCCTGATCCATGAGGAGCCCGCGCCGGCACTGCACGGTGTGGGGCTCGCCGTCGCGGTCCTCACCGCCGTCATGTTCTCCCTGCTGGGGACGGGCATCTGGGTCGTGCGGCGCGACGGCGACCGCTGGCGGAGGATCGGCATCGGGCTGCTGCTCGGGGCGATGGCGGCGGCGATGGCGCTGTACGCGCTCGCGCCCCACGCCGGCGGCGGGTTCTTCTTCTGCATGGCGGGCCTCTGGGTGCTGCTGATGCGGCTGCCGCTGCCCTGGGGCCTCACGGTCAGCGGCGTGACCATCGCCTCGATCGGCGTGCTGGGAGAGGCATTCCGGTCCGGTGGCGCCGATCTCGGTCTCATGTCGGCGTTCATGGGGCTCACGCTGGGGGCCGTCGCGAGCCGCCACGGCATCGCCGCGCAGGAGGCCGCCCGCCGGGCCGAGGCCGCCAACGCGGTACTCGCCGAGCGGTCCCATCTCGCACGGGAGATCCACGACATCCTCGCCCACTCTCTGTCGGCGCAGATCGTCCATCTGGAGGGGGCGAGGCTGCTGCTCGCGCGGGACGGCGACCGCGTCCAGGCCCTGGACCGGGTGGAGCGCGCCCGCAACCTCGCCCGCAGCGGTTTGGACGAGACACGGCGCGCCCTCGCGACCCTCCGGGGCGAGGTGCCGGAGCCGAAGGAGGTCATCGCGGAGCTCGCCGAGGAGTTCTATGCCAGCACCGGCCGTCCCTGCGACGTGGAGGTGACCGGGCAGCCGCGCGAGCTGACGCCCCAGGCCGGGCTGGCGGTCGTCCGCACCGCCCAGGAGGCGCTCACCAACGTCCGCAAGCACGCGCCCGGCGCGCGCGCACGCGTGACCCTGCGCTACCTCGCCGACAAGGTCGAGCTCGAAGTGACCGACAGCGGCGGGACGGAGGCCGTGGTGCAGCTCGGCGGTGGCGGCTACGGCCTGGTGGGCATGCGGGAGCGCGCCGAGCTGATCGATGGCACCCTGGTCACCGGACCGGAGGGCAAGGGGTTCCGCGTGTCCCTCCGGGTGCCGGCCTGACGGGAGACGGAGCGGTGAGCGACAAGACGAGGATCCTGGTCGTCGACGACCAGACGGTGGTGCGCGAGGGCCTGGTCCTCCTGCTGGAGCTGCTGCCCGGCATCGAGGTGGCCGGCGCGTGCGGCGACGGGGAGCAGGCGATCGCCATGGTGGACGAGCTGCGTCCCGACGTCGTCCTCATGGACCTGCGGATGCCGCGCGTGGACGGCGTGGAGGCGACCCGCCGCATCAAGGAGGCGCACCCCGACGTCGGGATCGTCGTCCTCACCACCTACGCCGACGACGAGTCGATCTTCGCGGCGCTGCGCGCCGGGGCCCGGGGCTACCTGACCAAGGACGCCGACGCCGACGAGATCGCCCGCGCGGTCACCGCCGTCCGCGGGGGAGCGTCCCAGCTCGACCCGGCGGTCCAGCGGCGCCTGGTCGAGGCCGTCGCCACCGGCGAGAGCCCGCGCCGGGCCGCCCCCGGCGAGCTGCCGGACGGCCTGACCCGCCGCGAGGCGGAGGTGCTCACGCTGATCGCGCAGGGGCGCTCCAACGCCGAGATCGCCGGTGACCTGTTCATCTCCGAGGCGACGGTGAAGACCCACATCAACAACCTGTTCGCCAAGGCGAATCTCCGCGACCGCGCGCAGGCCGTCACCTACGCCTTCCGGCACGGCCTCACCGGCTGATCATCGGTCAGCGTCCGGCAAGGACCGGGTCAAGGTGCGGGCGCCCGCGCCCGCGCGGCTCCAGCATGAGGACGTGCTCAGAACCCTCATGATCGCGGAGTATCTGCGCCCCTACGCGCAATGGCGGATCAACCGCCCGGACCCCTGCGACGGCGGCCGCAACGCCCGCGCCGCGATCGGCCTGATCGACGCCGCCGCCTACGTGAGCCGGCTGGACGACAGCGAACGCGTCATCGTCCGCATGGCCATCGCCGGATGCTTCGCCCTCGGCCGCTTCAACCCGGGCGCCGAGGGCGAGAACCTCATCCGCTTCTGGCACTACGACGACGCCTCGGGCACCCCGGCCGACCTCCTCGAAGCCCTGGCCGACTGCGCCGAGCGCGGCCTGCGGCATCAGGCGCCGCAGCCCCGCAAGGGCCGGACGACGGTGGCGTGACCCGCGTCCGGCGCCCGTGGAGAGGTAAGCAACCGCCGCGCCGCGATCGAGGAGTTCTACACGAACACCATCGCCGGCGGCGCCAAGCTCAGCCTGGACGGCCCCATCCGCGGCTCGCACGGCGACCGCGCCGCGATGGCCTTCACCATCGACGTGACCGGCCTGCGCATCCGCGCCATCGACGTCATGACCTTCGGCGCCGACGGCAAGATCGTCCGGATGGACGCCCACTGGGTCCGGACGACATCGAGAAGACCTGACCGGCACCTCCTCCCGGCCGTGGCAGGGTGGGGAGGTGCCCGTGCTCTATGTCATCGCCTGCGGCGGCCGTCCGGCCGCGGACCTCCCCGCGTTCGTCGAAGGGCTCCGCTCGGACGGCTGGACGGTGTGCGCCGTCTCCACCCCGTCCGGCCTGAAATTCCTGGACGCCGCCCGGCTCGCCGAGATCACCGGCCATCCCGTCCGGTCCGACTACAAGCGGCCGGAGGAGCCCGACGTCCTGCCGCCCGCCGACGCGATGGCGGTCGTGCCCGCCACGTTCAACACCGTCAACAAGTGGGCCCACGGGACCAGCGACACGCTCGCTCTCGGCCTCCTCAACGAGGCCGTCGGCCTGGGCCTGCCCATCGTCGCGGCGCCCTGGCCCAACGCGGCCCTGGCCCGCCACCCGGTCTTCGCACGCAGCGTCGCCGAACTCCGCGCGTGGGGCGTCACCGTCCTGCTGGACCCGTCCTGGCTGCCGGCGCCGGGTTCGGAAGGCGGCGCCGAACGCGCGTTCCCCTGGACGCGGCTCCGTGACGTCCTGGCCGATACCTTGACCCGCCTCGAACCATCCTCCGCATGGAGGTTTCGCGCGCCCGCTCGGGGGGCCAAGATCGTGGGTATGACGATCAACGAGTCGCCCGAGCAGGCCCTGGTCCGGCTGGGGCTCGACGGGGTGAAGCCGCCGGACCCGGTCGGCCGGTTCGTGTACGGGGTGCCGGCCGGCGGGTTCTTCTTCGTGTCCGGCACCTACGGGACGCGCAAGGACGCGGACGGGCGGGACCACCTGCCGATCACGGGCAAGCTCGGCCGGGACCTCACCGTCGAGGAGGGGCGGGCGTCGGCGCGCCTGGTGGCGATCAACCTGCTCGCCATGGCCCGCGCCGAACTGGGCAGCCTCGACCGCGTCGCCCGCGTGGTGCGCCTGGCGGGCTACGTCAACAGCGCCCCCGGCTTCGCCGAGGCGCCGGCCGTCCTGAACGGCGCGTCCGACCTCCTGATCGACGTCTTCGGCGAGGAGCTCGGCACGCACGCCCGCATCGCGCTCTACCAGCCCGACCTGCCGGGCGAGGCCCCGGTCGCCGCGGAGCTGACCCTCCTGCTCAGAGACGACGTCCAAAGCGACTGACCCGAGGCGACCGCCCGAGCACCGGTCAGAGCACGATGGGGCTCGGGCGTTCCAGGAGGACGACGTCGCCGGCGGCCATGAAGGCGGCCGGTTCCGGGGCGTAGGAGATCGAGCCTGGTCCGCCTGCGGTGTCGGTGGGTGCCGCTACGCTCCCGGAGCATGATCAATTCGAGCGGCGCCCTCCCGGACGAAACCGAGTACCAGGACGTCGTCTCCCTCCTCTCAGGACTGCGCACGACGCCGCCGCGGCAGATGGTCAGCGCCTATCTCGTCCCGACGGAGACGCACTGGGTCGCCGAGTGCTGTGCCGCGCCGCACTCGCTGCCGCGCGACCTGCTGCTGCGTTCCCTCTCACGATCCTGACGGCGTGACAGGCCCGGTCCAGCGGCGGTAGGCGGCCCCGGGGTGATCGCCCGGGGCCTTGCGCGTCACTCCTCGTCGGGGGTCTCCTCGTCGGGGGTCTCCTCGTCCGGGGGCGCGGCGCCGATCGGGCCGCTGATGGCCGTCAGGGGCTTGTCCAGCTTCTCGCCGGACCCGTCCCGGCGGCCCATGGCGACGTTCAGCATCGCCGGTTTGCCGTTGGCGGCCGCGGCGCGCAGCGGCGTCGGCGCCGCCCAGGCCTGGAGCAGCACGTCCTCGCCCTTGAGAAAGCGGTGGGCGCGGACGCCGCCGGTGGCGCGGCCCTTGGACGGGAAGTCGGCGAAGTCGGCCAGCTTGATCGCGCCGGTCTGGGTGCCGGGCAGGGCCGAGGACGAGCCGGAGACCGTGATGACGCGGGCCTCGCGGGACGGGTCGAGCGCGCCGAACCACAGCACGCTCGCGCCCGCGCCCAGCTTGATGCCGGCCATGCCGCCGGCGGCCCGGCCCTGCGGCCGGACGAGGGACGCCGCGAAGTGCAGCAGCTGGGCGTCGGTGGTGATGAACACGAGGTGCTGCTCCTCGGAGAGCAGCTGGACGGCGCCGACGACGCGGTCGCCCTCCTTGAGGCCGATCACCTCGAACTCGTCGCGGTTGGCGGGGAACTCGGGGGCGACGCGTTTCACCACGCCCTGCGCGGTGCCGAGCGCCAGCCCGCCGCCCTCCTCGCCGACCGCGGCGATCCCGACGACCGTCTCGTCCGGTTCGAGGTCGACGTACTCGGTGACCGGCGCCCCGCCCGCCAGGGACGGGGGCGTGGCCGAGGGCGGCAGCGTCGGCAGGTCGAGGACGTCGATGCGGATCATCCGGCCCAGCGACGTCACCGCGCCGACCTGGCCGCGCGCCGTGGACGGGACGACGGACGTCAGCACGTCGTGCGCCGCGCGGGGGCCGCTGTCGGGCAGCGGGCCGGCGTCGTGGGTGCGGGCCATGAGCCCGGTGGACGACAGCAGCACCGTGCACGGGTCGTCCGCGACCTCCAGGGGGACCGCCGCGGCGGCGGTGTGGCCCGAGGATTCGAGGAGGATCGTCCGGCGCGGGGTGGAGAACTCCTTGGCGACGTCGCCCAGCTCCCTCGAGACGACCCCGCGGAGCTTGCGCTCCGACTCCAGGATCGCGGTCAGCTTGGCGATCTCCTTGGCGAGCTGCTCCTTCTCCTTCTCCAGCTCCAGGCGGTCGTAGCGGGTCAGCCGGCGGAGCGGGGTGTCCAGGATGTACTGCGCCTGGACCTCCGACAGCTCGAAGATCTGCATGAGGCGCTGCTTGGCCTGGGCGGCGTCGTCGCTCTGCCGGATGACCTGGATGACCTCGTCGATGTTGAGCAGGGCGACGAGCAGGCCGTCCACCAGGTGGAGGCGGTCCTCGCGCTTCTTGCGCCGGAACATCGAGCGCCGCCGCACGACCTCGATGCGGTGGTCGACGTAGACCTGGAGCATGTCGCGCAGGCCGAGGGTGCGGGGCTGGCCGTCGACCAGGGCGACGTTGTTGATGCCGAACGTCTCCTCCATCGGCGTGAGCCGGTAGAGGTCGGCCAGCACCGCCTCGGGGTTGAAGCCGTTCTTGATCTCGATGACCAGGCGGAGGCCGACGTTGCGGTCGGTGAGGTCCTTCAGGTCGGAGATGCCCTGGATCTTCTTGGCGTTGACCAGTTCCTTGATCTTCGCCTTGACGCGCTCGGGCCCGACCGCGTACGGCAGCTCGCTGACGATGATGCCCTTGCGGCGGGGTGTGACGTTCTCGATGGTGACGGTGGCGCGGGTGCGGAACGTGCCCCGGCCGTTCGCGTAGGCGTCGCGGATGCCGTCCAGGCCGACGATCTTGCCGCCGGTGGGCAGGTCGGGGCCGGGGACGAAGCGCATGAGGTCGTCCAGGCCGGCCTCGGGGTTGTCGATCAGGTGCCGGGCCGCGGCGATGACCTCGCCGAGGTTGTGCGGCGCCATGTTGGTGGCCATCCCGACCGCGATCCCGGACGCGCCGTTGACCAGCAGGTTCGGGAACGCGGCGGGCAGCACCTCCGGCTCCTGCTCCTGCCCGTCGTAGTTCGGGCGGAAGTCGACCGTGTCCTCGTCGATGGACTGGACCATCAGCATCGCTTCGCGGGACATCCGGGCCTCGGTGTACCGCATGGCGGCGGGCAGGTCGTCGCCGCCGAGCGAGCCGAAGTTGCCGTGCCCGTCCACGAGCGGCATCCGCATCGCCCAGGGCTGCGCCATCCGCACCGTCGCGTCGTAGATGGCGCTGTCGCCGTGCGGGTGCAGCTTGCCCATGACCTCGCCGACGACGCGGGCGCACTTGACGTGCCCGCGGTCGGGGCGCAGCCCCATCTCGTTCATCGAGTACAGGATGCGGCGCTGGACGGGCTTCATCCCGTCGCGTGCGTCGGGCAGCGCCCGCTGGTAGATCACCGAGTAGGCGTACTCGAGGAAGCTGCCGCGCATCTCGTCGGAGACATCGACGTCGACGATGTTCTCTTCGAAGTCCGGCGGCGGTGGAGGGGCTTGGGATCCGCGTCGTGCCATGCCCCACATTGTGGCCGGTCCCGGGGACATCTTGGGCCCCGCCCCACCGGTGTTCCGCCCCGCCCGGCGGATCGATCCCGTTTCGTCACCTGCGCGGACCTGGCAGATTGAGCACCGACGGTTTCGGTTTCCCCTGGTGGAGGTTTCTCTTGAGCGGTCTGGCCGACTTCCAGAACTCGATCTATCTGCAGGGACTCGGGGACGTCCGGCCCGCGCTGCCCACGGACCTGACGAAGCTGGAGGGCCTCGCGGAGCGGTCCCTCTCGGCGCAGGCGTTCGGCTACGTGGCGGGGGCGGCGGGGAGCGAGGCGACCGCGCGGGCGAACCGGGCCGCGTTCGACCGGTGGCGGATCGTCCCGCGGATGCTGCGGGACGTCGCCGAGCGGGACCTGTCGGTGACCGTGCTCGGGACAGCGATGCCGTCCCCGGTCCTGCTCGGCCCCATCGGCGTGCAGTCCATCCTCCATCCGGACGGCGAGCCGGCCGTCGCGCGGGCGGCCGCCGCCGAGGGGCTGACCATGGTGCTGAGCACGGCGGCCTCGTACAACATCGAGGACGTGGCGGAGGCGAACGGCGACGGGTCGCGCTGGTACCAGCTGTACTGGCCGAAGGACCGGGAGCTCGCCATCAGCTTCCTGGAGCGGGCCAAGGCGGCCGGGTACACGGCCCTCGTCGTCACGCTCGACACGGTCACCCTGGCGTGGCGCCCGCGCGACCTGGACCAGGCCTACCTGCCGTTCCTGAAGGGGATCGGCGTCGCGAACTACTTCAGCGACCCGGTCTTCCAGAAGGCCGTCGGCGGGCCCGTCACCGACGCCAACCGGGACACGGCTCTCCTGCACTGGGTCGCCAACTTCGGGAACCCCGGCCTGACCTGGGACGACCTGATCTTCCTGCGGGAGCACTGGGACGGCCCGATCGCCCTCAAGGGCATCCAGCACCCCGACGACGCCCGCCAGGCGGTGGACGCCGGAATGGACGGCGTCATCGTCTCCAACCACGGCGGGCGGCAGGTGGACGGGGCGGTCGGTTCGCTCGACGCCCTGCCCGGCGTGGTCGACGCCGTCCGCGACCAGGCGACCGTCCTGTTCGACAGCGGGATCCGGACGGGATCGGACATCGCCAAGGCCCTCGCGCTGGGCGCCAAGGCCGTTCTGGTCGCGCGCCCGTACGCGTACGGGCTGGCGCTGGGCGGCCAGGCGGGCGTCCAGCACGTCCTGCGCTGCCTCCAGGCCGAGCTGGAGCTGACCATGGCCCTGTCCGGCGTGAGGCGTCCGGACGAGCTGAACCCGGACATTCTCGTGCGCGCCTGAACTTACGCGCCCGCGATGCAGGTAAGGAGACGCGCATGCGCTGGCCTGATCACGCCATCTGGTGGCACGTCTACCCGCTCGGGTTCACCGGCGCCGAACGCGAGGCCCTACCGGGCGGTGCCTCCCCGCGGCCGCGGCTGGCACGGCTCGAAGGCTGGCTCGACCACCTCGTCGGGCTCGGCTGCAACGGGCTCGCGCTCGGGCCGGTGTTCGCGTCCGAGACGCACGGCTACGACACCGTCGACCACTATCGTGTCGATCCGCGGCTCGGCACCGAGGACGACCTGCGAAGGCTCATTGACGCGGCGTCCCAGCGAGGTGTCCGGATCCTGCTCGACGGCGTCTTCAACCATGTCGGACGCGGTTTCGGGCCTTTCGCCGATGTCGCGGCCCAAGGCGAGGCGTCCCCGTACAGGAAGTGGTTCCACGCGGACCTGCGCACGTTCGAAGGCCACGACCGTCTCGTCACGCTCAACCATGGGGAACCCGAGGTCGCCGACTACGTCACCGGTGTCATGACCCACTGGCTGGAGCGCGGCATAGACGGCTGGCGCCTCGACGCCGCCTACGCCGTCCCGCCGGACTTCTGGCGGACGGTCACGGACCGCGTCCGCGTGAGCTTCCCCGAAGCGTGGCTGCTCGGCGAGGTCATCCACGGCGACTACGTGAGCTTCGTCGACCGGACCGGAGTCGACTCGGTCACCCAGTACGAGCTGTGGAAGGCCATCTGGAGCTCCCTGAACGACGGCAACTTCTTCGAACTGGCCCACGCGCTCGACCGCCACAACGGGATGCTGGACTCGTTCGTCCCGCAGACATTCGTGGGTAACCACGACGTGACCCGCATCGCCAGCCGCGTGTCCGAACGTCACCTGCCCCACGCGCTCGTGATCCTGCTGACCGTGGGAGGCGTACCGTCCATCTACGCCGGGGACGAGTTCGCCTTCGAGGGCATCAAGGAAGAACGCGAAGGCGGAGACGACGCGATACGGCCGGCCTTTCCCGACCGTCCCGAGAACACCCCTGGCCATGGCGGCCCGCACCACCGCCTCCACCAGGAGCTGATCGGTTTGAGGCGCCGCCACCCGTGGCTCGTCCGCGCCCGGACCACGATGGTCACCTTGAGCAACACGACCCTCTCCTACACCGTGGGTCACGACGCGGAGCGGCTCGCGGTCGTCCTCAATCTCGGCGACGAACCCGCGGAAGCCGATCTGCCCGGCGCCGACTGGACGTGCATCGCCGGCGGAGCCTCCTTCACCAAGGACGGCGCCGCCATCCCGCCCACCGGGTGGGCGATAGCCGAACCATGACATTTGTCAGTGGCCGCCCCTGCGTTCCTCACGATCGCCTTCTGACGCCTGTGACTGCACGTCCGCACGGCCACCGGACAGCATGGACACCATGAAGGCACCCGTGATCGAGGTACGCGACCTGGACCTGAACGAGGCCGTGCGCAGCGTCTCCTTCACGGTGGCGCAGGGGGAGGTCTACGCGCTGCTGGGCCGCTACGGCTCAGGCAAGACGACGCTTCTGGAGATGCTCGCGGGACTCCGGCGTCCGACCGGCGGAACCGTGCGCCTCCGCGGCGCCGACCCCTACACCGACCGCGACGCCGCCCGCGCCGGGGCCGTCTGGCACGACGGCGGCCTGTTCCCCGGGCTGACCGTCGCCGAGGTCGTCGGCACCTGGCGGCGCTGGACGCTCGACCCGCTCACCCGCGACGAGGCCCTCCGGCTGGCGCGCCTCACGCACGTCGCCGACGTTCCCTTCGAACGCCTGACCGCGGGGCGGCGACGCCTGCTCGACCTGGCGCTCGCCCTGATCGGACGGTCGGACGTGCTGTTCCTCGACGAACCCACCGCCGGCCTCGACGCCGCCGCGGCGCGCGAGGTGTGGGCCGTCCTGCTGACGCTGGCCGCGGAGGGCGTCACCGCGGTGGTCGCGACCCGTGATCCCGACGAGGCGTGCCGCGCCGACCGGGTCGGGGTCCTGGACGAGGGATGCCTGGTGACCGGCCGGGACGCCGCCCGCCTCCGGGCCGCCTGACCGCCGGCCGGACGCCGCGCGACCGCCGTGCCCGCCGCATACGCTGGGCGCGTGCAGCCCCGGATCCCGCGCCTCACCGCCATCGCCGCGATCATCGTGGGGATGACGGCGTTCACGCTGGCCGGACTCCTGCTGCCCGCGCTCTGGTACGAGATCGCGCACCGGCGCGACCCGGGACTCCTGATCATCGCCGTCACCGGGACCGGCGCCGCGTTCGTCCTCTACGCCCGGCTCCTGTGGCAGAACCTGATGCGCCGCACCGCCCCCGCGCACCGGCTCGGCCTCGCCGCGATCGGCGCGATCTGCTGGGCGCTGCCGCCGCTGCTCGGCACCGGCCAGGGCTGGGGCAACGCGCTCCTCGTCCCCGCCGGGCTGATCGCCGTCGTCCTCCCGCTGCGCGAGGCGGTCGCCGTCACGGCCGCGGCGACCGTCCTGACGCCCCTCTACGGGGCGTTCCTGGGCCTTCCGCCCCTCGCCGTGCTGTACGAGGTGACGGGCGTGCCCCTCGCCGCCTTCTCCGGATACGTCACCGTCTGGCTGTTCCACGTCGTCCAGGAACTCCGCGAGGCGCGCGCCGAGCTGGCCCGCTCCGCGGTGGGGGAGGAACGGCTCCGCTTCGCCCGCGACCTGCACGACGTCCTCGGCCACAGCCTCCAGGCCGTCGCGCTGCGCGCCGAGGTCGCCGAGCGGTTCGTGGAACGCGACGACGGGCGCGTCCGCAAGGAGCTGACCGAGATCCAGACCATGGCCCGGGACGCCGTCCGCGACGTCCGGGAGGTCGTCCGCGGCTACCGCACCACGTCCCTGCGCACCGAGCTGGACGGCATGTCCGCCGTCCTGCGCGCCGCCGGCATCCGCTGCGAGCGCCCCGAGGTGTCGCCGTCGCTGCCCGCCCACGTCCACGAGCCGCTCGGCTGGGTCGCCCGCGAGGCGGCCACCAACGTCCTGCGGCACTCCAGCGCCACCTGGTGCGAGATCAGCGTCCGCACCGGCCGGGACGGCGTCCGGCTGGAGATCGTCAACGACGGCGCCGCGCGCCGCGCGTCCGCCGGCGGCACCGGCCTGGCCGGCCTCGGCGAACGCCTCGCCGCCGCCGGCGGCG
The DNA here is from genome assembly GCF_039871695.1 of Actinomadura sp. B10D3. Classification (NCBI taxonomy): domain Bacteria; kingdom Bacillati; phylum Actinomycetota; class Actinomycetes; order Streptosporangiales; family Thermomonosporaceae; genus Actinomadura; species Actinomadura sp. B10D3. The sequence goes on from NZ_JBDPLY010000023.1 coordinate 93,834, forward strand.
AGTTCGCGGCCGGTCCCGCGGGCGACGGGACGTTCCGGGTGACCGCCGCCGTCCCCGCGGAGGGAGACGCATGATCCGCGTGCTGCTGGCCGACGACCACCTGCTCATCAGGGAGGCGCTCGTCCTGCTGCTGGAGACCGAGGACGGCATCGAGGTCGTTGCCGACGTCGGCCGCGGTGACGAGGCCGTCGAACGCGCCCTCGGCCTCAAGCCCGACGTCGCCGTCCTCGACATCGACATGCCCGGCCTCGACGGCCTCGCCGCCGCCGAGCGCCTCGCCCGCGACCTGCCCGGCTGCCGCCTGGTGATCGTCACCGCGCACGGCCGCCCCGGCAACCTGCGCCGCGCCATGGCCGCCGGCGTTCGCGGTTTCCTCGGTAAGGACGCCCCCGGCCGCCGCCTCGCCGAGGTCATCCGGCAGGTCGCCGCGGGCGCCCGCTACATCGACCCCCAGCTGGCCGCCGACGCCCTCGCCGCCGAGGAATGCCCCCTCACCCCGCGCGAACTCGACACCCTCCGCGCCGCCGCCGACGGCGCCCCCGTCTCCCGCATCGCGCGCACCCTCGGCCTCTCCGAGGGCACCGTCCGCAACTACCTGTCGTCCGCCGTCACCAAACTCGGCACCGACAACCGCCACACCGCCGCCCGGACCGCCCGAGATCTCGGATGGCTCTAGTTATTGGCATTTCTCTCCTCCTTCGGGCGCTGGGCGCCCTCCATCGTCGAGAAACGCGGGCGATCGCTGGCATCGCTCCGGCTCGCCTGGCGGCTCGCTGCGCGATCAGGGTCTCGCTTCGCTCGCCCCTGCCTTCGGACGCGATCGCGGTGGCCCGGTCGACGCGTGGTTGCGGTGATGGCCGGGCTTTCAGCGGCGGGCTAGGACGAGGGAGCCTCGTTTGGTTACGGGGAGAGGGGTGTTGAGCTGGGTGGCGGCCTCGGCGGCCTGGGGGCGGGGGACGTGGCGGGCTATCAGGTAGTCGCGGACGGCCGCCGGGTCGGGGAGGGTGAGCAGCGGGGCGTCCCAGCGCTCCACCTCGACCTCGCCGAAGACCTCGCAGACGCGGGCCGGGGCGTCCTCGGCGTCGAAGGGGGTCGGCTCGGGACGCCAGACGGGGGCCAGTTCGGGGCTGTCGGTGCGGCAGATCGCGGTGACCAGCAGCAGCCCGCCCGGGGCGAGGACGCGGCGGGCCTCGCGGAGCGCGCCGCGCGGGTCGTCCAGGTGGTAGAGCATGTTGACGGCCACGGCGGCGTCGAACGCGCCGTCCCGGAACGGCAGGCGCAGCGCGTCCGCCTGGACGCGCGGGGGCGGGTGGGCGCGCAGCAGGACGCCGGACGCGTCCAGCCCCACGAACGTGAACGGCGGCGGGTCGGGGAGCGCGCCGGCGAGGGCGCCCTCCCCGCAGCCGATGTCCAGGACGCGGGACGCGCCCGAGTGCAGCAGCTTCGAGGCGATGTGGTCGTGCAGGCTCCGCGCCCCGATCAGGTACTTCCCGGTGACCCTGCTGGCCAGGCGGAAGCGCTCCGGGTCTGAGTCGTAGTCGGGTGTGAGGGCCATGCCGTGAGTTTGCCCGAAGAACCGCTGCGGAAGCGTGTCAGGCGGTGACGCCTCCGTCGACGACGAGGTCGTGCCCGACGACGTGGGACGCGGCGTCCGACGCCAGCCACAGGATCGTCTCCGCCACCTCCGAGGTGTCCGCCACGCGGCCGGACGGGGCCGACGCGCGCATCCGCTCCGCCCGGCCGGCCGGGGTCTCCCCGGGCCGGAGCGACATCGGGGTGTCGCTGGCCCCCGGGCTGACGGCGTTGATGCGGACACCGTCGGCGATGTGGTCGAGGGCGGCCGTGCGCGTCAGGACGCTGACGCCCGCCTTGGAGGCCGCGTACGCCGCCAGCCCGGGGCGGCGCCCGTGCGGCCCGATGTTGGACGAGACGTTGACGATCGCCCCGCCGCCGTGGGCCCGCATGTAGGCGACCTCGTGCTTCAGCGAGAGGAACGTGCCGGTCAGGTTGGTCGCGAGGACGGCGTCCCAGGCGGCGGTGTCGATGTCGGCGACGGGACCGGCGCCGGCGAGGATCCCGGCGTTGTTGACCGCGACGTGCAGGGCGCCGTGGCGCGCGGCGACCGTCTCGACCATCCGGGCGGCGGAGGCGGGGTCGGTCACGTCCGCGACGACGTGGTCGGCGTGGCCGGGCCCGATCTCCTTGACGGCCTCGGCCAGGGTGGTCGCGTCGCGCCCGGCGAGGACGACCGTGGCGCCCTCGCGGGTGAACGCCCGGGCTGTGGCGCGGCCGATGCCGCCCGCGCCGCCGGTGATGAGGACGACCGCGTCACTGAATCGCATGGTGGACTCCAAATACTAGATCGATCGGTCTTGAATAAGGGCCGGAAGAAGCCCCGCCGAACGGCGGGGCGGTGGACGGTCAGTCGAAGAGGGCGATGGCCTCGCGGGTCGCGCCCCGGAGCCGGCCGTCGTCGGCCGGTGCGCGCCCCAGGACGCGCATGCCCTGGAAGAGGACGAGCAGCAGGCGGGCCAGCGCCCGCGGGTCCTTGCCGGGAGGCAGCTCCCCCTGGGCCCGCGCACGGGTCAGGGCCGAGGTGAGCGATGCCTCCAGAAAGCTCCAGCTCGCCTCGACGAGCCGCGCGGCGTCGGCGTCGTGCGCGGCCAGCTCGACGGCCGTGTTCACGACGAGGCAGCCGCGCCGCGGACGGTCGCGCCCGGACTCCTCGGCGAAGCGCTCGATCAGTTCCCGCACCGCCGGCAGCACGGGGCCGGGGCGCGACAGCGCCTCGGCGATCTGCGGGTCCGTGAGCTGGACGTAGCGTTCGAGGGCCTTCAGGTACAGCTCGCGCTTGCCGCCGAACGTCGCGTACAGGCTGGCGCGGGCGACGCCGAGGTGGGCGACGAGGTCGGCCATGGACGTCGCCTCGTACCCGCGCTCCCAGAACAGCTCCAGGGCACGCTGCAGGACCGCGTCCGGGTCGAACTCCTTCGTCCGTGCCATGGCACGGACCTTAGACCGTTCCAGAACGAACGGTCAAATATCGGCCTTGGGGCGCGCCGAGACGAACGGGCGGTCGAGGTCGAGGGCGTCCAGGACGGACCCGTCGGCGGCCAGCGCCTCGACGACCGGGCCGCGGCGGGCGCCCCACACCACCACGACGTGCCCGTGCTCGGGGACGTCCAGGATCCGCTTGCCCACCCGGACCCGCACGACCTCCGCCGAGGCCCGCAGTCGCGCCTCGTTCACCCACTTGGCGCCCCACGGCAGCAGCCGGTTGGAGTTGCGGACCGTCCGGCCCGAGCCGTACTTGAGCAGGTGGCGCCCCATCTCGCCGGACGAGCGCCGGGCCAGCGGCTCGGCGGGGGCCGACCCGCCTGCACCGCCCAGTTCGCGCCACTCGCCGTCGCGACGGTGGAACGTCCAGCCCTCGATGAACGCGGAAGCGGCGTCCCCCCACTGGTGCAGGAACGTGACGACGGCGACGTCGCCGTCCATGTCGAGCCCGAGCGGAAGGAAGTCCCGGCCCTCCTCGAAGGTGGCGGGAGCGGGGACGGGGAGGCCGTCCCTGAGGAGCCGCATGCACTCCTCGTGCACCTCGTGGTCGTTCATCTGGGGGACCTCTGATCATGCAGGCAGGGCAAAGGGCCCTCCCGCAAGAGGGCCCCCACGTGCCCCTCACTCTAGAGGTCCGGCTCGTCTGGTTTCACCCGTCTGAGGTACTCCCGTCAAGGCTTTGCCATCCGGGCTTCACCCTCTGGACGATCTCGTGCTCGCCGGCCCGGGCGCCCGCGCGGGCAGGGCGATCGCCGCCCGGGGATGAGAGCGATCGGTGTCACACCCGATGGATTTGCGGTCAGTGGCGTCGAGCCGGTTAACTGCTGACATGCCTTCCGTACGCCTGTGCCGCGAGCACCGCCCGCCCATGCCGCGGGCCACGCGGCGTACGTGTTGCCGGCGAATGTGTGACCGCTGAGGGCCCCCGCCCGAGCCTCGCGCCCCGAAGCGAGCCCGTCCCGACACCCGAGCCGCGCATGAGCATCGAACACCACCTGCTGGGCCACGCGCCGTACCCGCCCGGTCTCTCCTGAGCGCCCCGCGCCGCCCGGCCACGTCCTGATCCGCGCCGCCCGTCCGGTGGCCCCCGTCCGCATGGGTGATTCCCTGTGATTCAGATCGAGAAACTTCGTAAGGTCTACCGCGGCCGAGGCCGCGAGGTGACCGCCGTCGACGGCGTCGACCTGGCCGTCGCCGAGGGCGAGGTCTTCGGCGTGCTCGGCCGCAGCGGTGCCGGCAAGAGCACCCTGCTGCGCTGCGTCAACCTGCTGGAGCGTCCGGACGAGGGCCGCGTGGTGGTCGGCGGCCGGGACCTGCTCGCGCTGCGCGGCGGGGAGCTGCGCAGGGCGCGCCAGGGCATCGGCATGATCCACCAGCACTTCGGCCTGCTCGGCAGCCGGACGGTCGCCGGGAACGTCGCGTTCCCGCTGGAGGTCATGGGCGTCCCGCGCGCGGAGCGGGCCGGACGCGTCGCCGAGCTGCTCGACCTCGTGGGGCTGGCCGAGCACGCCGGGGCCTACCCGGCGCAGATCTCCGGCGGGCAGAAGCAGCGCGTCGGCATCGCCCGCGCCCTCGCCGGACGGCCGAAGGTGCTGCTGTCGGACGAGGCGACGTCCGCGCTCGACCCGGAGACGACCGCGTCGATCCTGGAGCTTCTGCGCGACCTCAACCGGCGCCTCGGCCTCACCGTCCTGCTGATCACCCACGAGATGGACGTGGTCAAGCGCATCTGCGACTCGGCCGCGGTCATGCGGGACGGCCGGCTCACCGAGTCGGGGCCGGTCCGGGAGCTGCTCGCCCGGCCCGGCTCCGAACTCGCCCGCGGCCTGTTCCCGCTGCCGCCGGCCGAGCCCCGCGACGGCACGACCGTCATCGAGGTCACGTTCACCGGCGAGGCGACCGGGGAGCCGTTCGTGTCGGCGCTGGCCCGCAAGTACTCGGTCGACGTCAACATCCTCGGCGGCGCCGTGGAGACCGTCGGCGGCGAGCGCGTCGGCAGGCTCCAGCTCGAACTGCCCGGCGACCCGTCGCTCAACGCCGCGCAGCTCGCGTTCCTGCGCGAGTCCGGACTGGCCGTGGAGCTGAAGAACCCCGCACAGGAGGACCCCCGATGAGCTGGGACGAGGTCATGCCGCTGCTGTGGCCGGCGACCGTGGACACCCTCTACATGACCGGCGTCGCGACGCTGCTCACCGCCGCGTTCGGGCTGCTGCTCGGCGTGCTGCTGGTGGTGACCGAGCGCGGCGGGCTGCTGCCCGCGCCGCCGCTCAACGCCGTGCTCGGCGTGGTCGTCAACGTCGGCCGCTCGCTGCCGTTCCTGATCCTGATGGTGGCGATCATCCCGTTCACCCGGATCGTCGTCGGCACCAGCATCGGCAACGCCGCCGCGATCGTCCCGCTGACCGTGGGGGCCATCCCCTTCTACGCCCGGCTCGTCGAGATCGCGCTGCGCGAGGTCGACCCGGGCGTGCTCGCCGCGGCGGACGCGATGGGCGCCACCCGCCGGGAGATCGTCGGCAAGGTCATGCTGCGCGAGGCGCGGCCCGGCCTGGTGTCCGGCCTGACCGTCACCGTCATCGCGCTGATCGGCTACACGGCCATGGCCGGGACGGTCGGCGGCGGCGGGCTCGGCAACCTCGCCGTCGTCTACGGCTACGAGCGCTTCGAGACCAAGGTCATGGTCGCCACCGTGGCGCTGCTGATCGTCCTGGTCCTGCTCATCCAGGCCGCGGGGGACATCGTCGCCCGCCGTCTCACTCACAGGTAACGCACAGAAAGGCACCCCTCGTGCTCCGCAAGATCACCACCGCGCTGGCCTCCGCCGTGCTCCTCGCGGGCCTGACCGCCTGCGGATCGTCGTCGGCGTCGGACGACCCGGACGCGCCGCTGAAGGTCGCGGTCAACCCCGTCCCGCACGGCGACATCCTCACCTACGTCAAGAACGACCTCGCCGGCAAGGCCGGCCTTGAGCTCGACATCGTGACCTTCAACGACTACCAGCAGCCGAACACGGCGCTGAAGGAGAAGCAGGTCACCGCCAACTACTTCCAGCACGTACCGTTCATGGAGGAGTTCGAGAAGAAGTCCGGGACGAAGCTGGCGTTCGTCGCGCCCGTCCACCTGGAACCGCTCGGCGTGTACTCCAAGAAGGTGAAGGACCTGCAGTCCGTTCCACAGGGCGCGACCGTGGCCGTCCCCAACGACCCGGCCAACGAGGGGCGCTCGCTGAAGCTGCTCGCCGACAACGGCCTGCTCACACTCAAGCCGAACGCGCCCGCGAGTGCGACCGAGCGGGACATCGCGAGCAACCCCAAGGGCCTGAAGTTCAAGCCGCTGAAGGCCGCGCAGCTGCCCCGCTCGCTGGAGGACGTCGACCTGTCGGTGATCAACGGCAACTACGCCATCGAGGCCGGACTGGCGCCGAACAAGGACGCGCTCGTCGCGGAGAAGGCCGAGGGCAACCCGTACGCCAACGGCATCGTCACGCTGCCGGAGAACAAGGACGACCCCCGCGTGAAGAAGCTCGTCCAGCTGCTGCAGGGGCCGGAGGTCAAGAAGTTCGTCGAGGACAAGTACAAGGGGTCGGTTCTGATCGCGACCTGAGCCCGGTGACCCCCTTCGCGCGGAAAGCGACGCCGGATGTCCGCCCGCCCTGATAGGACATGTGCCGACGATCTCGCGAAAGGGAACCATGGGCGTATACGAGCACCTTGAGGAGTATGTCGGCCTGCCGGTGGCCACGTTCAACGAGGACACCGGCGCCGAGGAGGAGGACGACGACGGGCGCGGCGCCGATCCCGTCACCGGAGCGGACCTCCCGCCCGCCGGCGAGGCCGCCTGGTTCGTCGGCACGTCCTTCGACGAGGAGGCGTTCGGTGACGTCTTCGCCCGGTTCCTGAAGACCGTCGACACCACCGAGATCACCGCGCTGATCATCGGCTACTGGGGCGCGTCCTACGACGACGGCGCCGCCGACCCGGTCGCGCTCCTGACCGAGGCGGCCGCGTCCTTCCCGAGGCTGCGGGCCCTGTTCCTCGGGGACATCACCGGTGAGGAAGCGGAGATCTCCTGGATCGAGCACTCCGACATCACGCCCCTGTTCGCCGCGTTCCCCGGCCTGGAGCGGTTCGAGGTGCGCGGCGCGCAGGGGCTCGTCCTCGAACCGGTGAGCAGCGAGCGGCTGAAGGTGCTGCGGTTCGAGTCGGGAGGGCTGCCGGCCTCGGTCGTGCGGGCCGTCGGGGCGAGCGAGCTGCCGAACCTGGAGCACCTCGACCTGTGGCTCGGCGAGGAGAACTACGGCGGCGACACGACCGTCGCCGACCTGGCGCCGTTCCTGAGCGGCGAGCGGCTGCCCGCGCTGCGCCACCTCGGCCTGGAGGACAGCGAGATCCAGGACGAGATCGCGGCGGCCGTCGCGGGCGCGCCCGTCGTGGCGCGGCTGGAGTCGCTGAGCCTGGCGATGGGCATCCTGACCGACCAGGGCGCCGAGGCGCTGCTGTCCGGCCAGCCGCTCACCCACCTGCGCAAGCTCGACCTGCACCACCACTTCCTGTCCGACGCGATGGTCGAGCGGGTGCGGGCGGCGCTGCCGGGCGTCGAGGTCGACCTGGACGAGCAGGAGAAGCCGGACGGCGACTGGCACTACATCGCGGTCTCCGAATGATCCAGGAGCGCCTGTCCACCTTCGCGGGACTGCCCGTGCACACCTTCGACGGCGAGCCGGACGGCCCGCTGCCCGCGCCCGAGGACGTCGCCTGGGGCGTCTACCACCACGTCGCCGACAACGGCGTGTGGGGCGCGGAGGTCCCGGAGAACCTCGACCTCTTCCTGGAGAAGGTCGACACCGCGCGGGTCACCCACCTCGTCATCGGCTTCTGGGGGTTCGACCCCGAGGAGTTCTCCCCGGTGGGCTGGCTGGTGGACAACGCCGAGCGCCTGCCGAACCTGCGGGCGCTGTTCCTCGGCGACATCCTCGACTGGGACCTGCACATCTCCTGGATCAAGAACGGTGACATCTCGCCGCTGTTCGAGGCGTACCCGGACCTGGAGCACTTCGAGATCCGCGGTGCCTCGGACCTGCGGTTCGAGCCGATCCGCAGCGAGCGGCTCACGGTGCTGCGGATCGAGTCGGGCGGGCTGCCGGCCGAGGTCGCCCGGACGGTGATGGCCGGCGACCTGCCCGCCCTGGAGCACCTGGACCTGTGGATCGGGTCCGAGTGGTACGCCGGGTCGTCGGAGGCAGGCGACTACGCGCCCGTCCTGACCGGTGAGCGGTTCCCCTCGCTGAAGCACCTCGGCCTGGAGAACGGCCCGTTCCAGGACGAGCTGGCGGAGGCCCTCGCGAGCGCACCGGTCGTCCCGCGGCTGGAGTCGCTCAGCCTGGCGATGGGGATGCTCAGCGACCGGGGCGCCGAGGCGCTGCTGGCCGGGCAGCCCCTCACCCACCTGCGGAGGCTGGATCTCCACCATGCCTTCCTGAGCGAGCCGATGGTGGAGCGGCTGAAGGCCGCCCTGCCGGGAGTCGAGCTCGACCTGCGCGACGCGGTGGGCAAGGCGGGATGGGTCGGTGACGAATGGGCCGCGAGCGCCCTCTACGTCGCGGTGTCGGAATGACGTTCGCGGTGGTCGGGACGCCCGGCGACCGGCGTCCCGTGCTGTTCGCGCGGGCGTGCCGGTCGGCCGGGCTGCCCGCGCCGCGGCTCGTCCCCTGGACGGACGTGCTGAGCGGCGCCCCGCTCGCCTTCGAGGAAGGCGACCTGGTCCGCATCGACTCGCCGGGTGAGGACCCCGCGGCCGACGCGCTGCTGCGCGGCCCGGGCGAGCCCGCCCGGGTGGGCGGCGGGGCCCGCTGGCACCGGACGTTCTCGGCCGCTCTGCGCCGCCTGGCGTCGTCGGCCGCGGCGTCCGGCGCCCGGATCCTCGGTGACGTCGAGGAGATCGGGGTGATGTTCGACAAGCGGCGCGCGCACGCCCGGCTGCTGTCGGCCGGGGTGCCCGTCCCGGCCGCGCTGCCCGGTGTCGACGGGTATGCGGCGCTCCGCTCGCGGATGGACGAGGCGGGGGAGCGGCGGGTGTTCGTGAAGCCGGCGCACGGCTCGTCCGCCTCCGGGGTGGTCGCCCTGCAGACCGCCCCTGGCCGGGTGAGGGCCGTGACGTCGGCGCTCCTGGCGGGGGACCGGTTGTTCAACTCCCTGCGCGTGCGCTCGTACGAGACCGAGGAGGAGGTCGCGGCGCTGATCGACCTGCTCGCGCCGGACGGCCTGCACGTCGAGCGGTGGCTGCCGAAGGCCACCCTCGGCGGGCGCGTGTTCGACCTGCGCGTGGTCGTCGTCCGCGGGGAACCCACCCACGCGGTCGTCCGGACGAGCCTTTCCCCGATGACCAACCTGCACCTGGGCGGCGCCAGGGGAGATCTCGGCGCGGTGCGGAGCGCGCTCGGGGAGGACGGCTGGCGCCGGGCGCTGGACGTGTGCGCGCGGGCGGCGGCCTGTTTCCCGTCCAGCCCGATGGTCGGAGTCGATCTCCTTGTCGGGCACGGGCTGAAGCGGTTCTCGGTGTGCGAGGTGAACGCCTTCGGCGACCTGCTCCCGGGGCTGACCGGCTTGCCCGGAAGCTCCGCCGAGGGGCTCGACACCTATGCTGCCCAGGTCAAGGCCGCCATGCCGGAGATCGCCGCCGCATGTACGACATGAACGAGATCATCGGCAGCCACGACGTGCTGCTGGTGACCCTCGACACGCTGCGCTACGACGTGGCCGCCGAGCTCGCCGCGTCCGGCAGGACGCCCATGCTCACAGGTCTCCTGCCGGGCGGCCGCTGGGAGCGCCGCCACACGCCGGGCAGCTTCACCTACGCCGCGCACGCCGCGATGCTGGCGGGGTTCCTGCCCACCCCCGCGTCGCCCGGACCGCATCCGCGCCTGTTCGCCGGGGCGTTCCCGGGCAGCGAGACCACCGCCACCGGCACGTGGACGTTCGACGCCGCCGACCTGCCGTCCGGTCTCTCCGCGGCCGGCTATCACACGGTCTGCGTGGGCGGCGTCGGGTTCTTCAACAAGCTGACGCCGCTCGGTTCGGCACTGCCGTCGCTGTTCGCGGAAAGTCACTGGGAACGCGCGTTCGGCGTCACCGATCCGGACGCCCTGCCCAACCAGATCGACCGCGTCGCCGAGATCGTGGCGCGGCAGCCTGCCGAGCGCCGCCTGTTCTTGTTCCTGAACGTCGCGTCCCTGCACCAGCCCAACTGGTTCTACCTGGACGGCGCCACAAGCTCGGCCGGCGATACGCGGGCGAGCCACGCCGCCGCACTCCGGCATGTCGACGCCCATATCGGCCGGTTGTTCGAACTGATGCGCCGTCCCTGCTTCGTCATCGTCTGTTCCGACCATGGGACGGCGTACGGAGAGGACGGCCATGTGGGTCACCGCATCGGCCACGAGGTCGTCTGGACCGTTCCTTACGGGGAGTTCGTTCTGTCGTGAAGCCCTACCAGGGGTACGTGTACGCGTACCCGCACAAGACCGCCTACCGTCCATTGCGACCCGCGCCCACTCTCCGGGACGTGTGGGCGGGGGAGGTGTTGGACGCGCTCTTCCTCTACCTGCACGTGCCCTTCTGCGAGATGCGGTGTGGCTTCTGTAACCTCTTCACCCGCACCGGTGCCCCCGAAGAGCTGACCGGCGCCTACCTGGACGCGCTCGACCGGCAGGCCACGAGCGTGCTGGACGCCCTGGACGGGCCGGCGTTCGCCACCGCGGCGTTCGGCGGCGGAACCCCCACCTACCTCACGGCGCCCGAACTGGAACGGCTCTGCGACATCGCCGGACGGTTCGAGGGCTTCGGCTCCGGTCCGCTGGGCGTGGAGACGTCCCCGGCGACCGCCACCACGGACCGGCTGACCGTCCTCGCCGAACGCGGGACGACGCGCGTCTCCATCGGGGTGCAGAGCTTCCTGGACGAGGAGGCGCGTGCGGCCGTCCGTCCACAGAAGCGCGCCGACGTGGAGGCCGCGCTGGACCGGATCAGGGCCGTCGGCTTCCCCGTCCTCAACATCGACCTCATCTACGGCATCGACGGGCAGACGCCCGCGACATGGATGCACTCCCTGGACGCCGCCTTGGTGTGGCGTCCGGAGGAGATCTATCTGTACCCGTTGTACGTCCGTCCGTTGACCGGCCTGGGGCGCCGGGCCCGCGATTGGGACGACCAGCGCCTCACCCTCTACAGGATCGGACGCGACCACCTTCTGGCCGAGGGCTACGAGCAGGTGTCGATGCGCATGTTCCGGCGGCCCTCCGCTGACGCGGGCGGGACGGAGTACTGCTGCCAGACGGACGGGATGGTCGGCATGGGCTGCGGCGCTCGCTCCTACACGTCCCGCCTGCACTACTCCTTCGAGTACGCGGTCGGGGCCGGGCAGGTGCGTTCCATCATCGACGACTACGTGCGCGAGACCGACTTCACCACCGCTCGCGTGGGGTTCGAACTGGACGACGAAGAGCGCCGGCGCCGCCATCTCGTCCAGTCCCTTCTGCAGGTGGAGGGGGTGGACCGGGACGCCTACCGTGCGCGCTTCGGCTCCGACCCGCTGGACGACTTCCCCGGCGATCTCAAGTCGTTCGCAGATCGGGAGTGGCTGGAGACGTCCGAAACCACTGTGAGGCTGACACCGGAAGGGCTCGCCTACTCCGATGCCATCGGCCCGGCCCTGTTCTCGTCCCGTGTCCAAGCCCTGATGGACTCCTACGAGGCGCGGTGATGGAACACCTGACGATCCTCTACCGGGGGCCGCTCGCAAGCTGCGACTACGACTGCCCGTACTGCCCGTTCGCCAAGCGCCGTGACACGCCGGAGCAACTCCGCGCCGACCGTGCCGCGCTCGAACGCTTCACAGAGTGGGTCACCGAGTGCGGCCATCGCGTCTCCGTCCTGTTCACGCCGTGGGGGGAGGGGCTCGTACGGTCCTGGTACAGGCGTGCCCTCACCGAGCTGAGTCACCTTCCGCACGTCGAACGGGTCGCGATCCAGACGAACCTGAGCCACCGCGTGTCCTGGACGGCCGATGCCGACCTCACGCGGCTGGCGTTGTGGGCGACCTACCACCCCGGCCAGGTCCCCTACGAACGCTTCCTGGGCAAGTGCCGAGAGCTGGCGGCCCGCGGCGTCCGCTTCAGCGTCGGGATCGTCGGGCAGCCCGACCATCTCGACGCCGCCCGCCGCCTGCGCGCCGACCTGCCGGCCGGAACCTACCTGTGGGTCAACGCCGCCGAGGGACGCGTCTACGACGACGCCGAGGCCGCGTCCTGGACGGAGATCGACCCGCTGTTCCCGGTGAGCCGCCGCCCGCACGCCAGCCGCGGGCTCCCGTGCCGGACCGGCGACGGCGTCGTGTCGGTGGACGGCGACGGCACGGTGCGCCGCTGCCACTTCGTCCCGTCCGTGCTGGGCAACCTCTACGACGGCTCGTTCCGGGACGCCCTCGCGCCGCGCCCCTGCCCGCTGGACACGTGCGACTGCCACATCGGCTACGTCCACCTCGAACCGCTGGGCCTCTACGACACGTTCGCCGGAGGCGTCCTGGAACGCATCCCCGCCCTGCTCGGGCGGGCCTGAACCGTCGGCCGCCGCGGTGCCGGCCCGGCCCGGCGGCCGGGCGTCGGCCCGAGCCGGTCATCGCAGAGCGGGCGGTTCCCGTGCACGGCCGCCCCGGAGGGCGCATGCTTGCGTTTAGCCGGCGAGCCTAGGCGGTTCCGTGGACCATCGAGAACGACCCCACTTCATCCTCGCGCTGAAACCCGTGGACGCGGCCGTGCGCGCCGCACGCGACACGGTGCGCGCGGCGCTGGACGGCTGGAACCGCGCCGACGTCAACGGCGACCTGGAACTCATCACCAGCGAACTCGTCACCAACGCGATCCGGCACGCGAACTCGATCACGCTCGTCCTCTACCTGCTCGATGACGCGACCGCCATGGTCGAGGTGTGGGACGACAACCCGCAGGGCCCCGCCGCGCCCGTCGTCGACCTCCACGCCGAGGGCGGGCGCGGGCTCATGCTCGTCGGCGCCCTCGCCCGCTCCTGGGGCTGGCGTTCGACCGCCGGTGGGAAGGTCACCTGGGCGCAGACCGTCACGTCGTGAAAGGGCGGGCGTCCTCTGGTTACTGGGGAAGTGCGACCAGGGGACGCCCGCCGGGCCGGGGATGCGCCCCGGCAGCCGAGGGGTTCAGGTCTGCTTCTCGGGGCGGTATTCGTCCTCGTCCACGCCGAACGTCCAGGCGACGCCCGCGCGGGCCGTGCGGGTGCCGGGCGGGACGCGCAGGTAGTAGGTGCGGTGCGTGCCGTCCGGCTCGGGGGTGGAGTTGACCACCTCGACCATCACCACCGGCTCGTCGCCCGGCAGGTCGATCGACCACAGGACGCCCGTCTCGTCCCGGTGCAGGGGACGCGCGCCGGTCTCGGCCAGGTAGCGGTCGTATCCGAAGATCTCCAGCATGACGCGGCGCAGCTCGGCGTTCTGCTCCGAGGAGATGCGGTCGGGCGTGAGGCCGGCCAGCGACGCGACGAAGTCGTGCGGGATCGGCATGCCGCGCCACGCGTGGAGCGCGAACCCGTCCGGGTAGGCCAGGGCGGGGCCGTCGCCGCGGTGCAGCCGGCCCGGCTCGTCGCGGTGAAGCTCGCTCGGCCGCTCGGTGAGGATCGCCAGCCGCTCGTAGGGCCACCACCAGCCCGCCGAACGGGCCACCTCCGCCAGGCCGGCGAGCGGGCCGTCCAGCCGTCCGAGCGACTCGAACAGCGCGAGCCACGGCGCGTCGTGCTGGCCCAGCACCGCGTCGAGCGTGGCGGCGCGGAGCAGGGACTCCGCCGCGTCCTGCTGCGGGGTCTCCCGCCGGTTCTCGGCCGGCCGGCCGAGCGCCTGCTCGCCGATCGCGCCGCGCACCCGCGCGACCAGCGCCTGCACCTGGCTCCAGAGCAGGCCGCCGGTCTCCGCCCATGTGCGCGGCCACTGCTCCGGCCCCTGTTCGGAGTAGGCCGCCGCACGTTCCGCCTCCCAGGGGCGGGTGCGCACCTCGGTCAGGACGCTCCCGCCCGCCTCGCCGTCACCGAGGTCGGCCCGCGCCCGGTCGACGAGGTCGCCGAGACCGGCGGCCTCCAGCGCCTCGCTCCCCCCGGCGAGGACGGCCGCCGCGACGGCCGCTCGTGCGGGAGAGGGCACCCAGACGTACCGCTCCGGCGCGGCCAGCCCCGCGGACGCGTAGGCGGCGGCCACGCCCGCCTCGGCCCGGGCGCGGTCGGCGGGCGCGGCGGTGAACGCCACCGCCTGCCAGTCGCCGACCACGAAGTGCGTCTCGCGTACCGTTCCGGTGGGCATCCCGGCCACCTCAGTCCGCCACGACGCGGACGGACCCGGGCACGTACTCGCGCTGCCGGATCACCCGGTACCAGCCCTTGGGCAGCGTGATCGGCGCGTGCTCCTCGTGCACCAGCCGCCCGCCGGACGGCAGGTGCAGGTGATCCGGGACGAGCGGGTCGGGCGTGCGCAGCAGCGAGCCCGGCGCCGTCAGCGCGTGCGCGTGCCCGGTCGCCTCGCCGAGCGCGAGCACCATGCGGCCCCTCCCGTCGCGCGGGGACGGCGGAAGGTCGCGCACGGACTGCGGGACCGCCTCCGCGGGCACGGGCAGGATCAGGACGTCTCCCTGTCGGTACATGCGGCGAACGTAACGTCCGCCACCGACAGAATGAGCACCGACAGAATGAGCACCGACAGAATGACCGGCGCCGGAATGAGGCGGCTCAGAAGCCGCGGGTGCGGCGGGCGGCGGGGCGCGCCCAGCGCCCGGACGCGCTCAGCCCCACGCGCTGGAACGCCCGCACGAGCTCGCCGCCGAGGTTGACGCCGGCGCCGAGCGCGAGGGCCACCGACACGGCGGTGATGAGGCTCAGCACGCCCGCCTGCGGTGAGCCGGTGTTGAGCTCGACCATGCCCCGGTAGAGCGCGGTCCCCGGCAGGAGGGGGCCGATCGCCGGGACCACGTACGGCATGACGGGCTGCGAGTTCCTGCGCGCGAGCCAGCTCGCCGCGACACCGACGATCGTGGCCGCCACGGCCGCGGCGAGGACCGGCGGGACGTCCCACCCGCGGGCCAGCACGTACAGCACCCAGATCAGCGCGCCGCCGAGGGCGGTGGCCGCCAGCACGTCCCGCGGCGTCGCCAGGGACACCGCGAACGTCAGCGAGATCGCGGCGGCGGCGATGACCGCGACGGGCTCCAGCTTCGCCGACGGGGCGGGCAGGTGGCGGACGTCGATCGGCACGCCGAGGCTGATCGCGAGGTAGACGACCGCGCCGAGCCCGGCGACGATCGCCGCGATCATGAAGAAGACCTCCAGCACCCGCGCCCCCGCGCTGAGCAGGTCGCCGGTGATGCCGTCCTGGATGCTCGCCACGAGCGGCCGCCCCGGCAGCAGCGCCAGGATCGCGCCGGTGACGATCGTGGCGGCCTGGCCCGGGTTGCCCATCGCCACCACCAGCACCGCCGCGCTGGCGCCGATCGCGGCGGCCAACGCCAGCTGGAAGAACTCGGCGACGCCACGGCGCGCCAGGTAGGCGGCGGCGCGGTCGCCGAGCAGGGTGGCGAAGAACGCGGTGGTCGCCACGAGCGGACCACCGCCGGACAGCACACTGCCGGACGCGGAGATGAGCCCGAGCGACACCACGAGCAGCCACGCCGGGTACGGGGGACGGCCCCGCTTGATCGCCGCGAGCCGCCTGTGCGCGTCGTCCAGTTCCAGCATGCCGATGGACGCGTCCTGCACGAGCTGGTGCAGCGCGGTGAGCCGCCAGTAGGCCGGGGTCCGGCGCCGGATGGCGCGCGTGCCCGTCATGGGCGGCGCGCCCCCGCCGGGGTGGGCCGACACCAGGAGGCTGGTCAGCGTGACCTGCACCTCGCAGCGGGGGAGCTCGTAGGCCACGGCCAGGCTGAGCATCGCCTCGTTCACGCGCTCGGTCGTCTCGCCGCTGGCCAGGAGCAGTTCACCGACCCGCAGGACGAGGTCGACGGCCCGGGGATCGACGACCTCGCCGGGCTCCTCCTCGTGGGGTTCCGGGGGCGACCCGTCCATCAGGACCTGCCACGTCCGCCGCAAGCGTTCCGCCGCGCCCATACCCCCGCCCGTGCCCCTTTCCGCCCTGGATGCTGATCTTGTCTGGCAGGCTACCCACGCCCCCCGTGTGTGAAATCCGCCCCGGTCGCCCCGCCTTTCCACAGAACGTGATTCTGGTGCGGAGTCTTCCGCGGCGCTGGTACCAAGGACGCATGACCACTTCGGACGGACTACGGGACGAGGCCGAACGCTGTCTGCGCGCTCTCGCGGGCGACCACGCGCGGCTCCGCGACGACCAGTGGACGGCCATCAGCGCGCTCGTCGTCGAGCGGCGCCGGGCCCTGGTCGTCCAGCGGACGGGCTGGGGCAAGTCCGCCGTGTACTTCGTGGCGACCCGGCTGCTCCGCGAGCGCGGCGCCGGCCCGACGGTGATCGTCTCGCCGCTGCTGGCGCTGATGCGCAACCAGATCGACGCGGCCGACCGGGCGGGCATCCACGCCCGCACGATCAACTCGTCCAACACCGGCGACTGGGACCAGATCTTCGCCGAGGTCGAGGCGGGCGCCGTCGACGTCCTGCTGGTCAGCCCCGAGCGGCTCAACAACCCCGACTTCCGCGACCTCGTGCTGCCCAAGCTCGCCGCCGGCGCCGGGCTGGTGGTCGTCGACGAGGCGCACTGCATCTCCGACTGGGGCCACGACTTCCGCCCCGACTACCGGCGGCTGCGCACCCTGCTGGCCGATCTGCCGCCCGGGATCCCGGTGCTCGCCACCACCGCGACCGCCAACGCCCGCGTCACCCAGGACGTCGCCGAGCAGCTCGCGGGCGCCGACGCCCTCGTCCTGCGCGGCCCCCTCGAACGCGAGTCGCTGCACCTCGCCGTCGTGACGCCGCCCACCGCCGAGCAGCGCGTCGCCTGGCTGGGCGAGCACCTCGGCGACCTGCCGGGCTCCGGCATCATCTACACCCTCACCGTCGCCGCCGCCCACGAGATCACCGGCTACCTGCGCGACCGGGGGTACGAGGTCGCCGCCTACTCCGGCCAGACGGAGCAGGCCGAACGCCTCCAGGCCGAGCAGGACCTCCAGGAGAACAAGCTCAAGGCCCTCGTCGCCACCAGCGCCCTCGGCATGGGCTTCGACAAGCCCGACCTCGGCTTCATCGTCCACGTCGGCGCGCCGCAGTCCCCGGTGGCCTACTACCAGCAGATCGGGCGGGCCGGACGCGGTGTCGACCGCGCGGAGGTGATCCTGCTCCCCGGCCGGGAGGACCGCGACATCTGGGCCTACTTCGCCAGCCTCGCCTTCCCGCCGGAGCACATCGTCCGCGCCACCCTCGACGTCCTGGACGCCGCCGGCCGGCCGCTGTCCACCGGCGCGCTGGAGCCGCTCGTCGACCTGAACCGGGCCCGGCTGGAGATGATGCTGAAGGTCCTCGACGTGGACGGCGCCGTCCGCCGCGTCAAGGGCGGCTGGACGTCGACCGGCGAGCCCTGGGCCTACGACCGGGAACGCTACGAGCGCGTCACCGCCGAACGCCGCCGCGAGCAGCAGGCGATGCTCGACACATCTCGACCACGGCCTGCCGCGAGGAGTTCCTGCGCACCCGGCTGGACGACCCGGCCGCCGCCCCCTGCGGCCGCTGCGACAACTGCACGGGCCGCCACCGCCCCGCCGAGGTCACCCGGGAGAGCGTCACCCGGGCTCGCGACCGGCTGCACCGTCCCGGCGTCGACATCGCCCCCCGCCGCATGTGGCCCACCGGCGTCAAGGACGACCTGGGCGTCTCCGGCCGCATCAAGCCGGAACTCCAGGCCGAGACCGGCCGCGCCCTCGGCCGCCTCACCGACATCGGCTGGGGCAACCGCCTGCGCGACCTCTTCGCCGCCGACGACACCGACGTCCCCGCCGACCTCGTGGACGCCGTCGTCCAGGTCCTCGCCGCCTGGGACTGGCCGGCCCGCCCCACCGGCGTCGTCACGATCGGCTCCCGCTCCCGCCCCCGCCTGGTCACGACGTTCGGCCAGAGCATCGCCCGGATCGGCCGCCTGCCGTACCTGGGCGAACTGACCCCCTTGGGCGACCCGGCCCCGCGCCGCCACAACAGCGCCCAGCGCCTCCGCTCCGTCTGGCACACCCTGGCCGTCCCCGACGACCTGGCCACCGCCCTGGCGACCAACCAGGGCCCCATCCTTCTGGTAGACGACCGCATGGAAACGGGCTGGACCATGACCACGGCAACCCGCCTCCTGAAAGAGGCAGGCGCAGGCGCAATCCTCCCGCTGGCGCTGGCCACCCCCTCCTGACCGCGCGGGGTGTCAGTCGGCGGGGAGGTAGCGGGTCTGACCGAACGTGCCTTTCGCGAAGGTAAGGATCTTGGTCGGCCGCACTTCGAGGACGATCGCCTCGCCCGCCCCGTGGGTGAAGCCGGTGTCGGTCACCTGGTACTGCCACTCGCCGTTCCACTTGGCCGCCCACGCGGTGGCGAGACGTTCGAGGAGGGCGCGGTCGGTCACGCGCTGGGCCTCACCCTCGACCATGACGTCCAGCCCCCGGTCCCAGTCGTTGCGGCCGGTGGTCAGGACCACGTGGGGATTGCCGCGGAGATTCAGGGCCTTCTGCTCTTCGGGCCCCGTCGTGAAGTACAGGGCGTCGTCGAGCCACACCGCCACGAGCGGCGTGACATGCGGCCGCCCATCGGACCGGACGGTCGTGATCCAGAAGAGCTGGGCGTCCTCCAGCGCCTCACGCGTGGCCGCCCACGGCGTGGCTTCGGCCGCGGGATCACTGAAGCGTTCGTCGAGCCGGGTCACCGGATTCCGCATGGTCGTTCACTCCGATCTGGCGGGGAAGGCCTCCATCACGATGCGGTCGATCTGCGAGGCCGCCGCGAGGTCGAACCCGAAGCGGTTGCGCATGACCGCGACGGCCACCCCGGAGTCGATGTCGGCGTAGGCGGCCGAGCCGTTCATCCCCACCATGCCGAGCGTCGAGCCGGGCCGGCCCTGCGTGCCACCGGGCCGGAAGGTGCTGAACCCGAAGGCCGATTCGGTCGGTATGCCCATCACCTCGTCCATGCCCTGGTACTTCACGGCCGCCATGCCGGAGAGGCGGGCGGCGGAGACGAGGCCGACGCCGTCGACATGGCCGAGCAGACCGGCGTAGACGCGGGTCGCCCCGCGGGCCGACATGGTCCCGGCGGACGGGATGTCGGAGCCGAGGACGTCGGCCCGGTTGGCGTACGCGGCGTCGGACCTGATGCCCGGCGGGATCGCCCTGTCCGCCGGAGACCCGGGCGGCGGAGGCTCGGGCGGCGGCCCCTCCGGCGGCTCCTGCCGGGCGACACGATCCAGCAGGACGTCCGGAACCCCGAAGTGCACCTCGTCCTCGACACCGAGCGGGCGTGTGACGGCCTCCCTCAGCCACCACGACAGGGTCCGCCCGGTCGCCCTCCGCACGATCTCGCCGAGGAGGAACCCGAACGTCTGGGCGTGGTAGCCGAAGCGCGTCCCCGGCTCCCACCAGGGCTCGGACCCGGCGAGCACCGCGCACATGTGCTCCCAGTCGCACAGATCCTCGACCGTGGTGTCGTACGGCGGCCCGGGGACGCCCGCCGTGTGCAGCAGCATGTGGCGGAGCGTCACCTTCTCCTTGCCGTGCACCCCGAACTCCGGCCAGACGTCCACCGCGCGCAGGTCATAGTCGAGCTCCCCACGCTCCACGAGCACGTGCGCGACCGTCGACGCGATGCCCTTCGCAGTGGAGGCGGCGTAGAACAGCGTGTCCGGCGCAACGGGCAGCCCCCGCCGCGAGTCGGCGACGCCCCCGACCACGTCCGCCACCACCCGCCCGTGCTCGACCACCGCCACCTGCAAACCGACCTCGCCGCCGGACGCCACGAGCCCGTCGACCGCCGCCTGCACCCGCCCCTGCACGTCATCGCCGCTCATAAGGTCACGATCCTCACCGCTCCACGGGACCGCCTCACTTTCCTCCTACCCGCAACATCCGCACCACTTGGCCCGCCCATCCTGATAACCGCCCGCCCGCTTGAGACCAGCCCGGCGTCTCCCTGCTTCCGCTGGTGCGGGGGCGTGCGCCCGCGCGCCCCCGTCGGCGCGGGCGGGACGATTCGGGCCGGCCCGTGCGCGCGGCCCCGCGCACGGGCCGGCGTCCGGTCCCGGCGCCGCGGCGGAGAAGGGCCGCGGCGAACGGGAGTCGGGCACCGGGCGGCGGCCCCGGCGGCCGGCACCGCCGGGGCTCGCCCGGGAACGCCGCCGTCCTGGGACGGATGGACGGCGGCGAGGGAGTGGTCCGTCGAGGTGAAAGTGTTCTAGAGGTCAGGAAAGTCTGTCCAGTTGTTTGGGGGAACATCTTGGGATAAGTTCAGGCGGAAATG
This sequence comes from Actinomadura sp. B10D3, assembly GCF_039871695.1. Classification (NCBI taxonomy): domain Bacteria; kingdom Bacillati; phylum Actinomycetota; class Actinomycetes; order Streptosporangiales; family Thermomonosporaceae; genus Actinomadura; species Actinomadura sp. B10D3. The sequence continues at coordinate 114,389 of NZ_JBDPLY010000023.1, forward strand.
TCATCATTTCCCGTTCAGTTGACCGCGCGGCCATTTCCGCGAGGCGCCGGAAGAGGTAGTAATGTCCCTCCCCGTGTCACCGACCCTCGACGCCCTTCTCGACGGCCCGCCCGGGCTTCTCGACATGACGTTCGACCAGCTGCGGACCCTTCTGGTGGTTCACGAGACGGGGTCGGCACTGAGGGCCGCGCGGGTCCTCGGACGCGAGCAGTCGAGCGTCCAGAAGCAGCTCGACACGCTGAACCGCACCAGCCAGACTCTGTGCGGCGAGGTCCTCACGGCCCGGCAGGGCCGGGGAAAGGACTTCCTCTTCACCCCGACCGGTGAGGCGACGGTCGAACTGGCGCGGAGCACCTTCGAGAAATGGCTGGAGTCCATTCATCTGAGCCGGCGGCGGCTCGGCCGCATGCTGACCGTCGGCACGACCGAGTTCACGCTGCCGATCGTCTCTCGGGCCTGGAACCGCGTCTCGGAGGAGTTCCGGCAGCGCGAAGTGGAGTTCAAGGTCCTGCACGTCCGTACGAAGGACGTGTGGTCACGGCTGGAGAACCGCCAGGTCGACCTCATCTGCGGCAGCATCGTCAGCACCCAGGAGGGCGACCTGCGGCTGAAGGAGTACGAGGTCATCGAGTACGCCCGGGGCCAGGCGCTGCTGCTCACCAACCTGCCGGAGTCCGAGCTGCCGGACACGGCCGTGGAGACCAGCGGCCTCGGACGCGTCCCGCTCGTGGTGCCGCCCGCCGGCCTCGTCGCCGACCTGCTCGCCACCTGGTACGGGACGAACTTCCGCGAGCGCCTCAACGTCGTCGCCGACATCGACGACGTGCACTACGGGCTGTCGCTGCTCAGGTCGGGATTCGTCCGCGGCTGCATGATCGTCACCGGCTCGATCGGCCGCGGAATGGCCGCGCAGGAGGACCCGGACGCCGTTCCCCTCCGCGCCATCGGGCTGCACGACGACCTGGAGCCCAAGGCCGAGCTCATGACGGGCGCCTTCGTCCGCCGCGCCGACCTCGAACGCTACGACGCCGGCCACCCCCTCAACCGCCTCTGGGACGCGGTCAAGGAAGACGTCCGCACCTACACCCCCCTCGCCTGACCGCGCCGCGCCGCTAACGCCGGCTCGGGGCACGGGCGAGTGAGGCGAACCCGCAGCGGCAGGGTCCAGGGGAAGCCCCTGGACCCGTGCGGACCGGCCCCTTACTTGATCTGGTTGTCGACCACGTCGAGGGTGGGGCGGGCGCCGAGGTGCTGCATGGCGCGGGCGGCGAGGCGGCAGCCGGCGGTGAGCGCGTCGGCGGGCTGCTTGCCGTCCAGCCAGGGCGGGATGAGGCCCGCGACGAACGCGTCTCCGGCGCCGGTGCCGTCGACGATCTTCTCGACGGGTTCGGCGGCGACGGTGATCGGTTCGGGGCGGCCGTTGGTGTACCAGAGGGCGCCGTCGGCGCCGCTCTTGATGACGACCTGCGGGTACCAGGCGGTCAGCACCTTGGCGGCCTGCTCGGGGGTGTCGCGGCCGGTGAGGATCTCGGCCTCTTTGGCGTTGACGACGAGCAGCCGGGCGCCCTGCGTCCACTCGAGGAAGGGTTCCGCGCCCATCCGCTTGAGCGGGGAGGAGGAGCCGCCGTCCACGGAGACCGACATCTGCGCCTTGCGCGCGAGGTCGAGGGTGTGGATCGCGGCCTTGCGGGAGCCCTCGTTGATCAGCGAGTAGCCGGACAGGTGCAGATGGGTGCCCTGCGTGAACAGGTCCTTGCAGCGTTCGATGTCCTCGGGGAGGAGCGCGCCGTTGGCGCCGGGGTCCGACAGCATCGTCCGGTCGCCCTTGTGGGTGACCATGATGACGCACGTGCCGGTGGGACGTTCCTGGTCCATGACGAGGCGGGCGTCGACGCCGTAACCCATCAGTTCCATGTCCCGGTTCCGGCCGGCGATGTCGGAGCCGCGGCGGCCGACGAAGGCGGCGTCGGTCCCTTCCACGGCGAGCCATGCGGCCACGTTGGCGCCGGAGCCGCCACCATGGATCGTCACGGCGGCGGGCGTGTCGCTCCCTTTCGCCAAGGGGTACGCGGCACGCGCCACGGTGTCGGTCATAAGATCGCCGACCACGACCACGCGCGTCATGGAGTCATCACCTCGATCAACACGGCCCGCGCGAGCGGCAATTCCGGGCGTGTGGTTGACCGTAACAGCTCTTGCGCCCGGATTAGGTCTCGAACGCGCAGCGAAACCGAGGAAGCCTGGTTTTTCTCGCACGGGCGGCGGCGCCCCCGTGCCTTACCCTCGGGTACGTGACCGAGCGTTACCCGGACCACTGGGAGGCCGACGTCGTCCTCAGCGACGGCGGGACGGCCCATCTGCGTCCCATCCGGCCCGAGGACGCCGATCTGCTGCGCACGTTCCACGCCCGGCTGTCCCCGGAGTCGATCTACTACCGGTTCTTCTCGCCGCGCCCGCGCCTGTCCGACCGCGAGGTCGAGCACTTCACGACCGTCGACCACGACCGGCGGGTCGCGCTGATCGCCACGATCGCGGGGGAGATGGTGGCGGTCGTCCGGTACGACCGGCTGGCCGACCGGCCGGAGACGGCGGAGGTCGCCTTCCTCGTGGAGGACGCGCACCAGGGCCGCGGGGTCGGCCCGGTGCTGCTGGAGCACATCGCCGCCGCGGCGCGGGAACGGGGCGTGCGCCGGTTCGTCGCGAGCGTCCTGCCCGACAACCGGCGGATGACGCGGGTGTTCCGGGAGGCCGGCTACCGGGCGGAGCAGCGGTTCGAGGAGGGCGTGATCGAGCTCGTCCTCGACCTGGAGCCGACGGAGACGTCGCTGGAGGTCATGACGGCGCGCGAGCACCGCGCCGAGTCGCGGTCGATCCAGCGGCTGCTGTTCCCGCGGTCGGTGGCGGTGATCGGGGCGAGCCGCGCCGAGCACACCGTCGGGCAGACCGTCCTGCGCAACCTGCTGTCCGGCGACTTCTCCGGCCCCGTGTACCCGGTGCATCCGACGGCCGTGGCGGTGGCGGGGGTCCGTGCGTACGCGTCCGTCCTGGAGATCCCGGACGATGTGGACCTCGCGGTCGTCGCCGTCCGCGCGGACGCCGTCCACGAGGTCGTGGAGGAGTGCGCGGGCAAGGGGGTGCGCGGCCTGGTCGTCGTGTCGTCCGGCTTCGGCGAGGTGGGGGACGAGGGGAGGGCCGCCCAGGAGCGGCTGGTCAGCCTCGCCCGCGCGTACGGGATGCGCGTCGTCGGGCCCAACTGCCTCGGGATCGCCAACACCGATCCGGACGTGCGGCTGAACGCGACCCTGGCGCCGACCCTTCCGGGACGGGGCCCGGTGGGGTTCTTCTCCCAGTCCGGTGCGCTCGGCATCGCCATCCTGCAGCGGACGGCCGAACGCGGCCTCGGCCTGTCCACGTTCGTGTCCGCCGGGAACCGCGCCGACGTGTCAGGCAACGATCTGATGCAGTACTGGGAGGAGGACCCGGAGACCAAGGCCGTCCTCCTCTACCTGGAGTCGCTGGGGAACCCGCGCAAGTTCACGCGGCTCGCGCGCAGGCTCGGCCGCCGCAAGCCGATCGTGGCGGTGAAGAGCGGCCGCAGCACGCAGGGCGTCCCGCTCGGGCACGCCGCGCGGGCGCTCACCCTGCCCGACCACGCGGTCAGCGCGCTGTTCGAGCAGGCCGGCGTGATCAGGGTGGAGGACCTCGCGGAGCTGTTCGACGTCGCGCAGGTGCTCGCCTACCAGCCGCTCCCCGCCGGCGACCGCATCGCGATCATCGACAACTCCAACTCGCTCGGCCTGCTGGCGCAGGACGAGGCCGTCGCGCTCGGCCTCGACGTCCGGCCGCGCATCGACCTCGGCCCCCAAGCGGACGCCGACGACTACGAGGCCGCGCTCGCCGGGGCACTGGACGACGACACGGTCGACGCGGTCGTGGCGCTGTTCACGCCGCCGACGATCGGCGGCTACGACGTCCGCGTCCCCGAGAAGATCCTCCGGCTGGCCGCCGAGGGCCGCAAGCCGATCGTGGCGACCTACCTCGGCACCGAGGGGATGCCCGCCGACCTGCGCGTGCCCGGCCCGGACGGGACGGCGGCGGAGGGGTCCGTGCCGTCCTACACCTCGCCGGAGGACGCCGTCCGGGCGCTGGCCTACGTGATCAGGTACGCGCGGTGGCGGCAGCGCCCCACCGGCCGGACGCCGGAACTGGAGGACGTCGACCGCGACCGGGCGCGGGAGCTGGTCGCGGGATGGCTCGGGGACGGCGGCCCGGTCGAGGCCACCCCGAAGCAGGCGGCCGAGCTGCTCGGCTGCTACGGCATCGAGGTCGCGGGCGGCGGGGACGGGGTGCCGACCCGCATCGTCGTCCGCGAGGACCGCTCGTTCGGCGCGCTGATCTCCTTCGGGATCGCCGACGAGACCGCCGACCTGCTGGACGACCGCGCCTACCGGCTGTCGCCGCTGGCGGACGCGGAGGCCGCGGAGATGATCCGCGCGATCCGCACCGCGCCGCTGCTGCTCGGGCACCGCGGCGCCGAGCCCGCCGACACCGGCGCCCTCGAAGACCTGCTGCTGCGGGCGTCCCGTCTCGGCTACGACCTTCCCGAGGTGGCGCGGCTGGAGCTCGACCCGGTCATGGCCGGCGGGGCGGGCGCGACGGTGCGCTCGGCGACGCTCACCCTGGAACGTCCGCTCGGGCCGCGTCCCGAGCTCGGGCCGCGGCGCCTCTGACGTCAGCCCGGGGGCGGCGGCGGGCTCGGCTCCGGCGTCGGCGGGACGGGATCCGGCTCGGGCCCCGGCGGGACCGGCTCCGGCGGCGGTCCGGGCGGCGTGGGCTCCGGCGGCGGGCCCGGCGGCACGGGCTCGGGCGAGGGGCCAGGGGGGACGGGCCCCGGCGGCCGCGGCGCGGGGCCGGGCGGCGGCGTGGGCGGCACCGGCGGCTGCGGGGGCGGGGCCGGGTCCGGTGTCGGCGGCGGCACCGGCGGCGGAGTCGGCAGGGGATGCTCGTCCATGCCCACCCCCTACCCCGCCCGCGCCGGGATCACCGCGCGCCGCGGGTCATGTGCGCGTCCGTCCCGGACAGGGCAGGATGGGGCCATGAGGGAAACCCGAGCGACCGTCAGTGGGCTGCGCACGGCCATCGAGCGCAGCGGTTACTACCCGGCCCTGGTCGCGGACGCGGTCGAGTCGGCGGTCGGTGACGAACACGTCACCGCCTACGTCGTCCACCACGAGGCGACCTTCGACCCCGCGATGGAGGTGCGCCGGCACGTGACCGTGCTCGTGCTGTCGGCGACCCGGCTGCTGGTGTGCCACACCGACGAGCACCCGCCGGGCGAGGGGATGACCCGGCCGCACGCGTCCACCACCACCGAGGCGGTGAAGCTGGAGCGCGTCCAGTCGGTCGCGGTCACGCGGGTCGTCCCGGACCCGGCCGCCTACGTGCCGGGCGTGCCGCCCACCGAGGTGGTGCTGACCATCGGCTGGGGGGCCATCGCGCACATCGACCTGGAACCCGCGACGTGCGGGGACGAGAACTGCGAGGCCGACCACGGCTACACCGGCAGCGTCACGGCCGACGACCTGTCCCTGCGGGTGAGCGAGGCCGCCGACGGCGCCGACGCCGTGCGCCAGGTCCTGGCCTTCGCCGAGGAACTGTCCACCGCGACCGCCCGGTGACCGCGTGACCGCGGCGGAGCAGCGCGTGGTGGAGGCGCCTGTGCCTCGGTACGGGGGCGGGGCGCTCGCTGATCTGGCGCCCTCCGTGCTGGCGGCGCTGGGCGTCCCGGGCGCGGTGAACGTGCTGGGGCTTTCGGAGGTGCCGCGCGTCTGCGTCCTGCTCGTGGACGGTCTCGGCTGGGAGCAGCTCAGGGCGCATCCCGATGAGGCGCCGTTCCTGAACGCGATGGCCGGCGGCCCGATCACGTCCGGGTTCCCGGCGACGACGGTGACGAGCCTCGCCTCGCTGGCGACCGGCGTCCCGCCCGGGGAGCACGGGCTGCTCGGCCTCCAGGTCGCGATCCCCGGTGCCGGACGGCTTCTCAACTGCCTGCACTGGAAGGACGACGACCCCGACCCGGCGGAGTTCCAGCCGGTCCCGACCGCGTACGAGCGGGCGGCGGCGGACGGGGTCGAGGTCGCCTACGTGTCCCTGCGCCAGTACAAGCGCTCGGGGCTGAGCCGTGCCACCGCCCGCGGCGCCGACTACCTGGCCGCCGAGGGCCTCGGCCAGCTCGTGGGACGGACCGAGCTGGCGCTGCGCCGGGGCGAGCGGGCCTACGTGACCGCCTACCACCCCGATCTGGACTCCACCGGCCACCGGTTCGGCGTCGGCTCGGCGGACTGGCGCCACCAGCTCAGGTTCGTCGACGTCCTCGCCCAGCGCATCGCCGAGGTGCTGCCGCCGGGCTCGGCCCTGCATGTGACGGCCGACCACGGCATGGTCGATCCGGCCGAGCGGATCGACGCGGACACCGTCCCGGAGCTGCGGGAGGGTGTCGCCCTCCTCGGCGGGGACGCCCGCGCCCGGTACGTCTACAGCGAGCCGGGCGCCCATGGCGACGTGCTCGCCGCGTGGACGCAGACGCTGGACGGGCGGGCGTGGGTCGTCTCGCGAGACGAGGCCGTCGCGCGCGGCTGGTTCGGGCCGGTCGGCGACGGGATGCTGGAACGCGTCGGCGACGTGGTCGCGGTCCCGCACGCCGACCTCGCGATCGTCGCGACCGAGCGGGAACCGTGGCTGAACAGGATGGTCGGCATGCACGGCTCCCTCGTCCCGGCCGAGCAACTCGTGCCGCTGGTCGGCACGTCCCGGCCCTGATACCTGGGGAGTTGAGATGAGTCCCGATTCGCCCCTCCCTAATCGGGGCATCGGCGGTCAAACTGGCGATGTGCACCCTCTCATCGAAGTGCCCGCGCTGGACCGGCTGCTCCGGCGGCAGACGCCCGTGGTCCTGCTGGACGTCCGATGGCATCTGGCGGGACCGCCGGGGATCGAGTCCTACCGCAGGGGGCACCTGCCCGGCGCCGTGTTCGTCGACCTCGACCGCGACGTGGCCGGTCCGCCCGGCCCGGGCGGCCGGCATCCCCTTCCCGAACCCGTCGTCTTCGAGGCCGCCATGCGCCGCGCCGGCGTCTCGGCGGACAGCCTGGTCGTCGCCTACGACGACGCCGACTCCACGTCCGCGGCGCGGGTCTGGTGGTCGCTGCGCTACTTCGGGCACGACCGGGTCCGCGTCCTGGACGGCGGCTACCGCGCCTGGACGGAGGCGGGCCTCCCGGTGACCACCGCCGAGCCGGAGCCCAAGCCGGGCGACTTCATCGCCAACCCGGGCCGGCTGCCCGTCCTGGACGCGGAGGGCGCCGCCGAGCTGGCGACGGCGGGCGTGCTGCTGGACGCCCGCGCCGCCGAGCGGTACCGCGGCGAGCAGGAGCCCGTGGACCCGGTCGCCGGGCACATCCCGGGCGCCCGCAACGCGCCCACCTCCGGCAACGTCGGGGTGGACGGCCGGTTCCTGCCGCCCGAGCTGCTCCGCGAGCGGTTCGCGCAGCTCGGCGCGACGGACGCCCTCGACGTGGGTGCCTACTGCGGTTCCGGTGTCACCGCCGCCCACGAGATCCTCGCCCTCACCCTCGCCGGGATCCCCGCCGCCCTGTACGTCGGGTCCTGGTCGAACTGGGTGACCGACCCGGCCAACCCGATCGCCACCGGGGACAACTGACGGGCCGGCGCGGCGTCAGCCCGCCCCCATGGCGACGAACCCGGCCGTCGCCGGCGCCCGGGGGATCGCGGCCAGGGCGCGGGCGGGGCTCACGCCCGCCGCGAGGGAGGCGTGGAACGCCGCCATGAACGCGGGCGTCGCCTCGTCGCGGACCGGGGTGACGCTGGCGACCACCGTGGCGGTGCCGAGCGCGAGCAGGGCGCCCGCCATGCCGAGGACGGCGTCGCCCCCGTCCGCGCGGCCGATGTCGCAGGCGGACAGGACGATCAGGTGCGGCGGCGCGGCCAGCTCGTCGAGGTCGTGGACCAGCAGCGGGCCGTCGGCGAGGCGCAGGCGGGAGAACAGGGCGTTCCCCTCGCGGAACTCGCCGTGGGCGGCGATGTGGGCCAGCGCCGCGCCGTCGAGGGCGTCCCGGACGGTCTCCGCCCGCGCGCCGTCACCGTCCAGGACGGCCGCCTCCGGATAGAGGCGGTGCAGCGACGCGATCTCCCCGCCGGCGTAGTGGAGGTCCGGGCCCGCCACGAGGACTGTGTGCCCGCTCGCCGGGGCGCGCGTGCGGGCGTGCAGCCACGCGCCGGCGGACGGAACGATCGCGTGCGGGCGCCCGGCCAGGGAGGGGAGCACCGCCCACGGCAGGCCGTGGAGGGCGCCGGTCGGGGTGATGACCAGCTCCCGGTCGCCGATGACGGGACGCAGCGGGGCGAGCAGCAGCCGGTCGAGGCGTCCGGCGGTGGCGGTGAGGGCGGACAGCGCCGCGGTGTCGTCCCGTTCGGCGAGGCGGCGGGCGGCGAAGCGCAGCAGGCCGATCTCGCGGAGGGCCTCCTCGCACGGCCCGAGGTGGTGGCGGCGCGGCCGGCCGTCGGCGACCGTGACGGCGTGCAGCTCGCCACCGATGTCGACCAGCTCGACCAGGGCGCGGTCGCCGAGCGCCGCGGCGACCTCGGTGGCCGCGCCCGAGCGCGGCGGGGACGCGCCGGACGGCCGGCGCCGCGTCCGGGCGCGGATCGCCGCCTCCAGCCCGGCCATCCCGCCCGACGGCGCGGACCCGGCGCCGCCGCGGGCCGTGTCGGCCGTGTGGTCGACGCTGAGGGCGCGCAGCGCGGTCAGCGCGGCGGCGCGCTCGGGGTCGCGCGGCGGCCGGACCCGGACCGGGCGCGCGATCGCCCGCCGCCGCTCCTCCACCGCGAGCAGCTCCCGGGCCGAGCCGGCGAGGCCGAGGCCGAACGCGGCGAGCTCGGCGGCGCATCCCGCGGCGCGGGCGCGCAGATCGAGCGCGTCGAGCACCTCCGCGTGCTCCTCGGTCACCTCCAGGCCCTTCCTGACCGCGGCCACCGCGCCGCTGCGGTCGTCGCGCGCCGCGCGTTCGAGGGCCAGCGCGTGCCAGGCGGCGATCCGGGCGGGCGCCGGGCCGCGGGACCGCCCGACGGAGGTGAGCAGATGCCCCGCCGGACGCCCCAGCGACAGCGCCACGCGCGCGGCGACGATCCGGGCCTCGTCGGCGGCGTCGGACCAGCCGCCGCTCTCCAGCCGGTCGGCCACGGCCACGGCGGAGCGGAGCAGGACGGGGGACCGTTCACCGCACGCCCACCGGGCCTTGAGCAGGACATGCTCGGCCAGGAGCATCCATCCGGTGCGTTCCTGCTCGGCGAACGTGGTGCGGGCCTGTTCGGCCGCTTCCGTGGCCTGCTCGGCGTTGCCGTCGGCCAGCTCGGCGTGCGCGAGGAGCAGGAAGCCGTCCGCGACGTCGCATCCGTACCCGTGCTCGATGGCCGCGTCCAGGGCGGCGGTCAGGACGGGGCGGGCCTCGCCCGGCAGGCCGGCCATGATGAGGGTCTCGGCCTGGTCGAGCCGGCACTGCGCCAGGCGTTCGCCGGTCAGGCCGGGTTCGGCTTCGGCGAACAGGTCGAGCGCCCGCGGGACGTCCCCGCGCCGCGACGCCACGAACGCGAGGTTGCCCTTCGCCATGGCCGTCTGGTGACGCAGCCCCGCCGCCTCCCCGACGGCGACGGCCTCCGCCAGGGCCTCCTCCGCACCGCCGTGGTCACCGCGGAACGCCCGCGCGAGCCCCAGGTTGGTCAGCAGCCCGTTGAGCGCGGCGGGGTCGTGGCCCTCGCGGAGGCGGGGGAGGGCTCCGGCCGCGACGTCGTGCGCCTCGTCCAGCCGTCCGGCCCGCGCCAGGGCGCACGCCTTGTTCGCGGCGAGGCGGTCCGCGTCGAGACCGCGCAGGACGGTCTCCGCATGGGACGCGTTGGCCAGCGCCCCGGTGACGTCTCCCCGTGCCGTGAGCAGGCCGACCAGGTTCATCCGCACTTGAGCCGCCGCATACGGGTCGGACACGGTAGCCAGATCCAGAGCCTGATGCAGGAACGCGAGCCCTTCGTCCAGCCTCCCCAGCTCCTTGGCCGCCAGCCCGGCCACCCGCAGGGCGAACACCCCGCCGCCGTCCTCAAGGAGGGCCTTCGCCCGCGCGAAGGCCTCCGCCGGGTCCACGGCGGCCAACCGCAGGAGCGTGCGCTCGTCCCGGCCGGTCACAGCCGGACCCAGCTCGTGACGAGCGATGTCCCGCCGTCCAGCCGGAAGACGAGGCTGACCAGCCCGGACGGGACGCGCGGCAGGCAGAACAGCCCGGCCGGCTCGGCGCGCGCGGTGAGCGCGTCCAGGTCCGGCAGGTCGCGGTGCCGGACCTGGACGAGCGCCGCCGCGGCCGGGACGAGCCGCCCCGTGATCTCGCGGTGCCGTCCGTTCCGCGTCACCTCGATCTCCACCGTGCGGCCGGGGCACGCGAACGCCAGCGTGCGGCCCGCGCCGCCGCGGACCCCGGCCGCCGCCCGCCCGCCCCGGTCGAGGGCCAGCTCCGCGAGCGTCGCGGACGGCGTCCGCCACGCGATCGACGCGCGGGCCGCCGCCAGGACGTCCGCCGGCACCGGGTCGAGGATCTCGAAGGCGTCCCGCACCTGCGCCATGAGCTCGTCGTCGTTCACGGGACGAGCCTCCGCAGCGCCTCCACGCAGCGCGCCCGCGTCGGCCCGACGCTGCCGAGGGGGATGCCGAGGGCGGCGGCCAGCTCGGCGTGCGTCGGTGCGAGCGCGAACAGCCGCAGCAGCGTGCGGCACCGCCGCGGCAGCGCCTCCAGCGCCGCGCCGACCAGGCCGAGCCGCTCGCGCGCCGCGACGACCCGGTCGGGACCGGGCTCGGGCGCGCGCGGCGCGGGCACCGCCGGCAGCTCCCGGCCGCGGCGGCGCAGCAGCCGCAGGCATTCGTTGCGCGCGGTCGTGGCCAGCCAGCACGCCGTCGCGGCGGGCTCGCGCAGGCCGTCGATCCGCTCCACCAGCCGCAGCCAGGTGGTCTGCACCACGTCGCCCGAATCGGCGTCGTTCAACCCGTGCGAGCGGGCGATCGACCACAGCAGCCCGCTGTGCCGCTCGACCAGCCGGGCCCACGCGTCACCGTCGCCGTCGCGTGCCCGGATCACCAGCTCGTCCGTACCGTCCCTGCGGGCCACCGAAGTCTCCTCCCGAGGCCCCCCGCTCCGCGTTCACCCTAGGGCATCGGACGCTGACGAAGCGTGAACTTCGGTACCGAGATCCGCGAGAACCCGGTGCCGCGCCGGATCGAGGACGCGATCGGCCGCCTCGGCGGCTCCGATGCCCTCCACCGCGGCGAGACGGGCGATCCGCCCCGCCACGACCGGCGCCGCGAACGAGGTGCCGCTCCAGGTCGCGTAGCCGTCGAACCGGTCGGGGTCGATCCCGTCGACGGCCGTCCGGCGCCCGTCGAAGCGCACGAAGGTGCTGGCCACCCCGACGCCCTGCGCGCACGCGTCCACCCACCAGCCGTAGTTGGAGAACCAGGCCCGGTCGGCGCCGTCCAGCGCGGCGACGGCGATGACCGGCTTCATCGCGGCGGGCCAGAACGGGCGGTCCGCCGCCGCGTTCCCCGCGCACGCCACGACGGCCGTGCGGCGGCCGAGCGCGGCGATCGCCTGCGCCAGCACGGGCGACGGCCGGTCGTCGTAGGTGTGGCAGCCGAGCGAGATGTTGACGACGTCGGCGTGCTTCCGCTCGGCGAGCCACTCCAGTGCCCGGATCACGTCGAGTTCGTCGCCGACCCCGTCGCCGCCGATGACGCGCCGGGCCCGCAGCTCGGCGGACGGGGCCTGCGCCAGGACGACGCCCGCGATGAACGTGCCGTGCCCCGCCTGCGCGTCGAGGTCGAAGTCCAGGTCGGCGTCCAGGACCTCCGCCACCTCGGCGCGCTGCTCGCGGTACCACTCGGTCTGCGCGTACCAGGGGTGCGGCGCGAGGCCGGTGTCGAGGATCGCGACGGTCACGCCCCGCCGCGCCGCGACGGCCTCCGGGGCGGGCACGGGCGGTGCCGGGCGGGGCCGGTCCGCGGGCCCGCTCCACCACATCGGCTGCCCGACGACGAGATGGTTCGGCGAGACGCTCAGCCGGCGGTGCCGCCCGCCGGAACCGAGCGCGGACGCCAGTTCGCACACGTCCACCTTGGCCGGAGGGCGCAGCCGCAGCCGGGTCGTGCCGCGGCCGTCGTGGCGCGCGTCGCACCAGCGGCGGACCAGGTCCTCGGCGGCAGCGGCGTCCCGCCCGGCGACCAGGAGTTCGTCGCGGCGGATCAGCGCCGGCCGCCCCGGCAGCGGTTCCACCACGACCGCGTTCGCGTGCCGCGCGAGCACCCGGTCCAGCCGCGCCTGCTGGTCGAACATCAGAGCCCCGCCTTTCCCTGACCGTCCCTGCGCCCATGGTGCCGGATCGGCGACGGTGCGTGACACTGGATCAACCGAAAGTATTCGGTTGCGGTCGAGCGAAAGCTGAGATCGCCTTACGCGCTTTGCCCCCGCGACCGGCCCGCGAAGGCCTACCCTTGTCGCGCGGGCCGGGTGAACGGCGCGCATCCCGTGATCAAGTGTTCGACAAACAGCGGATCCACGGTGGTGCGACACGGGCCGATGATGCACAATGAGGGACGCGGACGCCGACTTGGGACGTACGAGGCCGTAGGGGAAGACGAGCCTCGGTACAGATCCAGGAGGTCCGGTGACCGCACGTGGCGTTTTCTACGTCCACTCCGCGCCACCTGCGCTGAGCCCGCACATCGAGTGGGCCGCCGCAGGTGTTCTTGGGGTGCCCGTTTCCCTTGAGTGGGCCGATCAGCCGGCGGCGCCGGGAACGCTCCGCGCCGAGCTTCATTGGGAGGGACGGCCCGGCACCGCCGCGGGCATCACCTCCGCGCTGCGGAACTGGAAACTGGTGCGGTTCGAGGCGACCGAGGATCCGACGCCCGGCACCGACGGCGTCCGCTTCAGCTTCACCCCGTCGCTCGGGGTGTTCACCGGCGTCATCGGGGCCAACGGCGACATCATGGTCCCCGAGGACCGGCTCCGCGCCGTCATGGCCAACGCCGCCGTCGGCAAGACCAGCCTGGAGACCGAGCTCGACCGCCTGCTCGGCACCCCGTGGGACAACGAGCTGGAGCCGTTCCGCAGGGCCGGCGACGGCGCGCCCGTCCGCTGGCTGCACGCCGCTGTGTAACTGCAACCCCGGCCCAGAGGGCTCGCCTGGCGGCTCGCCCTCTGACCGTGCTCGGGCGAGCGCGACCTCGCTTCGCGAGCTTCCCGGTGGAGGCTCGCCTCCGGCGTCGCCTCCACCGGTCAGATGGCGCGCTCGCGTGGTGGCAAAGGTCGTTGCCGGACATCGGACGACAGGAACACGGAAACGGCCCGGCGAGACGCACTCGCCGGGCCGTTCACGTGCGCGGTCATCGATCGCGCAGGAAGTTCTTACAGGGCGCGCTGGAAGGCCACCGACACGTTGTGGCCGCCGAACCCGAACGAGTTGTTCAGCGCCGCGGCGGGACCGTCCGGCAGCTTGCGCGGCTCGTCGCGCGCGATGTCCAGGTCGACCTCGTCGTCGAGGTCCTCCAGGTTGGCGACGAACGGTGCGATGCCGTCCCGCAGCGCCAGCACCGTGAAGATCGACTCCAGCGCGCCGGCGCCGCCGAGCAGGTGCCCGGTCATCGACTTGGTCGCGGTGATGACCACCTGCCGGGCCGCCTCCTCGCCGAGCCCCGCCTTGATCGAGGCGAGCTCGGCGACGTCGCCGGCCGGGGTCGAGGTCGCGTGCGCGTTGATGTGGACGAGGTCGGAGGGCTCCAGCCCGGCGTCCTTGAGCGCCCGCTGCATCGCCTTGGCCTGCCCCGCACCGGACGGGTCGGGCAGGACGATGTCATAGGCGTCGCCGGAGTAGCCGCACCCCGCCGCGATGCCGTGGATCTGGGCGCCGCGGGCGCGGGCGTGCTCCTCCGACTCCAGGATCATCACCGCGGAGCCCTCGCCGAGCACGAACCCGTCGCGGTTCTTGTCGTAGGGCCGGGACGCCCGCGCGGGCTCCTCGTTGCGGGTCGACATCGCGCGCATCGCGCCGAACGAGGCCATCTGCAGCGGGTGTATGCACGACTCGGTGCCGCCGCAGATCACCACGTCCGCGCGGCCGGCGCGGATCATGTCGATGGCGTAGCCGACCGCCTCGCCGCTGGACGCGCAGGCGCTGACCAGGGCGTGCGAGCCGGCCATCGCGCCGAACTCGATGCCGACGTGCCCGGACGCGCCGTTCGGCATCAGCATCGGGACGGTGAAGGGCGAGACCCGCGACCAGCCCTTCTCCCGGTAGACGTCGTAGCTGTTCAGGGCGGTGTGCAGGCCGCCGATGCCGCTGGAGAACACGACGCCGAGGCGCTCGCCGTCCACGGTGAAGCCGCCGTCGACGCCGGGCCGGTCCATGCCCTTCTGCGGCTTGCCGCCGGTCGGCGGGGCGAACCCGGCGGAGTTCCACGCCTCGCGCGCGGAGATCAGCGCGATCGCCTGGTTCCGGTCGAGCCGCCGCATGTTCGCCCGGGGCAGCACCTCGGACGGGTCGACCTTGAGCGTCGCGGCGAAGCGGACCGGCAGGTCCTCGACGCCCTCCCAGTCCAGCGGGCGGATGCCGGACTCTCCGGCGAGCAGGGCGGACCAGGTCGACGGGAGGTCTCCGCCGAGTGGCGTCGTTGCACCGAGACCCGTCACGACGACTCTGGTCTGGCTCTTGCTCATGGTGGGCTCTCCTTGCGGACTGTGAGGGGGAGGGTCGGGCGCGCCGCCTCCCCGGCGGGCGGCGCGCCGTCCCCGCGGCTCAGCTCTGGAGGTTCTGGACGAAGTTGACGACGTCCTTGACCGTCTTCAGGTTGCGCAGCTCGTCGTCGGGGATCTCGACGCCGAACTGGTCCTGCGCGGCGACGGCGATCTCCACCATCGACAGCGAGTCGATGTCGAGATCGTCGATGAAGTTCTTCTCCGGGGTGACCTCGGACTTGTCGATGCCGACGATCTCGTCGATGATCTCGGCGAGGCCGTCCAGGATCTGCTGTTCGGTGGCGACGTCTGCCATGGTTCCGCTTTCTCCTTCGGTGGGTTGGTCCAGAGCCTGCGAGCAGGCGTGACGGCCTACGGGATCTGGATGACTTGGGCAGCGTAGGACAGCCCGGCGCCGAACCCGACCAGCAGGGCCGGGGCGCCGGACGGCACGTCGCCGCGTTCGATCATGCGGGACAGGGCGAGCGGGATGGAGGCGCCCGAGGTGTTCCCCGACTGCACGATGTCGTCGGCCACGACGGCGTTGGTGGCCTTCACCTTGCGGGCGATCGCCTCGATGATCCGCAGGTTGGCCTGGTGCGGGACGACGGCGGCGAGGTCGGCCGGGGAGATCCCGGCGCGCTCGCACGCCTCCGCCGCGATCGGCGCGATGGCGGTGGTGGCCCAGCGGAACACCGCCTGGCCCTCCTGCCGGATGAACGAGTTGCGGTCCTCGATGATGATCTTGTCGTACTTGTCGCCGGCGCTGCCCCACACGACCGGTCCGATGCCGGGGGTGTCGCTGCCCGCAACGACCGCCGCGCCGGCCCCGTCCGCGAAGATGATGCAGGTGGACCGGTCGGTCCAGTCGATCCACTGGGACATCTTCTCCGAGCCGATGACCAGCACGTTGCGCGCGCTCCCGGCGCGGACGGCGGCGCTGGCGGTGGCGAGGGAGTAGCAGAAGCCGGCGCAGGCGGCGTTCAGGTCGAAGGCGCCCGGCGCGTCGATGCCGAGCCGGTGCGCGACCTGTGCGGCGTGGCCCGGCATCGGCGACTCCGCGGAGCAGGTCGCGAGGATGACCAGGTCGATGTCGGACGGGTCGAGGCCGCTGTTGGCGAGGGCCTTGCCGCCCGCGTGCACGCCGAGCTCGACGATGCCCTCGTCGTCGCCGGCGATGCGGCGCTCGGCAATGCCGACGCGGGTACGGATCCACTCGTCGTCGGTGTCGACCGTCTCGGCGAGCTCGTCGTTGGTGACGATCCGGGCGGGCCGGTAGTCGCCGAAGGCCAGGATGCGGGCGCCGGGCGCGGCCTCGGGGATGCGCAGCACGGCGGTCATGAGGCGTGCGCCTTGATCAGCTCGCGGGCCTTGTCCAGGTCCGCGGGGGACTTGAGGGCGACCAGCTCGACGCCCTTCAGCTCGCGGCGGGCGAGCCCGGTGAGCGTCCCGGCGGGCGGCAGCTCGATGATCGCGGTGATGCCGAGGTCGCGCATCGTCGCCATGCACGCGTCCCAGCGGACGGGGGCGCTGACCTGGTCGACGAGCCGGGCGAGGAAGTCGCGTCCGGACGAGACGACGGCGCCGTCGCGGTTCTGCAGCAGCGTGGCCCGCGGGTCGGCGACGGGGGCGCCGAGTGTGAGCCGGGCGAGGGTGCCGACGGCGGGCTCCATGTGCTCGGTGTGGAACGCGCCCGCGACCTGCAGCGGCCGGAGCCGCGCCTTGGCGGGCGGCTCGTCGGCGAACCGGGCGAGCCGCTCCAGCGTCCCGGCGGCGACGACCTGGCCCGCGCCGTTGACGTTGGCGG
This sequence comes from Actinomadura sp. B10D3, assembly GCF_039871695.1. Classification (NCBI taxonomy): domain Bacteria; kingdom Bacillati; phylum Actinomycetota; class Actinomycetes; order Streptosporangiales; family Thermomonosporaceae; genus Actinomadura; species Actinomadura sp. B10D3. The sequence continues at coordinate 131,039 of NZ_JBDPLY010000023.1, forward strand.
GGGTGAGCCCGTGCTTGTCGATGGAGGCGAGCACCTCCTCGGTGTCGCCGCCGAGGACGGCGGTCATGCCGGTCTCGGTGACGGCGGCGGCCTCGGCCATCGCCCGTCCCCGCTCCCGGACGAGGACCAGCGCGGTCTCGGGGGTCAGGACCCCGGCGATGGCGGCGGCGGCCAGCTCGCCCACGCTGTGCCCGGCGACCGCGTCCGGGGCCGCGTCCTCGTACAGCACCTCGTAGGCGGCGAGCGCGGCGGCGACCAGCAGCGGCTGCGCCACCGCGGTGTCGCGGATCTCCTCGGCGTCCGCGGTCGTCCCGAACCGGACCAGGTCGAGACCCGTGACGGCCGACCACCAGGCGAGACGGTCGGCGACTCCGGGTATCTCTAGCCATGGCTGCAGGAAGCCGGGGGTCTGGGCGCCCTGGCCGGGCGATGCGAGGAGTATCACAGCGACCAGCCTGCCGCGATCGTCCCTTCCACCACGATGCGGATCGCGACCAACTTTGGTCAGGGCGGTTTGTACGACCCCTACAAGCTGCGCTGGTCAGGCATACCGGCCGTGTTCGGCGTCCTGGAAGCGTCCGAGGACCAGGGCGATGCGCAGCGTGAAGGCGTTGCGGCCGTCGGTGGGGGCGAGGCCGGTCAGCTCGGTGACGCGGCGCAGCCGGTACCGGACGGTGTTGGGGTGGACGAACAGCAGCCGCGCGGTCGCCTCCAGCGACGACCCCTGTTCGAGGTAGGTGGTGAGCGTGTCGAGGAGCGGGGCGCCGGCGGCGAGCATCGGGTTGTAGACGTCCTCCACGAGGTGGCGGCGCGCCTCGGCGTCGCCGTCCAGGGCGCGCTCGGGGAGCAGCTCGGCGGCCTGGACGGGACGGGGCGCGTCCGGCCAGCCGGCGGCGGCGCGCAGGCCGGCGACGGCCGCGCGCGCGGAGCGGGTGGAGTCGTAGAGGTCGGCGACCTGGGGGCCGACGACGACGGGGCCGGGCCCGCACTTGGCGGCGATCGGCCGGGCGGCCTCCATGGGGTCGGTGTCGCCGCCGACGATGACGATGACCCGGTGCCCCTGGACGCCGGCCAGCACGTCGGAGCGGGCGCGGCGGGCGGCCAGCTGCATCTGGTCGATGGTGACCTCGGGCTCCTCGTCCTCCGGGGTCATCCCCGCGATGACGGTGACGGGCTTGGACGTCCAGCCGAGCGCGGCGGCCCAGGAGTGCATGCCGTCGTCGACCTCGCCGCGCAGGACGGCGTTGACGACGAGGGCCTCCAGCCGCGCGTCCCAGGCGGCGCGCGTCTCGGCGGCGCGGGCGTACACCTGGGCGGCGCCGAACGCCACGTCCCGCGTGTAGCGCAGGATCGCCTCGCGGAGCTGGGCCTCGCCGCCGGGCGCGGCGAGCTCGTCCAGCCGGGTCTCCACCACGTCGATGATGACGCGGATCATGTCGATGGTGTGCTGGAGCTTGACCGAGCGCAGCAGCTCGCGGGGCGCGGTGCCGAACACCTCGCCGGCGATGGCGGGCCGGGTCCGCTCGTCGCTCTTGAACCACTCCACGAACGCGGCGATGCCGGCCTGGGCGACGAGGCCGATCCAGGACCGCTGGTCGGCGGGCATGCGCCGGAACCAGGGGAGCTGCTCTTCCATCCGGCTCAGCGCCGCGGTGCCGAAGGTCCCCATGGCCTTCTCCAGGCGCTGGGTGGTCTGCTCGCGGATCTCGGCCTCGTTCGCGGTGTTCACCTCCCCAGAGTGCCACCACCCCGACGGTGGCCCGCCCGAAAGCGAGCATCGTGTCCCTGGTCACCCCGGCGTCAGCCCGGCGTCACTCCGGTGGGACGTCCGAGCGCGATGGCGGTGAGGTTGCGCAGGGAGACCGACCTCGGGGCGAGGTAGTCGCTGTGGCCGCCGTGCCCCGCCTCGAAGACGCGCGCGCCGAACGAGGGCGAGACCGGGTCGGGTCCGAGCCCCAGTCCGAAGATGCGGACGTGGGGGACGTCCTCCATCCAGTCGGCGGCGCCGCGCCCCGCCCAGACGCGGGCGGTGCCGCCCAGCGCGAACGCCGACCAGACGGTCGTTCCGGGACTGCCGTAGAGGGCGATGTCGGTGACCTGCTTCCAGGCGGTGTTCCCTGGGCCGTCCGATGCCGCCTTGCCGCAGACGACCGAGCCGTAGCTGTGGCACAGCAGGCCCACGCTCGCGCGTGGGTTGACGCTGTGGACGCCCGTCATGAAGTGGCGCAGCCGGACCGCGCCTTCCGCGGCCTTCTCGTCGGTGAGGACGTCGCTGCTGAACGTCTTGGGCGCCGGGTAGCCGAGCCAGGCGACGACCGCCAGGTCGGGGTCCGCGGACAGGGAGCGGGCCTGGGCGTAGACGGCGCGGGCGCCTCCGCCCGGAGTCGACCACGGTTTGCCGCCGCGCCGGTCGAACGCGGACAGCGTGGTGTCGGCGCCCGGGACGAGGACCGCGATGCGCCGCGCCCTGGTGAGGTCGCCGATGACCTCGATGGCGCGCCCGGCGCCGCGCGGGTCGAAGTAGAGGAACCGGCGTCCGGGCCGGAGGAAGTCGCCGAGCGCTTTGCCGCGGTCGGTGTCGCCGACCTCCTGCGCCGTTTCGAGCGCCTGCTCGATGGAGCGGCGCTCGGCCGCGTAGCGGACGTCCAGCGTCGACGGCGACAGCTTCGGGACGGCGACCGGCGGGGCGTAGGGGTCGGCGTGCCCGGTTCCCGCGGTCGTCAGCATCACCACCCCGATGGACGCGGCGCAGGCCACGGCCCTTCGGAGACGTCGGGAGCGGGGCCTCCGGGTGCGCGGGGGCCGGGAAGGCGGTCGGGAAGGCGGTCGGGACAGCGGTGAGGTCGTCGTAAGGTGCGGCGGCATCGTCGCCTTTCTACCAAAGACGAGCGGAGCGATCCGGGGGGGTGTGGGGGGTCGTCCCCCCACAAGCAATACAGTCCCGCGACACCTTCCCGGACGGGACGCCTCGGCCGTCCGGCCGAGGCGGCCGCGAGCCCGAAGAGGGTGAGCACGCCGGCGAACACCGCCAGCCAGGGGAGGCGCGCCAGGATCCATACAGGCCGTCCGGGGGAGTCGTGCAGGCCGTCCACGGTGCCGAGCGTCAGGAGCGTGCCGACGGTGACGGCCATCAGCGCGGTCTGGTGCCAGAGGAAGATCGTCATCGCGGAGCGGTTGGCCGCCGAGACCGCCGACCGGGCGCCGGCGTGGCGCGTCCAGCGGGTCAGCGGCCCGTGGAGCAGCACCGCGAGGCCGGTCTGGGCGAGCCCGAACGCGACCGCCGCGAGCGTGGGCGGGCTGAGGTTGGACACGGCGGCGCCGGGGACGCCGACCATGCTCGCCGGGTATCCGGCGAAGGCGACGAGCAGGGCGGTCGCCGCGCCGCCCCCGGTCAGCAGGACGAGCCCGGCCCGGCGCGAGCGCAGTGCCCCGTCCGCCCATCCGATGCCGAGGTAGAACGGCACGAGCCAGGCGGTGAGGACGGTGGCCCAGCCCGTCCAGCCGGGGGCGCCGAGGGCGAAGCGGCCGAGGTCGATCGCGGCCGTCGCGCCCGTGAGGAGGACCGCGCCCCAGAGCCCCAGCCGGTCCCAGGCCGCGGCGACCGGCGGGGTGAGGGCCGTCAGCGCCGCGTACACGCACAGGAACCACAGCGGGCTGAGCGCGAGCTTGATCAGCGCGCGGACGGTGTCGGCCGGGAACCCGGCCCACGACAGGGCGGCGGCGACCGGGACCCAGGCGAGCACCAGGACGGGAAGGGGCCGCGCGAGCCGCGCCAGGCGCCGTCGCAGGCGGGGCGTCCACGGCTCGGCGGGACGCAGCCCTCGCGCGGCCGAGTAGCCGCCGACGAAGAAGAACACGGCGAGCGTCTGGAGGACCCAGGAAAGAGGTGCGAACTCCGGCATCGCCTTCAGCGGGCTGGTGACGCGCAGGTGGTGGGCCGGGCCGTCCGCGACGAACGCGGTGACCAGCCAGTGGCCGAGCACGACGCCGAGGATCGCCAGGGCGCGCAGGGCGTCCACGGCCCGGTCCCGCTCCCGCGGCTCAGGCACGGGTGACCTCCGCGTCCCGCCCGAGCGCGATCAGGGCGAGGTTGCGCAGCGCGCGGGAACCGGGCTTCAGGTAGGCGCTGTGCGGGCCGGTCCCGGCGTCGAAGCGCAGCGCGCCGAAGTCGCGGGAGACGGGGTCGGGGCCGAACCCGACACCGGCGAAGCCGACGTTCGGGACGTACCGCATCCAGTCGCCCTTGCTGCGTCCCGCCCAGACGCGTGCGGGCGTACCGAGGCCGGCCGCATTCCCGGCCCCGGTGCCGGGGCTGCCGTACAGCGCGATGTCGTCCACCGGCAGGGGGGCGAGCCGCCGCGCGGCCTTCCCGCACACCACGGTGCCGTAGCTGTGGCAGAGCAGGGCGAACCGGGCGTGCGCGTTCATGCGGTGCACGCCGTTGAGGAGTCGTCCGAGGTCGCGGGCGCCCTGCTCGGCGCGCCCGCTCGTCAAGACGGCGGTGCTCCGCGTCGAGGGCGAGCCATAGCCGAGCCAGGCGACCACCGCGATCCGCGTGCGCGGCGCGTCGGCGCGGGCCTGCCGGTAGAGGGCACGGCTGCCGCCGCCGACGAACTTGGGCGAGTCGAAGTTGCTCAGCGAGTTGTCCGCGCCGGGGACCACGACCGCGACCTGTTCCGCGTGCTCCAGGTCGCCCAGCACCTCGACCGCCCGCCCGTCGCCCCGCGGGTCGAACGACAGGAACCGCCGGCCCGGCGCCAGGAGGGCGGAGAGCGCCCGCGCCCGGTCTCCGTCATGGAAGCGCCGTGCCGTGTCGAGGGCGCGCGTGATGTCCCGGGCGGCGGCCTGGTAGCGAGCGTCCAGCGTGGCCGACGACAGCGCGGGCGCCGGCGACGGCGGCGCGTAGACCTCGGGGCGGCTCGCCGCGGCGGTCGTCGAACCGGCCGCGGCCAGCACCGCGACGGCGGCGGCGGTCTTGCGGACGCTGGGCATCCGGGGCGTCCTTCCTGGTCAGCGAGTGGGCACTGATCAGGAAGGTAGGGATCGGAGGCCGTAGCGGAGATCAACCGGCGGACCGGTCTTCGGGGTGCGACCTGGGGGCGACGAGGTGCGACCTGGGGGTGACGATCTGGGCCCCGGGCCTCAGTCACCCGGCCGGACCAGCCCCACCTCGTACGCGTAGACGATCGCCTGCGGGCGGTCGCGCAACCCGAGCTTCATCAGGATGCGCCCGAAATGCGTCTTGACCGTCTGCTCGGCGACCACCAGCCGCTCGGCGATCTCGCCGTTGGACAGCCCCCGCGCCACCAGGGCCAGGACCTCGGTCTCCCGCTCGGTCAGCTCGTCCAGCCGCTTGCGGGACGGTGCCCGCGGCGCGCCCAGCCGGGAGAACTCCGCGATCAGCCGCTTCGTGACCGACGGGGACAGCAGCGCGTCGCCCGCCGCGACGACCCGCACCGCGTCCGCCAGCTCGGCCGCGGACGCGTCCTTCAGCAGGAAACCGCTCGCCCCGGCCCGCAGCGCCTCGTAGACGTAGTCGTCCAGGTCGAACGTCGTCAGCATGAGGACCTTCGGCGCGCCGTCCGCGGCGCCCGCGAGCAGCCGCCGGGTCGCCTCCAGGCCGTCCATCACCGGCATCCGGACGTCCATCAGCACCACGTCGGGCCGCAGCTCGGCGACGCGGCGCAGCCCCTCCTCGCCGTTGACGGCCTCGCCGGCGACCTCGATGTCGGGCTGGGCGTTCAGCAGCACGCCGAACCCGGTCCGCACCATGCCCTGGTCGTCGACGATCACGACCCGGATGGTCACGTCGCATCCCGCGCCTTCACCGGCAGCGTCGCGGTCACGGCGAATCCTCCCTCGGGGGTGGGACGGGCGGTCAGCTCGCCGCCCAGCGCGGCCGCCCGCTCCCGCATCCCGACCAGGCCGTGGCCGCCGCCGGGAAGGGGGGATCCGGCGTCCTGGCCGTCGCCGGGCGGGCCGTTGACGACGCCGAGCCACACTAGACCGTCATCGCGGGCCGCCTCGACGTCCACGCGGGAACCGGGCGCGTGCCGCATGGCGTTGCTCAGCGCCTCCTGCAGGATCCGGTAGGCGGTGAGGCCCACCCCGGGCGGGAGCCCGCCGAGGTCGCCGCTAAACCGCGTCTCCACGCGCAGGCCCGCGCCGCGCGCGTTGGCGACCAGTTCGTCGATCCTTTCGAGGCTCGGCTGGGGCGCGGTCTCGGCGCCGTCCTCCGCGCGGAGGACGCCGAGGATGCGGCGCAGCTCGGTCAGCGCGTCCAGCGCCGTCGCGCGGATCTCCGCGAGATCCCGGCGCGTCTCGTCCGGGACGGCCTCCACCTTGTACGGCGCCGCCTCCGCCTGGATCGCGATCATCGACATGTGGTGCGCGACGACGTCGTGCAGCTCCCGCGCGATCCGCTGCCGCTCGGTGAGCACGGCCTCGGCGTCCAGGTGCCGCCGCTCCTGCTCGGCCAGCTCGCGCCGCGCCGTCTGCCGGACCCGGACGGCGTATCCGATGGTCAGCGGCAACAGCAGCAGCACCGACGCGGCGGGCCCGGTCTCCGGGTCCTTGAGCCACACCCCCGCGAACGAGATGATCCCGACGCCGAGCGTGATGTCGCGCGAGCAGCGGACCGCGACCGTGTACACGCACACGATCGCCGCGAACGTGCCCGCCGGGACGTACGGGACCGTCAGCCAGCCGTCGACGTCGATCAGCGCCATCGCCAGGAAGCTCAGCCGCCACGCGCCGAGCGGATGCCGGTCCCGCAGCGCGAGCGGCGCCGTCACCGCGATCGCTATGAACAGCTTCGTCCCGTCGGACACGATGATGCCGCGCCGCAGGGTCTCGGTCGTCAGGAGGGACACCGTCCCGGCGATGAGACCGACCGTGAGCGCCAGCCCGACCAGGTTCGTGACGATCCCGTAGGGGAGCCGCCCCACGCCGATGTAGCGCGTCCAGCGCAGGAGAAAGGGCCACGGCCGGTTCAGCGGGGCCGGGTCCGCCCGCCCGGTGAACGCGGCGGCCAGGAGCACGTCCCGCAGCACGCTCCGCAGTGTGAGGTTGTCCCCGGCCATGCCCCCAGGCTAGAGAAGCACGGTCCCGCCCGGATGCCACCGCGGTAGGACGAGCCGGGTCATACCTGGGTACGGTGCGAGGCGTGGAGCCCGTCGAAGCGCTGCGCCGCATCGCGTTCCTGCTGGAGCGCGCCCATGAGCCGACCTACCGCGTCCGGGCGTTCCGCGGCGCCGCGGACCTCGTCGAGCGGACGTCCCCCGACGAGCTGGCCGGCCGCGCCCGCGACGGGACGCTGACCGCCCTGCCCGGCATCGGCAAGGTCACCGCCCTGGTGATCGAGGAGGCGCTGCGCGGCGAGACCCCCGTCTACCTGCGGCGCCTGGAGGCCACCGAGGGCGAGCCGGTGGACGAGACGACGGCCGCGCTCCGCGCCGCGCTGAAGGGCGACCTGCACACCCACAGCGACTGGTCGGACGGCGGGTCCCCGATCCGGGAGATGGCCGAGACCGCCCGCTCCCTCGGCCACGAGTACCTCGCGCTCACCGACCACTCGCCCCGGCTGACGGTCGCCAACGGCCTGTCGGCCGACCGCCTCCGCCGCCAGCTCGACACGGTCGCCGAGCTCAACGAGGAGCTCGCGCCCTTCCGCGTCCTCACCGGCATCGAGGTCGACATCCTGGAGGACGGCACCCTCGACCAGGACCCCGACCTGCTCGAACGCCTGGACGTCGTCGTCGCCAGCGTCCACTCCAAGCTCCGCATGGACCGCGTCGCGATGACGAAGCGGATGGTCGCCGCGATCGCGAACCCGCGCGTGAACGTCCTCGGCCACTGCACCGGGCGGATCGTCAAGGCCGGCGGCAAACGCGGCGGCCTGCGGCCGGAGTCGGAGTTCGACGCCGCCCTCGTCTTCGACGCCTGCGCCGCCTACGACGTCGCCGTCGAGATCAACTCCCGCCCGGAGCGACTCGACCCGCCGAAGCGCCTGCTGCGAATCGCCGTCGAGGCGGGCTGCCGGTTCTCCATCGACTCCGACGCCCACGCGCCCGGGCAGCTCGACTGGCAGCCCTTCGGCTGCGAGCGAGCCGCCCGGTGCGGCGTCCCCGAAACGCAGATCGTCAACACGCTCCCGGCCGACGCCCTGCTCACCTGGACCCGCGCGAAGCTCTGAGCCTCTCCTTGGCTAGCCGCCGAGAGCGTGGACCATTCGCATGATCGTCTCGATCTGCTCGCCGCCCTTCATGTCGTAGGACGTGTCGCCGCCATATCCCCACCAGTTCCAGCAGCCCTGCGGGTTGCCGCCCGCCCAATTCGACGCGGTCGCTTGCGGGTACAGCACGATCACGCTGTTGGTGTCGGCGTACTCGTTGAGGTAGGTCTTCGTCGCGAACGTGTTCCCGATGACGCTCCGCCCCTGCTGGCAGCCGTGCAGCGCCACCATCAGCCGGCAGGACGCCGATGCACAGCCCGCCGGGATGTAGGCGAACCCCGTGGCGTCCATGCTGATGGACGAGGCACTCCCGCCCGGCGCGTAGGCGTTCTGGTCGAACTCCATGAGCGTGCCCCCGGGCGAGGAGGCCGGCGCCGAGACCGAGCCGAACAGATGCCTCAGCATCGCGCCTACGGGATCGCCGGAGCACTTGTTGATGTACGGGGTATAGGTCGCCGAGCACGGATTGGGCCCGATGGGACTCACCCACGCATGCCCGGCCGGCGACGTCTTGTCATACGAGACGGCGGCGCCGAAGTTTCCGTAGAACCCGGCGAGCCCGTCGTTCACGGACTGCTTCACCGTGGAGTCGTTCGTCCCGTGGAAGATCCATACGGGATGCCCGGACAGGTTCGCCACGGGATCGACGCGGCCCTGCGCGGCCCGATCCCGAGCCGTCCGCTCCAGCTCCGCGGGATTGTCGTCGTAGAGGTCGTTCATGCACGCGAGCTGCGCGGTGACCACGCTGCCCCGCGCGCAGTGGTACGCCCCGGCACTGAAGATGCCGGCCCCTTTGAACGTCCCGGAGTAGGCCATGTGCAACTGGTCGGCCATATAACCGCCAGACGACACCCCGCTGACGTACGAGGTGCTGATCGAATGGCGCGGAAGCGCCTCGGCGATGGCCGCGGAGGCAGGTGATGCGGCGACCGTCGCAAAGGTGAGCGCGGCGGCCGAGAGAAACGCGGTGGCTTTCATGGCGGGGACCTCCTCGATGGTTACGAGGTGAGGGAGCAGGTGTTGGTGGGGTCGCCGGATGTGGGGAGGGGGAGGGTGGTGCTCCTCGGCGGGGGTGTGCCGTCCTGCGTCCAGGACTCCAGGGCCGTGAACGCGGTGCGCATGCAGGGGAGGAGCGGGCGCAGGCGGGTGGGGTGGGCGTCGTAGAGGCCGTCCACGTGGTTGGCGGCTTCGACGCGGTAGTAGCGGTAGGGGGCCTTGCCGCGGGCGCGGACGAGTTTCGCGTAGACGTCGGAGTCGGTGGTGATCGGCAGGAGCGAGTCGTAGGTTCCGTGGAGAGTGATCAGTGGTTTGCGGATCCGGCCGGTGAGGGACACGCGGGCGACGGCGCGGTGGACGTCGCGGGGGCGGGCGGCGTAGTTGTAGTCGCTCTCCTTTCCGGTGTAGGCAGGGTCGAATTCTTCGCGGTAGATGCGCTGGGTGAGTTCCCAGTAGACCTGGTCGTGGAATGGCCAGAGGAACTCTGAGCCGGGGGCGAGGCCTGCCTTCAGGAGCGCTTTGTGGGCGGCCGGGTCGCCCGTGGCGGCGTAGGACGGGTAGGCGCGCAGGACGGACGGCAGGTACGTGAACAGGTTCGGGCCGTCGGCGCGCCAGAGCGTGCCTTCCGCGTCGATTCCGCCGTCGTAGAGTTCCGGGTGGTTCTCCAGTTGCCAGCGGACGAGGTAGCCGCCATTGGAGATGCCGGCCGCGTAGGTGCGTCGGGGGATGCGTCCGTAGCGTTTCGCGACGACCTTCTTGGCGGCTCTCGTGAGTTGGGTCACGCGGTCGTTCCATTCGACGACGGCGTCGCCGGGGCGGCGGCCGTCATTGAAGAATTCGGTGCCTGTATTGCCTTTGTCGGTCGCGGCGAAGGCGTAACCCTTGGCGAGGGCCCAGTCGGAGATGGTGAAGTCGTTGGCGTACTGGCGCCGGTTGCCGGGCGAGCCGCCGACGACGAGGCCGCCGTTCCAGCGGTCGGGCAGGCGGATGACGAACTGCGCGTCGTGGTTCCAGCCGTGGTTGGCGTTGGTCGTGGAGGTGTCGGGGAAATAGCCGTCCAGCTGGATGCCCGGGACTCCGGTGGGGTTGCGGGTCCCGGCGGCGTGAAGGCCGGCCCAGTCGGCGGGGACGGTGTGGCCCGAGCCGGTCGTTCCGGCGGTGGTGAGGTCGTCCAGGCAGGCGCCGACCTGCTTCTCCGCTCCGGGGACGGTGATCTCGCAGCCCGGTCTCTCCTGCGCGTGCGCGGGCGCGGTCAGGGCTGCGGCGACGGCGCCGGCGGTCAGGACGGTGCGGACGATCGGCATGCCGGCTCCTCGGGGAGGGACGTCAGGTGCCCGTCATGGTGAGCGCCGGTTGTGACCGCGACCACGTGGCCGGTCCACATATCGCCGAGATCCGCCATGTGCCCCCGGTCGTGACCTGCACGTGATGTGGGTTACGGCCGTATCGGAGCGTCCGAATATGGGGTGGCCTCACATGGTCCGGCCCGCGGGCGCGACCTAGCGTTCCCGGTCACGGCGGCCCGGTGTGGTCCGGGTCACCGACGACGAGCGCGAGGAGGACGCATGGGCGACCCCGCCCGGGAGGCCCCGGTCCTGGAGGCGCGGGGCCTGGTCCGGGAGTTCCGCGGTTTCCGTGCCGTGGACGGCGTGGACCTCGACGTCGCCGAGGGCAGCGTGCATGCGCTGGTGGGGCCGAACGGCGCCGGCAAGACGACGCTGTTCAACCTGCTCACCGGGTTCCTGAAGCCGACCGCGGGCAGCGTCCGGCTCGGCGAGCACGAGCTGGCCGGCCGCCGCCCGGAGCGTATCGCCCGGCTCGGGCTGGCCAGGTCGTTCCAGATCACGAGCCTGTTCGCCGAGCTGACCCCGCGGCAGCACGTCGAGCTCGCGCTGGCCGGGCGCAGCGGCCTCGGCTGGCGGTTCTGGCGGTCCGACAAGGCGCTCGGACGCTACTCCGGACGCGCCGCCGAGCTGCTCGGGCAGGTCGGGCTGGACGGGCACGCGGAGGTTCCGGCGGGCTCGCTGGCGTACGGCCGCAAGCGCGCCCTCGAACTGGCGCTGGCCCTCGCGCTCGACCCCAAGGTGCTGCTGCTCGACGAGCCGACCGCGGGCATGGGCGTCGAGGACGTCGGCCGGACCGTCGAGCTCATCAGGAAGGTCCGCGACGGCCGGACGGTGATTCTGGTCGAGCACAACATGAGCGTCGTCTCCAGCCTTGCCGACCGGGTCACCGTCCTGCAGCACGGCAAGGTGCTGATCGAGGGCCCGTACGCGGAGATCCGTCACGATCCGCGCGTCGTGACCGCCTACCTGGGAGACTCCAATGCTGCGCATTGACGGGCTGTCGGCCTGGTACGGCGAGGCTCAGGCCCTGCGCGGGGTGTCGATGCACGTCGACGAGGGTGAGATCGTCACGCTCGTCGGGCGCAACGGCGCGGGCAAGACCACGCTCCTGCGGTCTCTGATGGGTCTCCACCAGGGAGTGTCGGGAAAGATCCGGTTCCAGGACGAGGACATTGCCGCCCTGAGCTCGCACAAGCGCGCGCGGCGCGGGCTCGGCTACGTCCCGGACGACCGGGGGATCTTCGCGTCGCTGTCGGTGGAGGAGAACCTCACGCTGCCGCCCGTGATGGGCCCGGATCCCTGGTCGCTTGAGCGTGTGTACGAGACCTTCCCCAAGCTCCAGGAGCGGCGGCGGTTTCCTGGGACGAAGTTGTCGGGCGGTGAGCAGCAGATGCTCGCGCTGGCCCGGGTGCTGCGGACGGGTGCCCGGCTGCTGCTGTGCGACGAGCCCACCGAGGGCCTGTCCCCGCTGATCGTCCAGCAGATCGGCGACATCCTCCGGGAGGTCAAGGCGGCCGGGGTGACCGTCCTGCTGATCGAGCAGAACGTGCACTTCGCCGCCACGGTCGCCGACCGCCACCATCTGCTCGCCGAGGGCCGGATCGTCGAGTCCATGGACAACGACGAGGTCCGCGCCCGCGAGAGCGAACTCCTCCAGTACCTCGGAATCTAGGGAGACCCCGATGAGACTTCTCGGACGTTCGGCCGCGCTCGCGACCGCCGGAGCGCTGCTGGCCGGCTGCGCGGGCGGACCCGGCGGGGGCGGAGGCAAGATCAGCGACGACAAGATCGTCCTGGCGGTGCTGACCGACCAGTCCGGCGTCTACGCCGACCTGTCGGGCAAGAACGCGGTCGAGGCGGTGAAGATGGCGGTCGCCGACTTCAAGGCCAAGTACGGCGGCAAGGCGGTGACCGACAAGATCGAGGTCGTCTCCGCCGACCACCAGAACAAGCCGGAGATCGCCAACTCCAAGGCGCAGGAGCTCTACGACCGCCAGAAGGCGGACCTCATCGTCGACGTGCCGACCTCGTCGGCCGCGCTCGCCGTCGCCACCGTCGCGAAGAACAAGAAGAAGGTGTTCATCGACGTCGGCGCCGCGACGACCGAGCTGGAAGGGAAGCAGTGCAACAAGTACACCTTCCACTACGGCTACAACAGCTACATGCTGGCGCACGGTACGGGCGCCGAGGTGACGAAGGACGGCGGTAAGAACTGGTACATCGTCTACCCGGACTACGCGTTCGGGCAGGACATGGAGAAGACGTTCACGGCGGCCGTGAAGGGTGCGGGCGGCAGCGTCGTGAAGAGCGATCCCACGCCGTTCCCGAACGACAACTTCTCCACGTTCCTTTTGAAGGCGCCGGGTCTGAAGCCGAAGCCGCAGGTGCTCGGGACGATGCAGGCGGGCGGTGACCTGGTCAACCTGGTGAAGCAGTACAACGAGTACAAGCTGCGCGACAAGGGCGTCGACCTCGCCGTCGGGCTGATGTTCCTGACCGACATCCACTCCCTCGGACCGGACGCCCTGGCCGGGACGCGCTTCACCGACTTCTGGTACTGGAACGCCAACCAGGGCAACCGCGCCTGGGCGGACAAGTTCAAGGCCAAGACGGGCGCCCGCCCGACGGCGGTCCACGCGGCCGACTACTCCGCGGCCCTGCAGTACCTGGAGGCCGTGCAGCGCGGCGGCACCGACAAGTCCGACGACATCGTGAAGCAGCTCGAAGGCCACAAGGTCAACGACATCTTCACCTCCACCGGCACGATCCGCCCCGAGGACCACCTGCTGCTGCACGACGCCTACGTCGCGCAGGTGAAGCCGAAGAGCGAGGTCAAGGAGGAGTGGGACTACGAGAAGATCATCAAGACGATCCCGGCGGCGGAGGCCTTCCAGCAGCCCGACCCGTCCTGCAAGCTGTAGGCGGGCGCGACGTGCTGCAGCAGGCGTTCAACGGGTTGGTGGGTGGGGCGTTCTACGCCCTGCTCGCCCTCGGTCTGGCCGTGATTTTCGGGATGCTGGGTGTGGTGAACCTGGCGCATGGCGCGTTCTACATGCTGGGGGCGTTCGGGGCGTTCATCGCGCTGGATTCGTTCGGGTTGAACTTCTGGGTCTCCCTGATCCTGGTCCCGCCCCTACTCGGGGTGGCCGGGATCATCGTGGAACGGCTGTTCGTGCGGCGGTTGACGCCGCTGGATCCGCTGTACAACTTTCTGTTCACGTTCGGGCTGGCGCTGATTTTGCAGGATGTGATGAAGCGGCAGTACGGCGTGAACTCCCAGCCCTACCCGCGTCCGTCGCAGCTGGGCGGGACGATCGATCTGGGGTTGTTCACCTATCCGGCGTATCAGGTGTTCGTGCTGGGGGTGTCGGTGCTGGTGTGCGCGGTGGTGTGGGTGGTGCTGACCTGGACCCGGGTGGGGATGATCGTGCGGGCCTCGACCGAGCGGCCGGAGCTGACGAGGGCGCTGGGGATCGATGTGGGGCGGTGGGTGACGCCGGTGTTCGGGTTCGGGATCGCGCTGGCGGCGTTGGC
>NZ_JBDPLY010000024.1:0-144549 GCF_039871695.1 Actinomadura sp. B10D3
GTGCGCGTTCCGGACTACCGGAACGCGCACCACGCCACCGGTCAGCCGAAGTTCACGTCGCTGCAGATGTAGTACACCTGGTCCATGTGGGACGCCTGCCAGACCGTGTACACCACGTGGCGGCCGGTGCGCCCGGACGCGTCGACGTTCTCGATCACGTAGTTGTTGCTCGGCGCGTACCGGCCGGTCTCGCGGACCAGTTCCAGGTCGCCCCAGCGCAGCGGCTGGGTCAGCGCGTCGTACCCCTGGCGGGTGACGTAGACGCGGATGTAGTCGGCGCCGTGGCTGGCCTGGTCGTACAGGTTGATCGTGAAGGTGGTGCCGATGTCGGTGGTCGTCCACGGGCCGACGGCGTCCATCGAGCGGTAGCGCCCGCCTTCCGCGTGGCCGCCGCTGCACAGCTGCCCGTCGGGCACCGCGGCCTGATGGTCGCCGCCGACGTTGTTGCGGTAGAGCCCGTTCCAGTTCCACATGGCGTTGGGGTTGTCCTGCCACGCCTGCCAGCACATCGGGTCTTCCTGCTCCATCGCGGGATTCTGGAAGTCGTCGCCCCAGCGCTCCCAGCAGCCGTAGTTGCGGGACGCGGGGTCGATGACCGATCCGTGGGCCGAGGCCGTGTCGACCCACAGGGCCGGCAGCAGCGTCGCGGCGCAGAGGACCGTCAGGACGCGGCGGCGTAGTCGGGTGTGACGCATGGCGCCTTCTCCGTTCCGGTGGCGGGGGGTAGGCCGGATTGGGAGCGCTCCCAGAGCGGATCGTAACCCGCCGCGCGGCACGCGTCATTCGGGGCGTGAAAGCTTTCACGGACGGGCGCGTGCTCGGCGGCGTGCCCACCGCGCCGCCGGCGTGGCGGGGCGCAGGTGGGGGCTTTAGCACAAGCCGCTAATACCCCTATGTGCGGAGTTCGCGGCGGAGGATCTTGCCGGTGACGCTCTTCGGGAGGTCGTCCTTGATCTCGACCTGGGCCGGGGTCTTGTAGGCGGCCAGGCGGTCGCGGCAGAAGGCGCGCAGGTCGTCCGGCGTGGTGGCGGTGCCGGGGCGGATGCTGACGAAGGCGTGCACGGTCTCGCCGCGGTAGGGGTCGGGGGCACCGACCACCGCCGCCTCGCGGACGGACGGGTGCTCGTACAGGACGTCCTCCACCTCGCGGGGCCAGATCTTGAAGCCGGAGGCGACGATCATGTCCTTCTTGCGGTCGACGAGGTAGATCCAGCCCGCCTCGTCCATGAAGCCGACGTCGCCGGTGATCAGGGTGCCGCCGGGGAACGAGGCGCGCGTCTGCTCGGGGTTGCGCCAGTAGCCGGCGGCGACCTGCGGGCCGGTGATCGCCAGCTCGCCGATCTCGCCGGGCGGGAGCGGCTCGCCGTTCTCGCCGCGGATCTCGACGTCCACGTTCGGGAAGGGGACGCCGATCGCGAGGGCGCCGGACGCCTCGTCCACCGGGGCGGCCGCGCCGAGCGGGACGGCGACCGTGGCCGACGTCGTCTCGGTCAGCCCGTAGGCGTTGTGGACGTAGACGCCGAAGGCGTCGGCGAAGGCCCGGACCGTCGCGGCCGGGACGGGTGCGCCGCCGCTCAGCACCTTCGTCAGCGACGCGAGGCCGCGCTCGCGGGTGGCGGTGTCGTTGAGGAACGCGATGAACGCGGTGATGGAGCCGATGGTGAACGTCGGACGGTGCCGCTCCACCAGTGCGGACGTCGTCGCGGCGTCGAACCGGTAGGTCAGCACGAGCGGCAGCCCGCCGCCGAGGCCGAGCGCGAGGTGCATGGCCAGCCCGGTGATGTGGAACAGCGGGGCGATGGTGAGGATCGAGTCGCCGTCGCCGAGGCCGATCCAGGTGCGGCACGCGGCGACCTGGTAGGCGAGGTTGCGGTGGGTGTTGACCGCGCCCTTGGCGGGGCCGGTGGTGCCGGACGTGTAACTGAGCAGCGCCGGGTCGCCGGGCCCCGGAGCTGCGGCGGCCCGCGGCGCGTCCCCGGATTCCAGCAGGGGCAGGACGTCGTCTGCGTCCCCGGCCGGCCAGGGACCGCTCGTGTCGCCGGCCAGCGCGCCTCCGGCCGAGTAGAGGACGTGCTCGGGCGCGGACGGGAGCGCCTCGATGGTGGCGCGGGCGTCGGGGTGGGCGATGAGGACGCGGGCGCCGGAGTCCGCGAGCAGGTGGGCCAGCTCCCGTTCCTTGTACATCGGGTTGACCGGGACGACCGTCGCGCCGAGCTTCCACGCGGCGAGCACCGCCAGCACGCAGACGGGGGTGTTCTGCAGCGAGATCGCGACCCGGTCACCGGAGCCCACGCCGCGCTTCTCCAGGCCGGCCGCCAAGGCGTCGCTGAGGCGGTCGGTCGCCGCGCGGTCAAGGGTCGCGCCGAAGTAGTGGAGCTGCGGGGCGTCCGGGCGTTCCGCGGCACGGCGGCGGAACAGCTCGACCACGCTGCCGCCCTCGATCTCGATCTCACCGGGCACGCCCTCGCCGTAGAGGCTGCGCCAGCGCGTCATTTCGCGGCTCCCTTCGACGCCGGCTCGCGGCCCGGCTCCTCGTCGATGCCCAGGTGGCGGGCGATGGTCGCGGGATCCTTCTCCAGCTCGGCGGGCGTGCCCTCGGCGACGATGGCGCCGCGCTGGATGAGGCAGGCATGGTCGGCCATCGGGAAGGCCAGGGCGGCGTTCTGCTCGACGAGGAGCATCGTCATCCCGGCCGACCGGATCTGCGAGATCGCCGAGAAGACGGTCTCGACCAGCGCGGGCGACAGGCCCATGGACGGCTCGTCCAGCAGCAGCAGCGACGGCGCGGTCATCAGCGCGCGGCCGATGGCCAGCATCTGCTGCTCGCCGCCCGACATCAGCGCCGCCGTCTGGCCGCGCCGCTCGGCCAGCCTCGGGAACAGGTCGTACACGTCGTCGGCCAGGGCCGTGCGGCGCCGGCCGCGGGCGTAGGCCGACAGGGCGAGGTTCTCCCGGACGGTCAGGCAGCCGACGACCATCCGCCCCTCGGGGACGAGCGCCAGCCCGCGGCGCGCGACCTTGTGCGCGGGCATCCCGGTGATGTCCTCCCCGTCGAAGACGACCCGCCCGCCGGACGGGCGCAGCAGCCCGCCGATCGCCCGCATCGTGCTGGACTTGCCCGCGCCGTTCGCGCCGAGCAGCGCGGTGGCCCGCCCCTTGCCGAGGGCGATGTCGAGCTTCGCCACGGCGCGCACCGACCCGTACGTCACCTCAAGTGACTCGACCGTAAGCATGGTGGGTCCCTTCACTTGATATCTACAGCATGGATGTTCCGTCCTTGAGGGCGGGCAGGAAGCGCACAACGATGCGGCACGGTGGTCTCCTGGTTTTGTCGGTGGCTTGGCGTTCGCCGCGATCCCCGGCCCGGTGCCGGCACCGGGCAACGGTAACGCGGTCGGGGTGGACCGAGGCGTGACGGTGTCGGCGGCACCGTCCACCGGCGAACTCCTGCACGCCCGGGGGGGAGCCCTCCAGCCACCGGGCGGGGCCACGAACCGTGAACCTCAACCTGACCTCCTGCCTGTGTAGGAACGGGTTAGAATCCCCCGATTTCAGGCGGGGGAGGACGTCACTTGCCGAAGTATGCTCTGCGGACTTCGGGGCGGCGCAGGCAGCGGACGGGCTCGTCGCAGGCGATGACCTCGCCCGAGGCCAGCACCGCGACCTGGTCGCAGACCGTCTCGATCATGCGCATGTTGTGCTCCACGACGACGACCGTCGTGCCGTCCCCGCGGAGCCCGGACACGAGCTCGCCGATCCCCGTCCAGTCGGCCGCGTTCATGCCGGCGGTCGGCTCGTCCAGCAGCAGCAGCCGCGGCCGGGACACCAGCGCGCGGGCGATCTCCAGCCGCCGCTGGTCGCCGTACGGCAGGGTCTCGGCCAGCCGGTCGGCGGTGCCGCGCAGGCCGACCGCGCCGAGGCACTCGATCGCCCGCTCCCGGACCTCGCGCAGCTCGGCGCGGGCCCCGGGCGTCCCGGCGAGGCCGCGGACGCTGCCGACGCGCCGGTTCCGGTAGGCGCCCGCCATCACCTGCTCGACGACGGTGAGCCCGCGCAGGAGCCGGATGTTCTGGAACGTGCGGGCGATGCCGAGCCGGGCGAGCGCGGTGGCGTTCAGGTGGTGGCACGGCTCGCCGAACAGCCTGATCGAGCCGCCGTCCGCGGGCAGCAGCCCGCTGATGATGTTGAGCAGGGTCGTCTTCCCGGCGCCGTTCGGCCCGGCGATGCCGAAGATGGTGCCGCTCGGCACGGTGAGCGCGACGGAGCCGAGCACGCTCAGCCCGCCGAACCGCTTGGCCAGCCCGTCCACGACGAGCGCATTCCCGGTCATGAGCGCGCCTCCGCAACCTCGCGCGACTTCTCGGGCGCGGGGGCCGTCGCGCGCCGGCGCTCGCGCAGCCGCCGCCAGCGCAGCGGGTCGATCAGGCCGCCGGGCACCCAGATCATGATGACCAGCAGCAGGATCCCGTTGATGATCGACTGGCCCTGCCCGATGAACTGGTTGACGTACACCGGCAGCCCGGTGAACACCACCGCGCCGATGACGGAGCCGAACCAGTGGTAGGCGCCGCCGAGGACGACGCACGCGATGACGGTCACCGCCAGGTCGATGTAGAACGTGTCGGGGTCGATGTAGCGCAGCAGGCCGGCCTGCAGGACACCGCCGAGCCCGCCGAGGACGCCGCTGATCACGAAGGCCGCCACCTGGATCCGGCGCACCGGGACGCCCATGGTCTTGGCGGCCGTGGGGTCCTCGCGGGTGGCGACCGCGGCGGTGCCGAACCGGGACCGGGCGAGCCGGGCGAGGAACAGGCACGCCAGCCCGAGGACGAGCACGCACTGCCACAGGTGCACCTCGACCGGCACGACCTCGCCCATCGACCCGCCGGTCAGGTCCCCGGCGTTCACCACGATCACCCGGGTGACCAGGATCAGCGCGACGGTCGCGAGGGCCAGCCAGTGGTCGGCCAGCCGGATCAGCAGGAGGCCCGCGACGGCGGCGAGCACGCCGCCGCCGACCCCGCCGGCGGCGAGCGCCGGCCACAGCCCGAGGCCCTCCGCGGCCATCAGGTGCGTCGCGGTGAACGCGCCCACCGCGGCGAAGCTGACCGTGGCGAAGCTGAGCAGCCCCGCCCACAGCGTCACGTACGTGCTCAGCGCGAGCAGCGCGCCGACGAGCGCGAACCCGGTCGCGCTGGTCAGGAGCGTGAGTTGTTGCCCCATGGCTAGGCCCTTCCGAGTTCGACGGTGCGGAACAGGCCGCGCGGGCGGGCGACCAGGACGACCAGCAGGAGGCCGAACGTGATCGCGTCCTGGAAGGAGTTGGAGATGTACTGCGCCGACAGCACCTGGACGACGCCGATGAGCAACCCGCCGAGGGCGGCGCCGCGCACGTCGCCCATGCCGCCGATGACGACCGCGGCGAAACCCTGCAGCAGCAGCCCGTCGCCGAGGGCGAACGTGAACGTCTGGTTGTCGGCGTACAGCACCCCGGCGAGCCCGGTCGCCGCGCCGGCCAGCGCCGCGGCGGTGAGGATCGCGACGCGCGGGTCCACGCCGCCGAGCATCGCGGCGCCGCGGTCGTGCCCGACCGCGCGGATCGCCGAGCCGAGCCGGGTGCGGTGCAGGATCAGGTGGATCGCCGCGGTCACCACGACCGCGCACACGACCGCGATGAGCTGGGACGTGAGCACCCGGACGCCGCCGACGTGCAGCAGGCCGTCCGGCACCGTGCCGGGCGGGAAGCCGAGCGGCGCGGCGCCGGTGGCGAGGCTCGCCGCCTCCCGCAGCGAGATCCACAGCGCCACGCTGGTGATGATGGTGCCGAGGAGCTGCTCCCCGCCGCGCGAGCGCAGCGGCTGGAACGCCACCTGGTCGACGGCGACCGCGGCGAGCGCGCCGGCCGCCGTCCCGGCCAGGCAGGCCACCGCGAACGGCAGCCCGAGGTTCGCGACCGCCCAGTAGGCGGTGAGCGCGCCCCACGTGGCGTACACGCCCTGCGCGAGGTTCAGGATCCGCATCGTGGAGAACACCACGCCGAACCCGACCGCGAACAGCGCGTACACGGCGCCGAGCGCGATCCCGTTGACGAGCTGCTGGACGAACAGCATCGGTCAGACCACCTGTCCCGTCATGCCGATCCGGTGCCGGACGGCTTCCACTCGGCGAGCCGCCCGTCCTTGGTCCACGTGATGTGGACGATGCTGTTCGGGGCGCGCAGCTGGCCGTCCTGGAACTGGACCGAGCCGTAGATCGTGCCGTCGATCCGCTTGATGCCGGACAGGGCCTTGGTCACGCTCTCCCGGGTGACCTCCTTGCCGGCGTTCTTCACGGCGGTCGCCATGGTGTAGCCGGCCATGTAGCCCTGGGCGGCGTAGGAGTCGGGGTCGGTGCCGTACTTCGCCTTGTAGCTCTGCGCGAACTTCTGGCCCGCCGGGGACGCCTTCCCCGCGTAGAAGTACACCGGGAAGGGGACGTCCGCGAGGGTCGCGCCGGCGGCCTTGAACGCGCCGGGGCTGCCGATCGTCTCGGCCGTGACGATGAGGCCCTTGTACCCGCGGCTCTTCAGCGCCTTGATGAGCGAGATGGACGACTGCTGGAGCGCCGCGATGACGATCGCCTCGGGGTTCTTGGCCATGAGCTGCCCGGCCGCGCCGCTGAAGTCGGTCTGCGCGGCGAGCGTGTTGACCGTCCCGAGGTCCTTGACCGGCGTCCCGGCGAAGCCCTGCTGGAAGCTCTTGAGCTGGGAGACCCAGCCGGAGTTGTCCTGCGTCACCGCGTAGGCGACGGACGCCGGCTTGGCCTCCTGCGCGACCTTCTGCGCGAGGGCGCGGTTGGCGTCCTGCGGCATGGTGGTGGTGCGGACGACGTAGGGCGGGTCCTCCAGTCCCTCGTCGGTGGCGCCGTAGATGTCCAGCGGCAGCTTGGACGCCGAGGTGATGGGCTTCACCGCCCCGGCGACCGGCGACAGGATGCAGCAGACGGCGCCGACCACGTCCTGGTCGGCGGAGAGCTGCTTGGCCTGGTCGACGGCCTGCGCGGGCTTCTCGGCCCCCTCCTTCTTCACCAGCTTGATCTTGCGTCCCTGGCCGAGGTAGCCCTCCTGGTTGAGCTGCTCGACGGCGAGCTCGGTGCCGTTGGCGAAGGTCTGGCCGGCGAAGGCGACGGGACCGGTCAGCGCGGTGATGAAGCCGATCTTGACTTCGCCGTCGTTCTGCGCGGCGCCGTTGCACGCCGCGGCGGCCAGGACGGCGGCCATGGCCGCGGCCGTCGTGGCCAGCCGGCCGCTGCGGGCGATTCGTGGTGCCATTGCGTCTCCTCAGAGAAGGAAGATCCGATCCGGGGACGGATCCGATCGGGTGGGCCGTCAGGAGGGGGCGCCGAGGAAGTCCCGGTAGCGCCGCACGGTCTCGGCCACGGCGGCGGGATCCTGGTCTGGGTACCAGCAGGTCGCGGGCATCTCGGCGAAGGTGACGCCGTCCGGTGCCGCGGCGCGCAGGGCCGGCAGGTTGTCGGCCAGCATGTCGTCCGGTCCCGCGCAGATCAGTGCGGGGACCGCGAGCTTGGGCAGCCGCTCCCGCGTGGGGTAGCGGAACGCGGCGGCGTAGCTGAGGTGGTAGGTCGGCCCGCTCTGCAGCAGCCCGACCGTCCAGTCATGGAGTTCGCGGGCGCGCGGGACGCGCAGCGGGCGGTCGGCGGCGGTGCGGTCCCGGTACCACGGCCAGAACAGGAACATGTCGCGCCGCATCCCCCAGGCCCGGGCCAGGTGGGACCCGAACCGGTCCGCGCGCAGCGGCGGCAGGTAGTGCTCCAGGATGTCGGCGGTGAAGTCCGGCGGCAGGAGCGGCGGCGCCTCCAGGACGGCGCGGCGCACCAGGTCGGGGCGGCGCAGGCACAGTTCGAGCGCGATCAGCGCTCCGGTGTGGGTGCCCCAGAGGTGGACGGGCCCGGCGGCGCGGGCTTCGGCGACCTCCGCGATCACGTCCGCGAACCGCTCGATGCCGGGTTCGTCCCGCCAGGGCTTGTCGGACTCCCCGTTGCCCGGGTAGTCGGGCGCGAGGACGTGGAAGTCCGCGGCCAGCCCGCGCATCAGCGGTTCGAGCAGCCCGGCGGAGCCCGGCGCCGAGTGCAGCGCCACCAGGGGCGGCGCGTCCGGGTCGCCGGCGACGCGGACGTGGACCTGCCCCACGCTGGTCTCCACGAACTCGCGGCGGATCCGGGTGCCCCGACCGTCGGGCGCCGTCCCGACCGGCGGGGCGCCGGCGAGCGGGAGCATGCGGCGCTCTGGCACCGGGGGGACGGCGGCCGCCACCCGCCCGTGGGCGCGGGAGAGCCGGTCCAGCCACCGCCGCACCGGCGTCGGGCCGTGGCCGCCGGCGTTGACGGCGTGCGTCACCGGCCGCGTCCCGGCGTAGGGGTCCTCGGACGCGCGGCACCAGGTCTGCCACAGCGCCGCGAAGTGCTCCGGGTGCTCGGCGAACGCGACGACCGTCCGGTCGAGGGCGGACGGGCCGGGCAGCTCGGCCCGTCCGGGCACCGCGGACCGCGGCGCTCCGGGCGGGAAGAGGTGCGCGTCCCGGACCAGCTGCCAGAGGGCGGCCAGATGGGTGCCGTCCGGACGCGGCGCGAGGTCCGGCGGCGGCAGCTCGCGGGCGGCGGCGAGGTGGCCGCGGTCGACCTGGACGAGCTCCCGGCAGCCCTCCGCCCGTCCGGCGACGGCGGCGGCCAGGTCGCAGCTCATGTCCAGGCCGACCACGGTGTGGACGCCGAGGGCACCCGCCACCTCGGCGAGCGCGTCGGCGGCCGGTCCGGGGCCGGCCGCGGCCGCGGGCGCCGACCCGCCGGTGCCGGGGAGGTCGGCGACCGCGACGGGGCGCTCGGGCGCGCCGAGGACGATCTCCTCGGCGAGCGGCCGTCCCGACCAGCGGATCCCCGGGAGCACCAGGACCCCCGGGCGGTCGGCGGTGAGCCACACCCGGATCTGGCCATGGCTCGTGTCGACGTGGCGGCCCCTCATGTCAGGTCACCGCGGAGGGGCGGCGGCGGCCGTGCTCACGCAGCAGCAGGTTCAGGTTCCCGCCGGCCTCCAGCACCTTGATCACCCGGTCGCTGGGCGGGTCGCCGCGCACCTCGGTGCCGTCCGGCAGCCGGACCGCGGCCCGCCGCCAGTCGACCTCGACGGCGTCGAAGCGGCGCACCGCCGAGGCGATGCCCGGCACGGCCACGAGCGGCATCCCGTTGTAGGTCTCGCCGCGCCAGAAGCCGGGGGAGAACGACTCGGCGAGGACGGCGGTGATCCCGAGGTTCCGCAGCGCGACGAGCGGCGGGTAGTGGGGGTGGCCGTAGCCGAAGTTGCGCCCGCCGACCACGACGTCACCGGGCTGGACCTTGTCCGCGAAGTCGGGGTCGTAGGCCTTCATACAGACCGAGCGGAGCTTGTCCGCGTCGTAGTACTTGATGTTCTCCACGCCGATGATCAGGTCGACGTCGAAGTCGTCGCCGAAGATCCAGGCGACGCGCCCGCGCAGCACGTCCGGCAGAACGGACTCCGTCATGGGGCCTTCCCCTCGAGAGGGGACGACCCCCCGCACCCCCCGATCCGCTTCGCTCATGAGGTGACCTCCCGCGGGTCGGCGATGCGCCCGGCCACCGCGCTGGCCGCGACGGTGTAGGCCGAGCCCATGTAGATGTCGGCGGCGGTGCTGCCCATCCGGCCGGAGATGTTCAGCACCCCCGTGGAGATGCAGTTCTCGCCCTCCTGGAGCGGCCGGGCGTACCCGAAGCAGAAGTCGCAGCTGGAGATGGCGACGTCGGCGCCCGCCTCGCGCAGGACGTCCAGCAGCCCCTCCTCCTCGGCCTGCCGGTGGATCGACTGCGAGGTCGGCACCACGTTGAGCTGCACGCCCGGCGCGACCCGGCGGCCCCGCAGCACCTCGGCGGCGGCCCGGATGTCCTCGATCCGGCCGCTCGCGCACGACCCGATGAACGCCTTGGTGATGGACGTCCCCGCGGCCTCGTCCACGCCGATCGTGTTGGCCGCCCGCGCGGACCCGGGCAGGACGACCCGCGGCCGCAGCTCGTCGAGGTCGATGGCGTGGGTCGCGGCGTACGTCGCGCCCGCGTCGCTGGAGAGCGGCTCGAACCCGGTGCGTGCGACCCGGTTCGCGTACTCCAGCGCCAGGTCGTCGGGGTTGAAGATGGCGGAGACGGCGCCGGTGAACATGGCCATCCCGCACAGGCCCTGGCGGCGCCCGATGCTCATCGCGTCGGCGCCGGGCCCGGTGAACTCCATGACCTGGTGGGCGCAGCCGTCCGCGCCGACCCGGGCGATGATCTCGTGGATGAGGTCGCGGTTGTCGACGCCGGGCGCGAACGACCCGGTCAGCTCGAAGCGGGTGGAGGCGGGCACGTCCAGGAAGATCCGCCCGCTGACCCAGGCCTCCAGCAGGTCGCGGCGCACGCCCCAGCCGAGCGCGCCGAACGCGCCGAGGCCGCTGATGTGCCCGTCGAAGTGGATGAGGAAGTTGCCGGGCGGCGCGTACCCCATCTCCGCCGCCACCTGGTGGCCGATGCCGCGGCCCTCGTGGACGGTGATGCCGTAGAACTCGCCCCACCGCCGGGTGACGTCGTGCACCTCCTTCTCCCGGCCGTCGCCCTTGGAGAGCATGTGGTCGATGAAGATGAGGTAGCGCTCGGGGTCGTCGACCTCGGTGATGCCGAAGTCGTCGTGCATCTGCTTGAACATCAGGTCGGTGTAGCCGGGGAAGTCGTAGGCGACCATGTAGTCCGGCCGGAAGGGGTGGTTCTCGCCGGCCCGGACGTCGTCGAGGCCGGCCGCGCGGGCCAGGATCTTCTCGGTGATCGTCCGGGCGGGACGGGCGGCGCCGGCGGAGGTCATCGTCCGGTCCCCCTCAGGCCTGGGCCGCGGGCAGGTACTTCTCCTGCGCGCGCTCCACCTCGGGGAAGCCGATCAGCTTCACGAAGTCCATGTGCGGCAGCGCGTCCGCGCTGACCTGCGCGGGCGGCTCGCCGGAGCGCAGCCGGCGCAGCGTCTCGCGCATCGCGCCGGTCGCCGACAGCAGGATCTGCGTCGGCAGCAGCGCCAGCCGCACCCCGACCTCGCGCAGCACGTCCGCCGACAGGTCGCGCTCGACCCAGGTGGACGCGGTGAGCGTGGCCATCAGCGGGACGCCGGCGCGGCGGCGGCACTCGGCCCACTCGTCCACCGAGCCGAACGTCTTGGTCACCGGCATGATCATCTCGGCGCCGGCGGCGGCGTAGGCGGCCGCCCGGTCCATCGCCTCCTCGCCCGCGGTGTCGGTGCGGGCGATCACCACCAGCCGGTCGCCGACCGCGTCCCGGACCGCGCGGAGCTTGCCGGCCGCCTCGTCGGCGCCGATGACCGGCACCGGGTCCCCGACGCAGATCGGGCAGCGCTTGGGCGCCTCCTGGTCCTCCATGAACACCGCGGCGACGCCCGCGTCGGCGAACTTGCGGGCGGTGCGGGCGGCGTTGACGGCGTTGCCGTAGCCGGTGTCGATGTCGGCGATCACCGGCAGGTCGCTGGCCTCGACGATGCGGCGGACCGCGTCGAGGTTCTCCGACATCGTGTACAGCTCCGCGTCGGGCAGGCCGAGCGCGGCGGAGATCGCGAACCCGGAGGCGCAGAGGGCGGAGAAGCCGGCCTGGTCGGCGAGACGCGCGGTGAGGCCGTCCCACACGCCGGGGGCGTAGACGACGTCCTCGGCCATCAGTTCACGGAGGCGCTGCGCTGTCATCTTCATCCTTCCGGATTACGGAATAGATTCCGGGAGCTGACGATAAGTTCGGTTCGGCGCGATTGTCAACGGGTTCCCATGTGCCGACTTCTCTGGAAGAGTTGCTGGTCAAGGCCGTGCATCTGGACAGTAGGGGGTTCTGCACCCCGACGCCAACGCGAGTTCGTAATCCGGAATATCTTCCAGCGGATGCGGATGGAGGACACGATGGAGACCTTCTGGCCGGGCATCACGGCCAACTGGGAGCGCTGGGGCCGCGGGGACGAGCGCGGGACGCTGAACCTCGCCGGGCCCGAGCGCGTCCGCGCCGCCGCGGCGACCGTCCGCAGCGGCCGGGCGCTGTCGCTCGCCCGCCCGTTCCGCAACGGCACGCCGGCCTACTACCCGCAGGCGGGCGACACCGCCTTCGAGCACCGGATGATCACCTGGTGGGGCTCCAACGCCGGCGGGGACGTGCAGGCGGCCAGCGACCGCGTCAGCTCCGAGTGCCACGGCCTGGAGATCACCCACATGGACGCGCTCAGCCACATCGCCCACCGGGGCCGCGGCTACGGCGGCCGGGAGTTCGCGGAGACGGCCGGGCCGGACGGGGTCGCCGGCTGCGACATCACCTCCGCCGCGCCGGTCGTGACCCGGGCCGTCCTCGCCGACATCCCCCGGCTGCACGGCGTGGACCACCTCCCGGCCGGGACCGCGGTCGGCTACGACGACCTGGCCGCGGCGGCACCCGGCCTCGAACCGGGCGACGCGCTGCTCGTCCGCACCGGCCGCTGGAGCGCGCCCGCCCCGCGCGAGGAGGGCGAGGAGGGCGACCGCTACGGGCGGCTGTCCGGGCTGCATCCCGACGCGCTGCGGTTCGTCCAGGAGAGGGACGCCGCCGTGGTCGGCACCGACGGGCCCGGGGACACCTTCCCCGTCCCGGTGACTGAGTGCCGCCTGCCGGTGCACGTGCTCGCACTCGTCTACCTGGGCGTCCACCTCGTCCACAGCATGGCGCTGGACGAGCTGGCCGAGGCGCTGGCCGCCGACGACCGCACCGCCTTCATACTCACGCTCGCCCCGCTGGCCGTCCCCGGCGGGACCGGCTCGCCCCTCACACCCGTCGCCGTGCTGTGAAGCCCTTCCCCGGCACGCCGCCCGCCCCCCAGAGGAGGAACATCCATGGACCGTGACGTCGACTTCCTGTGCATCGGCGGCGGGCTCGGCGGGCTGGCCGCCGCCGTCCGGGCGCACGACCTCGGCGCCGACGTCCTCGTCGCGGAACGCTCCGGCATGGTCGGCGGGGTCGCCGCCTACAGCGGCGGTTTCGTCTGGGTCGGCGCGAACCGCCTGGCCCCCGACACGCTCGGGGCCCCCGACACGCTCGCCGCGACGGAGTCCTACCTCGACCACGTCCAGGGAGAGGGCCGCCCGGTCGACCGCGCGGCCCGCCGCGCCTACCTGCTTCGCGCCATCGAGGCGACGGCCTGGTTTCGCGGGGCCGGCGTCCCGTTCGAGGTGATCCGGAACTGCCCGGACCTCTACCATCCGGCCCCCGGCTCGACCGAGGAGGGGCGGCTGCTCGAATGCGCCGTCCCGGGCGCGAGCCTCGGCCCGTGGCGCGACCGGCTGCGGCCGAGCCCCTACTACGAGACGGGCGTGGCCCGCGACGACCTGTACTCCGAGCACGCCCTCGACCCGGCCGTGCGGGAGCGGCTGCGGCGGGAAGGCTCCGAGCGCGACCTCCTCACCCACGGCTCGGGGCTGTCGGGCGCGTTCGTCCGGGCCGCGCTGACCGAGCGCGGCGTCCCCTGCCTGCTGCACCACCGCGCCACCGCGCTGCTCACGGACGGCGACACCGTCACCGGCGCCGTCCTGCAAGGACCGGAGGGCCCCGTGACGGTGCGGGCCCGGCGCGGCGTGCTGATCGCCGCCGGCGGCTACGGCGGGGCACCGGACGGCGCCGAGCTGGAGGACGTCCCCGCGCTCGTCGAGTCGGCGCCGCCCGTCGTGGACGGCGACAGCCTGCTGCTGGCCCAGCGGGCGGGCGCGGCCATGGTCCGGGGCGCCGACCCGTTCTTCAGCGTCGGCCACCACTTCCCCGGCGAGACGCACCCCGGTGGCGACGTGCCGCTGTGCCGGCCCCTGCTGGAGCACCTCGGGCTCCCGCACTCGATGATCGTCAACCGGGAGGGGCGGCGGTTCGGCGACGAGAGCTACTACGGCGCGCTCATCGGCGCGATCCGGCGCTACGACGGCCGCAACAAGCGGTGGGCCAACCACCCGTCCTGGTTCCTCGCCGACGACGAGTTCCGCCGCCGCTACCGGCTGGGGCCGTACTCCCCCGGCGACGCGTGGCCGGACACGTTCGTCCGCGCCGATTCCCCGCGGAGACTGGCCGAGGCGGCCGGCATCGACCCGGACGGCCTGGTCGTGACCGTCGCGCAGTTCAACGCCGGCGCGGTGCGCGGCGAGGACCCGGAGTTCGGCCGCGGCACGCTGCCGTTCGTCCGGCGCGCCTATGGCGACCCCGCCCATGCTCCGAACCCGAATCTGGGCCCGCTGGACACGCCGCCGTACTACGCTCTGCCGCTGTCGATCGTGGGGTTCGGCATGGGCACCCTCGGGCTGTGGATCGACGCGGACGGGCGCGTCCTGCGCCGCGACGGCCACGCGATCCCCGGCCTGTACGCCACCGGCAACGCGGCGGCGACGAGGGAGCTCAAGGGGTATGTCACCGGCCTCGCCAACGCGCGCAACCACACCTACGCCTACGCCGCCGCCTCGCACGCCCTGGACGCGCGGCCACCGACGAGCCGATAGGATCCGGAACATGTACCGGAATACGGAACCTCGCCCGGGAGCGGTCCGATGACCCCCGACGAGGACGTGGACCCGAAGAACCTGGTGATCTCGGTCCTCAAGGCCTGCCAGCTCATGGAGTGCTTCACCCGGGAGCGGCCGACCCTGACCCTGACCGATCTGACCGCGGCCACCGGGATGAACAAGACCACGGTGCACCGGCTGGCGGCCACGCTGATCCGCGCCGGCTGGCTCACTCGCGGCGACGGCGCCACCTACCGGCTCACCATGCGCCCGTTCCGGGTCGGCGCCGTCGCGCTCGCCGAGCTCAGCCTGCGCGACGAGGCGGCCCCGTTCCTGCGCCGGCTGGCCGACCGGTTCGGCGACACCGCCTACCTGATGATCCCGGGCGAGGAGGGCGCGATCTGCGTCGACATGCTCCAGGGCAAGAACCCGGTCAGCGTCAACACGGTGGGCGTCGGGACCGTCCTGCCCTACCACGCCGCCGCCGGGCCGGTCGTCATCCTCGCCTACTCGCGCGAGCTGCGGGAACGCTGGCTGTCCACGGGGCTCGACCAGTACACGTCCCACACGGTGACCGACGTGCCGGCGCTCACCGACCGCCTGGAGAAGGTCATCCGCGACGGCTACGCCATCAGCGAGGAGGACTACCTCTACGGCGTCGGCGCCGTCGCCGCGCCCGTCTTCGACGCGCAGGGCGACATCGTCGCCACCCTCAGCCTCGGCGGCGTGAACGCCGGCTTCCGCGGCAGCCGCCTCCTGGAGATCATCGAGGAGGTCACCGCGGGCGCCCGCGACCTGTCGGCCCGCCTGGGCCACTGATCACTCGGCCACTGACCCCGAGGACCCACCGGCCGCCGGTTATTTCGGGGGCGTTCTGACGGATCGACCCGCTATCGTGCCAGCGATCAGCAGGCATCGGAGGGGGCACCGATGAACGCCACCGCGGGCACCGGCGCGGGTGACCACCACCCGGCCGGCGGCGGGCCCGTCCGGCCCGGTCGCCGCCGGCGCCGTCCCGCGCGCCGGCTGCCCGACCTGCGCCGGCTGCTGGCGGAGGAGCCGGCCGACCCGGACCTGGTGGAGCAGGCCCGGCAGCGCAAGGAGTCCGCGCTCCTGGACTTCGGGGTCGGGCAGAGCACGGTGGCGTCCTGGCTCTACGCCAAATGCCACCACCACATCCCGACGACCGCGGTCCCCACCGCCGCGGTCGTGGCCTTCGGCGACGGGTCCCGCGCCCTGCTCTACAACCCGCGCTTCTTCACGGACCTGGACTTCGACGGCGTCAAGTTCGTCCTGTTCCACGAGGCCCGCCACCTGATGCACCGCCACCTGCACGTGGACGAGGACCTGCGGTCCGACCCGGCGTTCACGCTGGCGGCCGAGGTCGCCATCAACCACGTCGCCCTGGAGCGGCTGCAGTGGTCGGGCCTGCCCACCGTCCCGTCGGAGGACGGCGAGGACGAGCGGAAGCCGGTCGGCGTCAATCCGACCGAGGTCTACGAGGCGTACGAAGAGGATCTGCGGCAGCAGGGCCTGTCCCCGCTGCCCTACGCGGACTTCATCCACACCGACCTCACCGTCTACGGCGAGTTGCGGCGGATGAGGGCGTTCGACGAATCCGCGCCGGGGTTCTGCATCCACCTGGACGGTCACGAGGGCGACGCGGTGCCGCTGGACCCCGAGACCGTGGAACAGCTGGGCGACGAGGTGCTGCACCAGGTGATGCAGGCCGCGCTCCGGGGCGACCCGGCGGCGCGCGCCGAGCTGCTCGCCCTGGCCGACCGGACCGCCGACGGCGGGGAGCGGCTGACCCGCCTCTGGGGCGACCTCGGCCTGGCCAGGCTGCGCGGCACCACCCCGCCGACCCGCCGCGTCGACTGGTGGCAGCGGTGGCTGGTCGACGTGCTCGCCTCGAAGCTGACCGAGAGCGACCGGCTGATCTACCCGAAGAAGCACGGCGCGGTCCTGCTGGCCCTGGGCCACGACCCGATGCTGGCCCGGCGCGGGCCCGAGCGGACGAAGGTCGTGGTCATCGCGCTCGACACGTCCGGGTCGATGCCGGACGCCGTGGTCGAGTGGCTCACCACCCTGGTCGGGCAGACCGACGGTGTGGAGAGCCACTGGCTCAGCTTCGACGGCGTCGTGACGCCGTTCTCGCCGGGCGAGCGGGTGGTCGGCGGTGGCGGCACCAACTTCCAGAACGTCGTCGACTACGCCGAGGGCCGGGCCGAGGTGAACGGAAAACGGTTGGACGTCGAGCCCGACGCGATCATCATGGTGACCGACGGGTACGCGCCCGCCGTCACCCCCGCCCACCCCGATCGGTGGATCTGGCTCATCACCGACGGCGGCGACGACTGGCCGGACCGGCACGATCCCCCGATGGCCTGCCATCGCGTCACGCCCGGATGAGGAGCGAGGAGACAGACCAGTGACCGTGACGGAGCCGTCCGAGGCGAAGCGCAAGGTGGGCCGCCGCCGGTGGAGGCGGAACGCCACCTACCCGCAGCCCCCGGACGACGGCCCGACCGCCAAGCTCGAGAAGTTCATCGACGCCATGGTGGCGACCGGCCAGACCGGGCAGATCTTCGGCGAGCACGGCATCGGCAAGACGTCCACGTTCGTGTCGTACATCCCGAGGCGGTTCCCCGGCACGACCCTCGTCGTCATCCCCGCGGCGAACCTCACCCCCGACGACCTGCTGGTCAACGCCCCGGTCCGGGACGACGACAGCGGCGAGCTGGTGCTCCGCCAGCTCGTCATGCGGCAGCTCGTCCCGGGCAAGCCGTTCGTCCTGCTCATCGACGACTCGCTGCAGGCGGGCAGCACCGTCCAGTCGCAGCTGATGCAGATCGCCTGCAACTGGACGCTGGGCGAGCACGACCTGCGGGAACTGGGCTGCGTCGGCGTGTTCCTCACCGACAACGAGTCGCTGGCCGAGACCAGCGTCCGGCGCTCCGACCTCGCGATCCTCGACCGGATGGTCACGATCCGCCTGACGCCGAACGACACGGCGTGGCGGCAGGCGCTCGCCGCGCGGTTCCCCGAGTGGGACCTGCGGGAGGTGTTCCGGGAGTGGGGCGCGCTGAGCCCGCGCCTGCGGTACCTGCTCTCGCCGCGCACCCTGGAGCACGTCCTGGACTGCGCCCGCGCCGGCTTCCCGCTCGCCTGGGGGCTGCCGCTGCTGAACGGCTCCCGGCTGGCGCTGACCGAGGAGGGCAAGGACGGCGGGCCCGGTCCCGACCGGACGGCGGAGGTGCTGGACGCCATCGCCGCCGCGGTCGGGGTGAGCAATCCCGCGACCGTCGCCGACCCGGTCCGCCGCATCCTGCGGGCCGCGATGACCAACCGCTGGGCGGTGCTGCTCCAGGGTCCGCCGGGCTGCGGCAAGACGGAGATCACCAAGCAGATCGCCCGGGAGGAGACGGGCCGCGACCCGGTCTACTTCTCGCTGCCGGTGACCAACGTCGAGGACCTGTGCGTGCCGGTGCCCGCCCCGGACGGCTCGCTGACCGCGATGCTCGCCCGGTCGCTGCTCGACCCGGAGCCCAAGGTGCTCGTCTGGGACGAGTACAACCGGCCGAAGGACAAGGCGACCTTCGCCAAGCTGATGGAGGTCACGCAGGAGTGGACGCTCGCCGGGCGCCGCATCCCGAACCTCCGCGCGCAGGTGGCGTTGCAGAACCCGCCGTACTACCTCGGCCGCAAGATGCTGGTCGCGAGCAACAACGTGGCCCAGGCGAGCCGGTTCACGATCAGCTACGAGGTGCTCCCGGACGACATCCCGGCCAACGAGTGGCTCATCTCCACGTACGGGGAGACGGCCGAGATCGTCCTGGAGTGGTGGAAGAACGACATCGACGACGAGGGCCGCGACTGGATCACCAAGCGCACCCTGGAGCGGCTGATCAAACTGCACGAGGCGGGCATGCCGCTGGAGCCGGGGCTGATCTACCTCGGTGACGGCGAGTACGCCCCGGTGCCGCTGTCCGCGCTGGAGGCGCGGCTGGCCGGCCGCCCCCAGATCGGCCTGGCCGAGCTCGCCCGCAACCGCGCGAGCTGGGAGGCCCGGCTCGCCGCCGCGGCCGAGGCGTCCGCCGAGGGCACCGACGACACCGACCTGGTGCACCAGGTGTTCTCCAACGCCGAGGTGTCCCAGCTCGAACGGCACCTCGACGCCGTGGCGCGGCTCCTGCGGTACCTGCCGCCGAAGCTGCGGGCCACGTACCTGGTCGGGCAGACCCCGGAGCGGCAGCGCTTCTGGGTGGAGGCCCTCGCCAAGATGGCCGAGGCGTCCTAGTCCTAGTCCTCGTCGTCCTCGTCCTCGTCCTCGTCCTCGTCCTCGTCCTCGAAGTCTTCGTCGTAGTCCTCGTCGTCTTCCTCATCCTCCTCATAATCGTCAGGCCAGATGAGGTCGTTCTCGTCGTCGAACTGGCGGATCATCGGGATGGGCACGGTGGACCGCTCGTGGTCGACCGTCCAGGTGTTGCGGAAGAAGTCGAACTTCAGGTGCCGGCAGCCGTCGGCCTCGGCGAACAGGATCGGCGGGACGAGGAAATGCGCGGCCTCAACGGTGACGGCCGTGGAGATCCATGTCTCAGGCGGGGGGAACGGTGGGCCGCCCAGACAGGCGGCGAAGTTCACCGGTGTCGGCGACCGCTTGCCGAGGACGTGGATGCGGTTTCCCTCGACGACGAACATGTCCGGGTCGAGCAGGACGTCCTCGCCGAGCATCAGGATCGGCGCGGGCATGACGTCGGCCTTGGCGGCGTCCTGGGCGCGGGCGTAGTGCTCGATGATGTCGGCGTTGCGGGTGGTGTCGAATTCGCGGCCGAGGACGTCCCCGGCGCAGATCCCGCAGGCGCAGTCGGGAAGGGTGCCGGTGTCGGCGTCCTCCGGCTCGGGGAAGAGCGTGGACTTGTCGAACGGCATGACGGGCGATTTGCCGCTCTTGCCCTTGAGGAACCCCGGGATCCAATCCGTGCCGTCGGCCTCGATCACCTCGGTGTCGCAGAGGGTGCGGAAGGCGTCGTCACCGATCTTGCAGTTGAAGTAGTCCAGGAGCGCGATGGCGGCGCATTCGGCCGGGGAGAGCCCCTCCTTTGCCTCGAACCAGAAGTCGTAGCCGTTCGCGACATAGTGCACGCCGCGGAAGTTCCTGTGGACGAACGGTTCGCTCCCGGACGCGGGCGTCAAGCCGTTCCAGTGCGCGGCGGCGACCCGGTTGTAGTAGCTGTCGGCGTGGCGGGCGAGTTCCGGTGCGAAGACGCTCTCGCCCGTCCAGTAACACGCCTTGGCGAACAGCGCACCGATCTCCGGGTCGTGCTTGAAGTTTTCGTCGGTGAAGACGAGTTCGGTGCGCAGGAACACCTTGCGGCCATCGCGGTAGGGCTTGCCCGTGTGCTCGTAACGCTGGTCGAAGACGACACAGGTGAAGGGCTCGATCGCGGTGAGCGCGCCGCCTTCGGCGAGGTGGAGCGCAGGTTCTCCTTCTCCGCCGGTGAGGTAGAGCAGCACGGTGTAGCGGGAGACGTGACTCCGCGACGCGTCGTAGTAGGGCGTGTCGAGGTGGGGATGGAAGTTGGCGTCGCCGGGCTCGAAACGGTTGCAGCGGAAGACGGGGTTCACGTGCGAGAAACCGTCGAGCAGGGAGTCCGGCATCGCCTTGCGCACCGCCTCGGTGAGCGCCTCGGCGAGCAGCCCCGAATGGAAGATGAAGCGCTCACCGCCCCGGGACGAGGCGTTAAGCGGCGGGACGTACAAGTTCAGCTCGTCGAGGCTTTCCAAGCATGCCCTGGCGGGCGCCGGGAGCCCGAGCGAGAACGTGTACGCGCTTTTCGCGAACTCATCGCGTTCGGTAAGATCCAATTCCAAGGGGACGTCCGAGAAAAGGCGGTCGAGCGGGAGGATGTTCTCGAACGTCCGGAACGAGAGTTCGCGCGGGTCGGCGAAGACGGCGGCGAGATCCGGCATGGCCTCGATGGGACGAGCGAACAGGTCCCGTACCTCGGCGTCGATGCGGTCCGCATCGACGAAACGCACCTGCTTGAACCGGGCCGTCGGATGCCAGGAGACGGCGAGCCCGTCCACGGTCGCGGCGGGTTCGGCGTCGGTCGCGTCGACCCGGCCGCGGTATTCGGCGACCTCGCCGGCGGGGGCGTCGCCGGTCGACAGGGCGAAGAACCGGTCGCGGAGTTCGAGGCTCATGCGCTTCTCCAGAAGCTGCGCAGTACGGGCGAGAGCTGCGGAGCCCGCGCGAGCAGCGCCGCTCCTTCGTCACCGACGTCCGAGCGATACATGAGAAGCCGTTCAAGGGACGGGACGAACGGCGCCGCGAGCAAGGCCCGCACGCCGTCCGCGCCGATCTCGTTGTAGCGCAGGTCGAGGTCGGTCAGGCCGGTGAAGCGGTGCAGCGCGCGCACCCCCTTCGCGGTGATCACGTTGCTCTGGAGGCGCAGGCGGCGGACGCCGTTGAAGAGGGGGGACGCGGCGAGGGCCTCCAGGCCGGTGTTGCCGATGCGGCAGTACCGCAGGTCAAGCGTCTCCAGCCGGTGACCTGCGTCGGTCCCGAGGTCGGCGGCCTCGGCGCGCAGGTAGGCCGACACGGCGAGCGTCTTGGCGCCCAGCGCGCCGATACGCATGTACGACAGGTCGAGTTCGGTGAGCCGTCCGAGGTCAAGCGTCGCGAGCGCGCCCGTCGCGACGGTCAGGGCGGGGGTCGGCTCGCCGTCCGGGTCGAGGTCGTCCTCCCAGTACAGGTGGTCGTCCTCCCCGCCCTTCGGCGCCGTGATCCGCAGTGCGGTGACGGACGGTCCGCGCAGGACCCGCCCGATCAGCGCGGGCGCCGCGTCCGACCATTCGACGGCGACCTTCGTGGCGGCCCCGTCCCGGTGCCGCAGGACGGTCACCCCCGCCGGCGGACGTTCAAGATCACCTACCTCCATCCGGCGCATCCTAGGAGCAACCACCGACACCCGGGGCGGGAATTGGACGGTCCGGCTCGCGCCGCGCCGCGCGGGCCGGACCCGCCTTCCGCAGCTCCACCGGCATCTCGATGTTGCGCCGGACGTCCCGCTAGACGAACTGCTTGCTCGGATTCTTGATCTTCAGGACCTCGGTCATCGCCGGGCCCCCTCGGCATCATCGGCACCGGCCAGGTGGCGGCTGTTGCGGACCGCCATGGTCCGCACCTCGTCC
The DNA here is from genome assembly GCF_039871695.1 of Actinomadura sp. B10D3. Taxonomy (NCBI): domain Bacteria; kingdom Bacillati; phylum Actinomycetota; class Actinomycetes; order Streptosporangiales; family Thermomonosporaceae; genus Actinomadura; species Actinomadura sp. B10D3. The sequence goes on from NZ_JBDPLY010000024.1 coordinate 21,780, forward strand.
TCGGTGAATCCCTCGGCGAGGAGCCGGTCCGCCATGAGCGCCAGGCCGTCCTCCACCGGCGGGTTGAACGGCTGGCCGAGGTCGCTGGACAGGACGGAGTGCTCTGGCCCGACCGTCCTGATGTTCTCCACCCAGACGTCCCAGGAGACCTTGCCCGTGTAGGGCGTGGTGAAGCAGCGCTCCATCAGGGCGCCCTTGGCGGCGAGGTCCCGCTGCCGCTCGACGCCGACCCGCTGGGAGGTGAACTCGGGGTGGGTGACGACGATGCGCCGCACGCCCTCCTCGACGGCCGCGTCCACGACGGTGCCGATCTCGGCGGTGCCGAGGTGGCCGGTGGCGAGCGTCATGTCGTGCTTGGCGATCACCCGGAGCACCTGCCGGGTGGCGTCGGTGACCTTCCCGACCGCGTCGACGACGTCCACCGGGTCGGCGGCCATGCCGTCGGCGCGCAGCTCGTCCTGCAGCCGCGCCCACATCGGCGGGCGGGCTCCCTCGGGGTCGCGCGCCGTGCATTCGCGCTGGTTGGCGCTGTCGACGGTCGGCAGCCACACGAACCGCGCGCCGGCGCGCCCGGCCAGCTCGACCGCGACGGGGTTCATGCCCCCGACGGACCCGTTGAGCGTGATCGCCCCGACCGCGCCGAACCCGGGGTGGACGGCGCGGACCACGGCGGCACGCTCCGCGGTGGGGAAGTAGTGCGACTTCAGCACGAATCCGCCGAGTCCCACCTCGGCGAACCTCGGCGCGAGCGAGAGGTCGTCGATGCGGCGCCGCATCACGTCCGGGGCCACGTGAATGTGCACGTCGTACCCGCCCCGGACGACTTCCCTGGCGCGGACGGACGGCTTCGGATGCTCGGTCATCCCTGTCCCTTATGTCGCCATGGCTGATGCCGAGATAGTTAACAATTTCGGCGACATCGTCAATAGGGCAGCGTCCGCGTCATTCGAGGGGCTTGACGTACCGGTGCACGGGAACGTCCACGCTGCCCGTCGCCGTGGGCGCCGAGTAGGTCATCGGCCCCATGTCGCGCCATCCGTGGAACTCGTAGAACCGGCGCGCCCGGGTGTTGCCCGGAACGACTGCGAGCCACGCCTCGGAGTGCCGCCCCGCGAACCGCTCCTCCGCGCTGCGCAGCAGAGCCCCGCCGACGCCTCCCCCGCGGACGGACCGGTCGACGGCCAGCTGGATGACCTCGCCGTCGTCGTCCCCGAGGATGATCAGCCCGAGCAGCCGGTCCTCCTCGTCGACCGCGACGATCGTCGACGGCGCGTACTTCTCCGCGTGGACCTCGAAGTGCTCCGGCCCGCGGACCTCCATCAGCTCGTCCGGCACATGGCCGGCGTGCCCGTCGAGCCAGGCCGCCCGCCAGAGCGGAGCCAGCCGCGGCACGTCGTCCTGCCGTGCGGCGCGCAGGATCATCGCCTCACCCTCCCTGTCGTCACTGACATAGCCGATTACGCCAGTGACACGCTAGGCATGCCGGAGTTCCCGGGTCAATGGCCCGCCCGGACGCGCATGGGCCGGTTAAGGGCGCGGGCAAGAGGTCGTCTCGGACGGGCCGGGGCGCCGCCGCCGGCGGCCGGGCGGCCGTAGGGTCCGTGCGAGCCGCGCCGGCCGGGCGCGGTGCGGTCGCGTTCGGGGGGAGGCCCGCCATGAGGGCATGCGGGAAGGTGACGGCCGCGGTCGGGGCGGTCGCGGTGGCGGCCGTCTCCGCCGGATGGCCGGCGAGGGCGGCGGAGGGCGGATGGGTCCTGGTCGCCCACGAGGGGTTCGACCGCCCACCGGGGGTGGACGGCGCGGCATGGCGCCTGGACCCGCAGGGGCCGCGCAGCCCGTGGCACGTCGACGCGTTCGACGACGACGGCGAGGCCTGGAAGAAGATCAGCGGCCCGCGGTTCCAGCGGCAGCTCGACACGCTGAACGTGTTCCGCAAGCGCGTCGCGTTCGGGCGGAAGGGATGGCTCACCGCCGAGGTCGCGGCCGTCGACAAGGACGGGGACGGGCGCCCCGACTCCCGTCCCGGGGTCTCCCGGGCCTCGCTGCCCGGCGGCCAGAAGGTCGCGCGGATCTCCGAGCCGAGCTGGGACGCCGGGGTGCTGATCCGGCCCACCCGCCCGCTCCCCCGCCACTACCGCGTGGAGATGACGCTGCGCGGCATCGACTTCGGCGGCAAGCGGCACGGCACGTTCGACTACAACGGCCGGCACAACGGCTACACCCGGGAGCCCTGCAAGACCCGGTACCCGTGGACGTTCCAGGGCGCGATCCCCGGCAAGAAGCGCTGCGAGTACCCGGACGTGACCAGGGAGAACGGCTTCTACTACCTGACGATCCTCGACTACGCGACGCCCGCGCCGCACGGCAACCCCGGCATCCACTTCCGCCGCAAGGTCATCATGGACGGCTACTACAGCGACGACGCCCGCTGGAAGAACGCCGCGACCTGCAACCCGAAGACCCGCCGGATGTACCGGACGTTCGACGGCACCTTCAACGGCATCAACGCGCTGTTCCCCCGCGGGGACCGGTTCCGCGAGGCCGCCAACAACAACATCAGCAACGAGTACTACGCCAAGACCGCCTGCGGGAACGCGTCGATGGACGAGCGGTACGGGCCGGGCGGCAAGTACGAGGGCCATCTGACCAGTGCCGAGATCCGCCCGGAACTGCTGCCCAAGGCCGCCTACCGGTTCGCCATCGAGCGCGACCGCACCGGGTACACGCTGGAGATGAGCGGGCCGTTCCTGCACTCCGGGCAGCGGACGCTGCGCGTCCACCACGACTTCGTGGAGAACGGCCGCCCGATCTGGCACTACAACCAGACGCCCGGCGAATACGACGGGCGGTTCGACCGCCGGCTCGTCCACAAGGGCCCCGCCGGGACGTACACGACGCAGCACGCGTGGCCGAAGGGCTCGGCCTACCCGGACTCGTTCATCATCGGCGACCCTCACCTGAACTACTACGAGGGGGAGGCGTACGTGGACGACATCCGCCTGTACGTCCCCCGCAACGAGAAGTAGTCAGGGGCGGCGGCTCAGCAGCGCTTGATCCAGGAGCACTCCAGCTGCGGGCCGGTCTGGGCGGTGCGCAGCGTCCGGGTCGCGGCGGCGGAGCCTCCCCCGGCCAGCCGCACGGCGATCTTGTCCTCGATGTCCTTGGGCGCGGCGCCCTGGTAGCCGTTGAGGACGACGGAGAAGACGAGCTTGCGCCCGTTCTGGCCGGTGACGTAGCCCGACAGCGCGGTGGCGCCGGTCAGCGTGCCGGTCTTGGCGTGCACGTTGCCCGCGGCCGGGGTGTCGCGCATCCGCGCGGCGAGGGTCCCGCCGACGAGCGGGTCGGGCCGGCCGGCGATCGGCAGCGCGGCGTACCAGGTGGAGTACCAGGGCGCCTTCTGCGCCTTCGTCAGCACGGTGCTGATGTCCTGCGACGTGGTGCGGTTCTCGCGGGACAGGCCCGACCCGTCGGCCATGTCGAGCCGCGCGGCGGGGACGCCCTGGCCGGCGATGTACTTCTCGATCACCGGCAGGCCCGCCGTCCAGCTGCCGCTGCGCTTCTTCTCCTTGCCGATCGCCTTGACCAGCGTCTCGGCGATCATGTTGTTGCTGAGCTTGAGGAACGGCACCATCAGCTGCGACAGCGGGGCCGATGAGCGGAAGGCGAGCGGCGTGACGCCCTTGGGCGTCCGGCCGCGCTCGGTCGTGCCGCTGACCTGGACGCCGTGCGCCTTCAGCGCGGTGCGGAAGACGTCCGCCGCGTACATGGTGGGGTTCTCGACCGTGCGCAGCGTGGTGTACGTCGAGCCGTCGGCCGGGTAGGCGCCGCTGACCACGATGGTGTTGGTCCCGTTGTCCCGGTTGACCGACAGCGTGGACGGCGAGCCCGGCGCGCCGGTCACCGCCCGGTTGTCGATCTTGACGACGTGGGTGGCGGGAGCGAGCGCGACCTTCACCGGCCGGCCCTCGGCACCCGGCGACACCGACACGTTGACGGAGCCGGCGTCGAAGTCGTCGTTCGGCGAGACGGTCAGCGCGGACGTCTGGCCGGCGTAGGCGTACTGCAGGTCGGTCGGGTCCCAGTGCGAGGGGACGCGGACGGCGTCGAACCACGAGTCGTCCGCGACCAGGTCGCCCTCGACGCGCTTGACGCCCCGGGCCGCGACCTCGGCGGCGAGCCGGTCGTAGTCGGCGGCCCGCGTCGTCGGGTCGCCGGTGCCCTTGAGGTACAGGTCGCCCTTGACGGACGAGCCCGCCACCTTCCCGGCGTACACGCCCGTCCGGAACCGGTAGCCGGTGCCGAGCAGCGACAGCGCCGCGCCGGAGGTGTAGATCTTGTTGTTCGAGGCGGGCAGCACCGCGTTCTTCGGGCCCCGCGCGTACCGGACGGCACCGGTCTTCGCGTCGCGGACCACGGCGCCTACGGTGGCGCCCTTCAGCCGCTCGTCGGCGAGGATGGCGTCGAGATCCTTGGCCAGATCCCCCGGGGCCGCGACCGGCGCCGCGGCCGGTGCGGCGGTGACCTGGGCGTGTGCCGCCGGCGCGGCGAGCACCGACGATCCGGCGAGCAGGACGGACGTGATTCGCACCAGTGGTCCACGCATGGGGAGCGATCGTAGGGCATTGATCAACACCAACACAGCGGAACGGCGCGAACGGTATGGGTCACCACATGGCGTCGAGAAGCTCGGTGACCGCGGCGACGTCGAGAGGCCGGGGATTCGGGTACGGCTCGGCCACCACCCGTTCGGCGATCCGCGGCAGCCTCTCCCGGGGCACGCCGAGCTGGGAGAGGCGCGTCGGCCCCTGGTGGGCGCGGGCGAGCTCGGCGACGGCGGCGACCGGGTCGGGCCCGGTCACCCGCGCCAGCCGGGCGGACGCGGCGGGCGCCGACGGCAGGTTGAACGCCATCACGTGCGGCAGCAGCATCGTGTGCAGCTCGGCGTGCGGAAGGCCGAACGCGCCGCCGAGGACGTGGGCGAGCTGGTGGTGCAGGCCCATCCGGGTCTGTGCGAGGCAGATCCCGGCCGGCCACGCCGCCGACTGGAGGCGCGCCCGGCCTTCGAGGCCGGACGGGTCGTCCAGGACGCCGGGCAGCGCGCCCAGGATGCCGGCGACGGCCTCCGTGGCGAGCGCGTCGCTGACCGGGGTGGCGTCCGGCGCCCACAGGGCCTCGACGGCGTGGGCGAGCGCGTTCATGGCGCTGGTCCGGGTCAGTCCGGGCGGCATGCCCAGGGTGAGGCCGGGGTCGTAGACGACCGTGCCGGGCGCCAGGGCGGGGTCGCGGCGGGTGGTCATCACCTTGTCCTCGGTCTCCCCGAGGACGGGCGTCATCTCCGAGCCCGCGTAGGTGGTCGGGACGGCGACCTGCGGCATCCCGGTCCGCGCCGACAGCGCCTTGCCCAGCCCGATCGCGGACCCACCGCCGATCGCGACGACGCAGTCCGCGTCCCCGGCGACGTCCATGGCCTCCGCGGTCACGGCGACCGGCGTGTGCGGCGCCGGCCGGTCGAACCGCGCCACCAGCCGCCGCCCCAGCGCCGCCGCGACCCGGTCGGCGCCGCCGGCGGCGGACGGGGTGGCGACGAGCAGCACCCGCCGCTCCCCGAGCCGCGCGACCTCCGCGCCGACGTGCTCGACCGCCCCCGGCCCGATCACGACACGCACCGGAAGCGTCTCGTGGACGGAGATCGAGGCATCGCCGCTCATGACGGCCCCACGAAAACGAGAGTCATGCGTTCTCTCATAGCCGCCGGGACCGTCCCGCGTCCAGGAGCGGGCCGCCGGGTCTCACCAGGGGATCGGGCCGTCGTCGTCGAAGAACCCGCCGGTGGGGCCGCCGTCGGGGAGGGTGGCCAGGTGGATTCCGATCGCCGCGCCCTGCTCCGGGGTGCGGTGGCCGCGGAAGCCGTTGAGGTCGGTCGCGCAGAAGCCGGGGCACCCCGCGTTGATCAGGATGTTCGTGTCCGCCAGCTCCTTCGCGTACTGGACGGTGACGGCGTTGAGGAACGTCTTCGACGCCGAGTAGCCGGCCGAGATCGGGCCCGTCTGGGCGCCGGGATCGTTCTGCCGGGCCAGGGAGCCGACGGTGCTGGACATGTTCACGATCCGTGGTGACGACGACCGGCGCAGCAGCGGCAGCATCGCGTTCGTGACGCGGATGACGCCGATCACGTTGGTCTCCACGACCGTCCGCATGGTCTCGGGGGCGATCCGGGTGGGCTCCTGCGGCGCGGCGCCGGTCACGCCGGCGTTGTTGACCAGCACGTCGAGGCGCCCGGCCCGCTCCCGGACCAGCTCCGCGGCGGCGGTCACGCTCGCGTCGTCGGTCACGTCCAGCGGGACCCCGAAGGCGTCGGCACCGCCCGCGCGCAGCTTCTCCACGGCGGCCTCCCGGCGCCCGCCGTCCCGGGCGCCGACGCCGACGCTCCAGCCGAGGGCGCCCAGCCCGGCCGCGATCTCGTACCCGATCCCCTTGTTCGCGCCGGTCACCAGCGCGATCGTCTTCTCGCTCATGGGTTCATCCTGCGCGCACCCGGGACGAGGGCTCCAACACCGTCTGAGTAGGCCGCGATACCCGGCGGGTATCGTGATGACCATGGAGACGCGGGAGCTGCGGTACTTCGTCGCCGTCGCCGAGGAACTGCACTTCGGCCGCGCGGCGGAGCGTCTCGGGATCGCGCAGCCGCCGCTGTCGCGGGCGATCCGGCAGCTCGAACGGCGGCTCGGGGTCACGCTGCTGGAGCGGACCAACCGCACCGTCGCGCTCACCGAGGCCGGATCGGTGCTGCTCCGCGAGGGGCGGGCCGCCCTCGACGCGATCGCCGCCGCCGACCGCCGCACCCGCCGCGCCGCCCGCGCCGGACCCGGTCTGGTCCTGGTCTCCAAGGCCGGAGCGACCAGCGAGCTGCTGCTGAAACTGCTCGACGCGTACGCCGCGGAGCCCGGCTCGGTCACCGTGGAGGTGCTCCTGTGCGGCCCCGGCGAGCAGGAACGGCTGCTCCGCGACGGCCGCGCGGACGTCGCGCTGCTGCACCGCCCGTTCGACTCGGTGGCCGGCTTCGACACCGAGGAGCTCCACACGGAGGGCCAGGTGGTCGTCCTGCCGTCCGGGCACCCGCTCAGCACCGAGCCCCACCTGCGCATGGCCGACGTCACCGCGCTGCCCGGCCTGCCGCTGCCCCGCTGGCCCCGCCTCGACGGCACGTACCCGGACGGCCCCGGCCCGGAGGTGCGGGACCACGCGCAACTGCTGCAACTGATCGCCCTCGGCCGGGCCTCGGCGGTCCTGCCGGAGTCGGTCCGGACCCATCTGCACGAGGGCCTCACCACCGTCCCGCTGCTGGACGCCCCGCGGGTGACCACGGTGATCGCCTGGCCCCCGCACAGTCGCTCCCGGCCCCTCGCCGCCCTCGTCCGGGTGGCGGCCGGCTAGGCGTCCGGTCCCGGGTCGAGGCGGATGGGGAGGGTGCGGGGGCCGCGGACCTGCCCGCCGGACCAGGTCACCGCGGACGGGTCGTCCAGGGTGAAGGACGGAAGGCGTTCGAGCCACACCTCCAGGGCCACCCGCAGCTCCATGCGGGCCAGGTGGGAGCCGAGGCAGCGGTGGATGCCGAGGCCGAACGCGGCGTGCCGGTTGACCTCCCGGTCGATGACGACCTCGCCCGCCCGGTCGAACTGGGCGGGGTCGCGGTTGGCCGCGGGGAACGACAGCAGGACCCAGTCCTCGGCCTTCATGTGGACGCCGCCGAAGCGCGTGTCCTCGCGCACCAGGCGCGCCATCGTCACCGGGGCGTAGGCGCGCAGGAACTCCTCCATCGCGGTGGGCAGCAGCGACGGCTCGGCGACGAGGCGCTCCCGGTCGGCCGGGGTCTTCGCCAGGTGCCACAGGGACGCGCCGATCGCGCTCCACGTCGTGTCGATCCCGGCGATGAGCAGCAGCGCCATCGTCCCGGAGACGTGGGACGGGTCGAGCTTGCGCCCGTACAGCTCGGCGTCGATCAGGTAGCCGGTCAGGTCGTCGCGCGGGTGGTCGACGTGGTCGCGGATCTGGTCGAGGAGGTAGTCGAAGAGCGTGTCCATGCGGGCGATGCGCTCGTCCGGCGGGAGGTTGACGCCTTCGAGGGTGTTCTCGACGAACTCGCGGAACTTCGGGCCGTCCTCCGGCGGGAAGCCGAGCATGTCGGCGATGACCCGGATCGGGATGTGCTGGGCGTACTCCTGGGCGGCGTCGACGGTGTCGCGGCCCTCGAAGGAGTCGATGAGGGAGTGGCAGAAGGCCCGGGTCGCCGGCTCCAGGCGCCGCACGGCCGACTTGGTGAACGCGGGCAGCAGCAGCTTGCGCGCGTCGTGGTGGAACGGCGGGTCGGACGAGATCGGCGGCGTGACGCCGACCGGCTCCACCTCGCGCGGGGGGCGGAAGTTGCTCATCACGACCGAGCGGGAGGTGAAGCGCTCGGTGTCGTAGGCGATCGCCGCGACGTCCTCGTACCGGGTCGGCAGCCAGCCGCCGCCGAACCGCCCGGTGTGCGCGACCGGGCAGCGGGACCGCAGGTCGTCCTGGATGGGGTACGGGTCGGCCGCCCATTCCGGTTCCAGGTGGGAGAAGTCGGTCGCCCAGTCGGCCACCGGGCCGGTGACGACCTCGTTGCGGGTGCCCTCCGGGCGGCTCTCCCGCTGCTCCTCGAAGCTCTTGGCGAAGCGGTCGTCGGCGGCCATCTCAGCCCTCCCCGAGGACGTCGATCGCCCGTTCCGGGCAGTTCGCGACGGCGAGCCGGGCGTCGCGCTCGCCGCCCTCGGGGACGACGCCGTCGCCGAGGACCGTCCCGTAGCCCTCCTCGTCCTCTCCGAACACGGCGGGGGCCAGGTCGTAGCAGCGGCCGTGGCCCTGGCAGCGCTCTGGATCGATCCGCACCTTCACTGTGGTCCTCCCGCCTGGGGTGTGGGGCCGGGCGGCGCGAACGCCGCCACGATCCGGGTGAGCAGCGCGGCCCACTCCTCGTCGCCGACCTCGTGCATGTCCGCCGGGACGAGCGCCGCGCCCAGCGCGAGCAGCAGGCAGAAATGGGCGAGGGCGTTCGGCGACAGCGCCGGGTCGATCTCCTCGCCCGCCTGGGCGATGTCCATCAGGCCGGCGAGCCAGCCGGCGCGCTCGCCCACGTAGTCGCGCATGGGCCGGGCGACGTCCTCGTCCCGGCGGGCCGCGGCGAGCGCCTCGACGACGAGGTGGGCGCGGGGCTCCTGCCGGTGGGGCAGGCCCCGACCGATGGTGAGCAGCAGGTCGATGACCGGACGGTCGGGGTCGGCGGCGAACAGCTCGGCGAGCAGCCGCTTCCCGTGCACGCGCAGCGCGGCCACCAGCAGTTCCGCCTTGGAGCCGAAGTGCGCGTAGAGGGCGCCGTTGCTCACACCCGCGGCCCGCGCGATGTCGGCGACGCGCGTCCCGTCGTAGCCGCGCGCGGCGAACGCGTCGGCCGCCGCGCTCAGCAGCCGCTCGCGCGTCTCCGCCCGGGTAACGCCCGCGATGCGTCCCATACGGGAATTAAACGACCGTTCATTTGATGGGTCAAGGGTGCGCCTCAGACGCGGAACGCCCGCATCTGGAGGGCGAGCATGGAGTAGAGGGCCAGCCGGTCCCCTTCCAGTTCGGCGGGCGTGAAGGCGTGGCGGCGTGTCATCGCGTCCTCAGTCTCGTCGTGATGCCGGCGGCGGTCTCGCGCAGCCGGTCCAGGATGTCCCCGCGCAGGTCGTGCTCCGAGCGCCGCTGCGCGGACACGGCGACGTTGACCGCGGCCTCCGGGACGTCCCCGGCGCCGAACACCGGGACGGCGATCGACCGCAGGCCCTGCGCGAGCTCCTCGTCCTGGACGGCGTACCCGTTGCGGCGGACCTCGTCCAGTTGCCGGTAGAGCTCGTCCGGGCCCCCGACGGCGTTGGGCCCCGCGCCGGGCGTGAACGACGCCTCCGTGATGCGGCGCTCCAGGTCCTCGCGAGGCAGGTGGGCGAGCAGGACCTTGCCCATGGACGTGTAGGTCGCGGGCAGGGTCGAGCCCACGTGCACGTTGGCGGTGACCAGGTCGGCGTTGCGCAGCCGGGCGAGGTAGAGGACGCGGTCCTCCACCAGGACGCCGAGGTTGACGGTCTCGCCGGTCGCCTCCGCCAGCAGCCGCAGGGGGCGGTCGCTGAGCTGCACCAGGCTCGATCCCCGGATGGCCGCCGAGCCGAGCGTGAGCACCTTGACCCCGGGCTGGACGGACCCGTCGTGCCGCCGCTCCAGATACCCGAGGTCCTCCAGCGTGGAGACGATGCGGAACGCGGTGGGCATCGGGATGCCGGTCAGCGCGGCGATGTCGCTGGTGCGCAGGGACAGCGTCGACCCCTCGAACAGGCTCAGCACCTGGAGCCCCTTGGCGAGGGCCGCGATGTGGTAGCGCGACCGGTCGCCCGCGCCCCGATCGCTTGACGCCACGATGCCCCCCTCCATACTCTTATTTGCCGAAAGTCACTTTCATAGAGTGAAAGTAGCGGCGAAGGTGGGGGACCGCAAGTCTCCACCTTCTTCTCGTTCCTGCTCGGTGGACGCTATGGGCGGCCTGGACGTGCTCCTGCACTGCGTCGGCGTCAACGACCGCCGGCCGATCCTGGAGTTCACCGAGGCCGAGTGGGACCGGGTGCTGCGCACCAACCTGTCCACCGCGTTCGGCGCGGCATGACACGACAGGGAGAAGGCGTATGAGCACGGAGCAGAAGATCTTCCCCCGGTTCGCCGGGAAGACGGTGCTGGTCACGGGGGCCGGCACCGGCTTCGGCGCGGAGATCGCCGTCCGCGCGGCGCGGGAGGGCGCCCGGGTGGGGGTGCACTACAACAGCTCCGGGCAGGGCGCCGCGCGGACGGCGGACCGCGTGCGGGAGGCGGGCGGCGAGGCCTTCGTCGTGCAGGCGGACATCTCGTCCTGGGACGCGATCCGCGGGCTGGCCGACGAGGTCTTCGCGCAGGCGGGCACCCTGGACGTCCTGGTCAACAACGTCGGGGACGTGGCGACCGAGCAGATGTCGTGGCGCGCGCTGACCCAGGAGTCGCTCGACCGCGTCATCGACGTGGACGTCAAGGGCACCCTGCTCATGACGCACGAGTTCGGTTCGCGGATGCTCGACCAGGGCCACGGCGCGATCGTGAACATCGGGTCGACGGTCGTCGTGCGGGGAAGCGCGCGGGCCCCGCAGTACGCCGCCGCCAAGTACGGGCTGCTCGGCATCACCAAGTCGTACGCGGCGGCGTTCGCCCCGTCCGTCCGCGTGAACACCTTCGCGCCGGGCTTCATGGAGACCGGCGCCACGCTGGAGCGCGAGGACTGGAAGTCCGGGCGCCGCGAGAAGCTGATCGCGCAGACGCCCATGGGCACCATCCCGCCGCCCGAGGCGGTCGCGGGCACCGCCCTGTTCCTGGCCACCGAGGACGCCGCGCACATCACCGGCGCCTACATGCTCGCCGACGGCGGCTTCAACATGGTCGGCGCCTGATGAAGCTGATCACCTTCGACGAGGGGCGGGTCGGCCGGCTGGACGGCGACGACGTCATCGAGCTGGACGTGCCGTCCACGCGGGCGTTCTTCGAGCGCGGCGGGACGGCCGGGGAGACCGGGGAGCGGCTCAGGCTGGCGGACGTCCGGCTCCGCCCGCCCATCCGCCCGAAGAAGTTCTTCCACACCGCGGGCAACTTCGCCGACCACCACGAGGAGCTCCAGGCGGTCAACTGGTCGCACCCGGTGCACAAGGGCATCGTCTTCTTCCAGAACGTGGACGCGATCATCGGCCCGGACGACCCGATCGTCCACCCCGAGCACCTCACCCGGGAGCTGGACTACGAGCTCGAACTGGCCGTCGTCATCGGAAAGCCCGGCAGGTTCTTCGGCCCGGAGCAGGCGCTGGAGCACATCGCCGGGTTCACCGTCTTCAACGACGTCACGGCCCGCGACATCCAGCGCCGCGAGATGGAGTCGGGGGTGTTCTCGTTCAGCAAGGCCATCGAGACGTTCTGCCCGATCGGCCCGTGGATCGTCACCGCCGACGAGATCGACGACATGCAGGACCTCGCCATGGAGCTGCGGGTGAACGGGGAGACCCGGCAGACGGGGCACACCCGGCAGATGCGGGTGTCGATCCCGCACCTGGTCGCCTACCACTCACCGCAGACCTACAGCGCGGGCGACCTCCTCACGACCGGCACGGTCTCGGGCGTCGCCGCCGTCCAGCCGGACCCGTTCGACTTCTACCTGCGTCCCGGCGACGTCGTCGAGGCGTGGGTCGAGGGCGTCGGGACGCTTCGCAACCCCGTCGTCTCCTGGGAGGAGGCGCACGGCGAGCCCGCGCCGGAACGGGTCGGCTGGTAAGGGACCGCCGACCTCGCCGGCCCGTGGCCCGCCGGGCCGGACGAGTTCGGCGACCCGTCCGAGGTCATCCGACGTGGGCGCCCGACCGAGGTTCCGCGCGCTCCTTCCGTCCGACCGTGAAGAAGCCGACCAGCGCGGCGATCGTCGCTATCGCCTCCCCGGCGAAACTGATCGTCTTGTCCGCGTACCACGACGGGTCGTACATCCGCGGGATCGGGCCGAGCTGCCCGAAGTCGACGAAGTAGTAGAGCAGCACGGCGCCCGCCGCGCTGGCCGCCACGACGAACGCGATCGCGTACGTCCACTTGCTCGCCCACACGAGGACGAGCACCGCCGCCACGGCCGCCGCGATGGCCTGCGCGCGGAACAGGTCGTCCCCGGGGATCACGTCGTCCGGCGTGTTGGGCCCGGGGGCCATGTCGGGCGCGAACCGCCAGTGCACGATCGCGTCGGCCGCCAGTCCCGCGGCCACGAGAAGTCGAAGAAGAATGCCCATACCCATTGCACGGTGATACCCGCTCGCCGGATCAACCGTCCGGAACATTTCGGCAAGACCCGGCCATCACACGACCGGGTCACGGCCTCGGCGGGCCCTGACCCGCCGGTAGCTCCACAGCAGCAGCCCGTAGAGGATGAGCCCGGACAGGATGAGGCCCGACCCGGTGCTCCACCCGCTCAGCGGCAGTTCGGGGACGAGGCCCCAGGCCACGCCCGCCCCGATCAGCGCCAGCCCGGTCAGGATCGACCCCGTGAGCCGCCACCACGAGGTCACGCTCTCCTCGGCCGCCTGGATCGCCCGCTCCTGGACGGGCTCGACGTACCGGTCCAAGGTCGGGAACTCGCGCGCCAAGATCAGCAGCCCCGCCAGCACGAGCAGTAGCCCGGGCCCGGGCAGTACCAGCAGCGCGATCCCCGTCAGCAGTACGGCGCCCCCGCCGACCAGCACCAAGCCGCGCTTGGTGCTCCTCCCGTACCCCAATGCGCGTCCTCCGTCCAGGCAGGTCCGTACCCCGCGCACGCCCCTGCGGTTTCAACGCTAGGTCTAGATCGCGCGATATGCTCCCAGCCCACCCCGCGGATTCGAGTTCTCCATTGACCGACTTCCTCCATGACACAGACATCTGAGGCGTCCGCCGAGGCCGTCCCGGCGGTGGAACGCCCCTCCGGGCGCCCGGAGGAGAAGCCGCCGGGGGGCGCTCCGGCACCGCGGGGCCGCGATCCACATCTGGACAACGCCAAGTTCTTGGCGATCCTGCTGGTCGCGGGCGGGCACGGCCTCTCCGGCCTGCGGGACGTCCCGCTCGCCGCGGCGATCTGGAACTTCTTCTACCTGTTCCACATGCCGCTCTTCGTCATGATCAGCGGCTACCTGTCCAAGAGGTTCACGCTCACCGATGACAAGGTCGCCCGGCTCGTCGGCTCGACGCTCGCGCCGTACCTGGTCTTCCAGTGCGCCTACAGCCTGTTCGCCTGGGCGGTGGGCGGCCGGGAGTTCAAGGTCGACGTCCTGGACCCGTACTACCTGACCTGGTTCCTGCTGGCGCTGTTCGTGTGGCGGCTGCTCACCTCGGTGTGGCGGAGGCTGAGGTACCCGCTGGCCACGGCCGTGCTCGTCTGCCTCCTCGGCTATATGACCGACATCGGCAGCACGCTGGACATGTACCGGATCCTGGGGCTGGTGCCGTTCTATGTCCTCGGGCTGACGCTGTCGCCCGAGCTGCTGGCGCGCCTGCGCCGGCCGTCCGTGCGCGTCGCCGGGGCGGTTGCCCTTGTGGCCGGATTCGGCCTCGCCTTTCTCACCCACGACCGCATGAACGCGCGCTGGCTGAACTGGGACACCTCCAACGCCGAGCTCGGGGTGGACGAGCTGACCGGCACGCTGATGCGGATGGCGCTGCTCGCCACCGCGGCGGTGCTGATCGCGGCGTTCCTCGCGGTCATCCCGTCCCGCCGCACCTGGTACAGCGACCTGGGCGCCGCGACCCTGTACGGCTACCTGCTGCACGGGTTCCTGACGAGGCTCTTCACCTTCCAGGGGTGGAACGACCTCGGCTGGTTCGACACCGTCCCCGGTGTCCTGTCGGCGGTGGCCGTCTGCTTCGCCGCGGTCACGCTGCTGAGCACGAAACCGGTCCGGCGGGTGACGCGCTGGGCCGTCGAGCCCGATCTGCGGCCATTGTTCAGCAGGATGTGACCAGTAGGTCACTGACCGTTCCGCTAGATAACGAAAAGATCACGGCAAACTCCAAGATCACTGAATTCTGCGCAAATTCCCACAGCCCCGGGGTACTGTGGACGGCAGTTCTCTCCCTGTGTGGGTCGTTAGCCCTGCGACCACTGCGCTACTCGCGCCCCTTCGGATCCCACAGGTCGACTGCAACACGTTCGATTGGTACGCCGTTCTGGCATGCCATTGGGGAAGAAGGACGGTCGCATTGGCTAAGGCATCGCAGGGCGAACATCGCACCGTCGCCGTCATACTGGCGGGCGGCAGCGGTCAGCGGATGGGGCTCAGCACCCCCAAGCAGCTCCTGAAAATCGCAGGAAAAACGATTCTGGAGCACACGCTCGGCGTGTTCGAGGAAGCTTCGGACATCGACGAGATCCTCGTCCTGATGAATCCCGGATTCCTCCAGGACGCGGCCGAGTGCGTCCGGAAGGCCGGCTGCACCAAGGTCACGGCCGTTCTCCCCGGCGGGACGTCCAGGAACGCGACGACGCAGCTCGCCCTCGACGCCCTCGCCGACCACCCGGGCGAGACCACCAGCGTGCTCTTCCACGACGCGGTGCGCCCCCTGCTGTCGCAGCGCATCATCCACGACTGCGTCACCGCCCTGCGCGAGCACCGGGCCGTGGACGTCGCCATCCCCTCCGCCGACACGATCATCCAGGTCGAGGACGGCGTCATCGTCGACGTGCCGCGCCGGTCGAACCTGCGGCGCGGGCAGACCCCGCAGGGGTTCCGGCTCGCCACCATCCGCGCCGCCTACGAGAAGGCGTGGCGGGACGAGGCGTTCGAGGCCACCGACGACTGCTCGGTGGTGCTGCGCTACCTGCCCGGCACGCCGATCCACGTCGTCCCCGGTGACGAGCACAACATGAAGGTCACCGCGCCGGTCGACATGTTCGTCGCGGACAAGCTGTTCCAGCTCGCCTCGTCCGACGCCCCCGACCTGTCCGAGGAGGAGTACGCCGAGGCGCTCGCCGGCAAGACGATGGTCGTGTTCGGCGCCAGCCAGGGCATCGGCGCCGCCGTCTCCGAGCTGGCCCGGAAGTACGGCGCCCGCGTCTTCGGCTACAGCCGCGGCGCCACCCGCACCCACGTGGAGCGGCCGGACGACGTCGCCGGGGCGCTGGCGCAGGCGTACGCGGCGACCGGGCGCGTCGACCACGTGGTCAACACGGCGGGCGTGCTGCGGATCGGCCGGCTCGACACGATCAGCTCCGAGGCGGTCGAGGAGGCGCTGCGGGTCAACTACCTCGCGCCGATCCACATCGCGCGCGCGGCGTTCCCGTACCTCGCCAAGACCGGCGGCCGGCTGCTGCTCTACACGTCCAGCTCGTACACGCGCGGCCGCGCCGACTACAGCCTCTACTCGTCCGCGAAGGCGGCCACGGTCAACCTGACCCAGGCCCTCGCGGACGAGTGGTCCGCCGACGGGGTACGGATCAACTGCATCAACCCGGAACGGACCAGCACCCCCATGCGGACGGCCGCGTTCGGGCAGGAGCCCCCGCACACCCTGCTCAGCGCCGGCCAGGTCGCGAGGACGTCGCTGAACGTCCTGCTGTCCGACCTGACCGGGCAGGTCATCGACGTGCGCCGCGAGGACCCGCTCGCCGGCGTGCGCGCCGGCTGAGCCCGCTCCCCCGCCCGGTGGGCGGCGCCCGGCACGCGGGCGCGCCCGGCCGGCCCTCCTTTCTCCCACCTTCCCGGCCTCGACAGGCCGTGCCTACCAGACGGAGGTGTGCCGTGCGGCGACTCGTCTCCCGGTACTCGACGCTCCTGCACTACTCGACGGTGTTCTCCCTTCCCGTCACGCTCGTCCTGCTGACCGTGGCGGGGGCGTCCGGCTCCCCCGCCTTCTTCCTCGGCGCCATGGTCCTGTGCTACCTGGCCGAGCAGGCCGTCCTGCGGGTGACGCCGGACGCGGCCCGCGCACTGCGCTGGGGGCAGATGCCCGCGGGCGCACGGGTGCTGGCCCGGCAGGCCGCCTTCGTGCTGCTGCTCGTCCAGGACGAGGACGCCGGCACCCCGACGGTCACGCTGACGGCGGCCGGATTCGTGCTCCTCGACTGGGTCAGGGCCGTGGCGCTCGCGGGCGCGGTCGCCGCCCGCCGCGTCAACCGGCTGCCGTTCGTCTCCCGCAACCTCGGCCCGAACGAACCGGCGCTCCCTCGCGAGCTGCCCGAGTGGCGGACGCGCCTCACCGGCCTCCTGGAGAGCCGGGCCGACTTCCTTCCCCTCCTGTTCGGCATCGCCGGCCTGCTGACCGGCGTTCCCGCGCTGGTGGCCGCCGGGCTGCTCGCCACCACGGCGGCGGCGGTGGCCGCCCACGCGGGCCAGGCGGGGCGGCTGCGCCGGATGCGCACGCTGCTCAGCGCCGACCACGTCGGCCGCGACGTCCAGGATCTCGTGGACCGCTACCGGCCCGAGGTCGTCCTGTACTTCACCGGCCCGCCCGCGACCGTCTACCAGGCCAACATGTGGCTGGACGCCCTGGAGCGGCTCGACCGCAAGGCGCTGGTGCTCGTCCGGTCCGCGGAGGTCGTCGGGGCGCTCGCCCCGACGAGGCTGCCGGTGCTGTGCGTCACGAAGGCCGAGGACATGATGAACTTCGACCTCGGCACCGTGAAGGTCGCGCTGTACCCGGGCAACACCGGCAAGAACCTGCACCTGCTCCGCGAGGAGCACATCAAGCACGTGTTCGTCGGGCACGGCGACAGCGACAAGGGGCCGAGCTCCAACCCGGTCAGCAAGGTCTTCGACGAGGTCTGGGTGGCCGGGCCCGCGGGCCGCGACCGCTACCGCAACTCCGACGCCGGAGTCCGCGACGAGGCCATCGTCGAGGTGGGCCGCCCGCAGCTCGGCGAGATCACCACCGAGCCGTCCGGCGGGCCCGTCCCGACCGTGCTGTACGCCCCCACCTGGGAGGGCTGGGACAACGAGGACGGCTACAGCTCGCTGCTCTCCATGGGCGAGCGGATCGTCCGCGCCCTGCTGGACCAGGGCCCGCGGATTCGCGTGATCTACCGGCCGCACCCCTACACGGGCCGGCGGCTGCCGCAGGCGGGCAAGGTGCACGACCGGCTCGTGCGGATGATCGAGGAAGCGAACCGGGACGGCGGCGCGCACCAGGTGGTGACCGGCGCGGACGCCTCCCTCTACGAATGCTTCAACCGCTCCGACATGCTCGTCACCGACATCTCCAGCGTCATCTCCGACTACATCCCGAGCCTGAAGCCGTACGTGGTCACCAACCCCGAGGGCATGGACGAGACGGTCTTCCGGGCCGAATTCCCGTCAGCGTCGGCGGCCTACCTGCTCGGCCCGGCCTGCGCCGACCTGGCCGACATCCTCGCCGTCGCGACGACGCCCGGCGCGGACCCCCTCGCCGCGGAGCGGCGCACGCTGCGCGACTACCTGCTCGGCCCCGAGCACCCGGACGCGATGACGCGGTTCGCCGCCGCCGTCGAGGCGCTGGCGGAGTCCGGGCCCCGCGCGACCCTGTACGCCACGGCCGACCCGGCGATCACCGGGGCCCCGGGCCCGGCCTAGAGTGGTGGCCACATCCGGACTCCGACGGCAGAGGGCCCATGGCGCATCCCCTGGTCAGCGTGATCGTGCCGGTCTTCGACTGCCGGGACACCGTGGAGGGCGCCCTGGAGTCGGTGTTCGCCCAGACCCTGCCGGCGGAGCGGATCGAGATCATCGCGGTCGACGACGGCTCGACCGACGGCGGCGGCGAGCTGCTGGACGGGCTCGCCCGCGCCCGCGACCGGCTCACGGTCGTCCACCAGCCGAACTCCGGGGGCGCGGGCGCGCCGCGCAACCGAGGGCTGGAGCTGGCGTCCGGGACGTTCGTGTTCTTCCTGGACGCCGACGACCGGCTGGGCCCGGAGGCGCTGGAGCGGATGACGGCGATGGCGGAGCGCAACGGCACCGACATCGTCCTCGGCAAGCAGGTCGGGACGGGCGGGCGCAGGGTGCCGAAGGTGTTCGACCGCACCATCGAGCGCACCCACGTGCTCGACCCGGACTGCGACCTGTTCCCCCGCATGTCCATGGCCGCCCTGCAGCTGTTCCGCCGGTCGCTGATCGAGCGGGCCGGGCTGCGGTTCACCGAGGGGCTGCTCTCCCACGAGGACCAGCTCTTCACCGCCGGCGCCTACCTGAACGCCGGCGGCGTCTCCGTCCTCGCCGACCATGACTGCTATCTCTGGGCCGCCAGGGCGGACGGGACGAGCAGCACCCAGGTCGGCGGCGCGCCCACCGCCGACGTCCACGCGATCGCCCACCGCGCGATGGCGCTGGTCGCCGAGCACGCCGAACCGGGCGAGCTGCGGGAGCGCCTGCACCACCGCTACCTCCAGCTGGAGGTGTTCGGCCGGCTCGAACGCCTCTACCTCGACTCCTCCGCCGAAGAACGCAAGGCGGCCCTCACCGGGAGCCGCGACCTGCTGGACACCTGGCTCACCCCCGGCCTCCTGGCCCGTTACAACCCGATGCGCCGGGTGCTCGCCCACTGCCTGCGGCACGACCTCGTCGAGGAGCTGGAGGAGGTCCTGCGGTTCCACCGGAGCGGGGCCCGCCCGCCCGTGCTGCTGGAGGCGGGGCGCGCGTACGCCCGGTACCCCTTCTTCCGGGACGGCGCCGCGGGCATCCCCGACGCGTGCTACGAGACGTCACCGAGGCTGAAGTCCGCGCTGACCGGCGTCGCCTGGAACGGCTCCGGGCTGAGGATCGACGGGACGGTCGTGATCCGGGACGTGGACCAGGGGTCCCCGGAAATCCATCTGGTCGTGGAGAGCGGCGGTGTCCGCCACCGCATCGGCTGCACGGCCACCCCCGGCGACCTGACCGGAGAGGGGCGGACGACGGCCTTCACCGCGACGTTCGCGCCCGCGCCCGGGTCCTGGGCCGACGGCCGCTGGACGATGGGCCTGGAAGCCGTCCTCGACGGGCACATCCTCACGGTCGAGCTGGTCAAGCCGCGGTGGATGAGCGTCCCGCGCGCCTGCCTGGTCGAAGCGGACGGCCGCCGGCGTCTCGTCCGCCCGCTGCCCGGCCGGGGGCGCGGCACGCTCGCGCTGGAGGTCGGCGCCGACCTCACCTCTGCCGACCTGGAGGGCGTGGAGCTGCGCCGGGGCCCCGGGCTGCGCCTCCGGGTGCTCGCCGAACCGCCGCCGGTTCTGGCGTCCGGACCGCCGCCGCGCATGAGCCTGCTGCTCCGGCGGTCCGGCGACGAGACCGTGCTCCGCGCCCCGCTGGTCGCCGATCCGGACGAGCCGGCCCGCCGCCACGCCGACGTCTCGCTCGCCGGTGCCCGGCCCGGTCCCTGGCGGGCGTCCTTCGAGATCGACGGCGTGGGGACGCCCGTGCCGGTCCGCCTCGGGGACGCCGCCGGGACGCTCGGGCCGATGGGCGCGTCGCTGGTGCCGCCGCGCCGCATGCACGTCCGGCTCGACCGGAGCCCGCTGACCGTGCACGTCACGGTGCCGCTGCGGGCACGGCTGCGACGCGCCCGCCGGGGCCTCGCGATCCGGCTCCGGACACGGGACAATGATCACGACGTCCAGGAAGGCGGCCCATGACCCACCGGATCACACCGAGCGCCCAGGTCGACCCGAGCGCCGAGCTCGGCGACGGCACGACCGTCTGGGACCTCGCGCAGATCCGCGAGGGCGCCCGGCTGGGCGCGGGCTGCATCGTGGGACGCGGCGCCTACGTCGGCGCGGGCGTGCGCGTGGGCGACAACGTCAAGCTGCAGAACCACGCCCTCGTCTACGAGCCCGCCGTGCTGGAGGACGGCGTGTTCGTCGGCCCCGCCGTCGTCCTCACCAACGACCGGGAGCCCCGCTCGGTGGACCCGGACGGCAGGCTGAAGCGCGGCGCCGACTGGGAGGCCGTCGGCGTGCACGTCGCCGAGGGGGCGTCGCTCGGCGCCCGCAGCGTGTGCGTCGCACCGGTCCGCGTCGGCCGCTGGGCGATGGTCGCCGCGGGCGCGGTCGTCACCCGCGACGTCCCCGACTTCGCCCTGGTCGCGGGGGTCCCCGCCCGCCGGATCGGCTGGGTGGGCCGCGCGGGCGCCCGCCTCACCGAGGGCCCGGACGGGACGTGGGTGTGCCCGCGGACCGGCGAGCGCTACGCCGAGGTGCCCGCGGACGGCGCCCCCGGCACGACGCTGCTCATCGAGAAGCGCTGATCCGCTAAGGCCTGCCGTCGAGGCTCCGGTCCTGCCGCGTCGTCACGGCGAGGTGCGGATGCAGGCGCGCCAGCCGCCACCCGAGCGGTACCGACGTCCGGTCCATCACGATGACGCGGGCGAGCCGGCCGGTGCCGATGTCGCGCAGGAGCCGGCGCCGCGCGATCCGGGCCAGCAGGAGCGGCCGGACATGCCGGTAGAACGGCACGAACAGCCGCCGGTGGACGCCATGGGAGGCGCTGCTCCGCACGTGGCTCAGCCGGGCGCCGGGGGCGCCGAGCCGCGTCACCGGACGCAGGACGAGGCGCGGCACCCGGTACACGAGGGCGTGCTCCAGCCAGGGCAGAGGATGCCTGCCCTCCACCCGGTCGAGCCGGTGCAGGCGCACCCGCTCGTCCAGGTCCTGCCAGCCGTCCCCCTCGGCCGTCACCAGATGGACCTCGGCGCCCTCCTCCTCAGCGAAGTGGCCGGCCAGCGCGATGATGCGCGCGTACTGGCGCTTCGCGGGCACGGTGCGATCGGGGTCCATGGTCAGCCCGGGGTCCATGGCCAGGACCAGCACCCGCGGTGCTCCCGTGCCTGCCATGGCGGTCACCTGACCGCGGCGCGCCCGCGGGCGGCCAGGTCGGTGAGTCGCTCCACGAGCGGCTCCAGGGTCACGTTCCGCTCGAAGCGGCCGGCGTAGGCGCGGGCCTCCGCCACCTGCCGCTCGTCCAGGCCCGCGGCCGCCTTCGCCGCCGCGGCCATCGAGGCGGCGATGTCCCCCGGGTCGAGCCCGCCCGGGTTGAACCACAGCGGGTAGTCCCGCAGGAGCTCCTCGGCCGCCGATCCGGGCGTGTGCACCGACACGACGGGCCGTCCCGCCGCCATGTACTCGAAGATCTTCCCGGACGTCACGTACCGCCCGCCCCCGTTGAGGAACACCAGCACGTCGGAATCCTGGTAGACGCCGGCGAGCGCGGTCTTGGACACCGGGCCCCGGTAGTGCACTCCCGGGGCGAGGACCCGGTCGTCGCCCTCCTCGGCACCGTCCGCCGCGGCGGCGAACCGCTTGCGGAGCCGCCGGTCGGTGTTCTTGAAGAACCCGAAGTACCCGTGGAAGTCCAGGACGGCGTCCGTCATGCCGGGAAGCTCCCGGGCGCGGGCGAAGCCCTCGACCAGCGCCTCGATGGGCTGCTGGTCGGTCACCGTCCCGACGTAGGCGAACCGGGGCGCCCGCTCGACCGCCCGCGCGGCCGGGGGCGGCTCGGCGGTCCGCGGGAGCGTGTCGGCGTCCCAGCCGTTCAGGACGGTCATCATGCGCCCGGCCGCCGGGGGATGGTGCTCGGCGTGCCAGGCGCGCTGCGCGTCGTTGACGAACAGCGCCGCCGCCGCCGACCTCAGCACCCGGCGCTCCCAGCGCCACGCGGGATGCCCGTCCTCGAACCTCCGCTCCTCGGTGAACTGGTCGAGGGTCCAGGAGTCCCGGTAGTCGATGACGTAGGAGGTGCGGGTCAGCCGGTGGAAGAGCCAGGCCGCTGCGAACGAGGCGAACGGGTTCCCTGTCGCCAGGACGACGTCGAACCTGCACCGCGCGTGCATCCTCAACGCCTGCCGCACACTGGCCCGCGCCCAGGACGCGTAGTGCTCGGGGAAGACGTGCTTCTGACCCCACGTGTACAGCGACTGGGCGAGCTGGGGGAACGTCCCGCGGAACCTGCTGTACTCGCGCAGGTCCGTCTGCCAGGCGAACCGGTTCAGCTCCGGCCGCACCAGCGTGATCCGCGGGTCGACGGTCTTCAGCAGCTCGTCGTCGACGGAGTCCAGCGTGCCGTACAGGAAGGCCGGCGGCGCCGCGAAGACGGTCACGTCCCAGCCGAGCTCGGTCAGCCGGTTGGCGGTCGCCCGCGGGCGGTACACCCCGCTGGCGCGGGACGGCGGGAAGTAGAAGGCGAGATACAGCAGGCGCGGACGGTGTCCGGTCATTGGCTCATCCTCTGGCGGAACGGGCCGGGGGCACCTCGTGGTCGATGGAGTAGGCGGGGCGCGCTCCCGCGTCCGCGATGACGCCCACCAGCTCGGAGACGGTCACCATGGACTGCGGGTCCGCGACGACGACCAGGTCGATGGACCGGCCGCGCAGCAGCTCGCGGCGGACCACCCGCCGCCGGACCGCGGCGGGGTCGCGCCGGTAGAAGCGGAGCAGCCGGCGGTCGACGGGGCCGGCGACGCGCCGGCGGTACGCGGAGTCGAGCCGCAGGCGCACCCCTCGCAGCGGCCCCGGAAGGCACGCGCGCAGCAGCAGCCGCGGGATCCGGTACAGCAGGATCCGCGCCGCGGCGGGACGGTAGCGGCGTTCGAGCTCGGGCAGCTCGACGGTGTCGACCCCGTCCGCGAGCGGATCCCGCGCCCACGCGGACGGCTTGCGGACGAGGACGATGGCGCTGCCGCCGTCGGCGACGACCCGGGCCGACTCCCTGACGACCGCGGGCCGGCGGGTGGCCCCGAGCGCCACGAACAGCACGTTCACGCATCTCCCCCCTTGCCGGCGTCCCCCGTGCCGGCATCCCGGAACCAGTGCCGGTGGTGCGCCTCGGCGACCGTGCGGTAGCCGAAGCGCTCGTCCAGGACCGCGCGCGCCTTCACGAGGTCGAGGCCGTCCGGGAAGCGATCGCGCAGCCGGCGGTACCCCGCGACGATCGATTCCGGGTCCTCCTCGACCTCGGTCATTTCCCCGGCGGCGCTCTCTATTCCTGCGAGTGTCCGTTCCGGACCACCGCACCGGGTGACGAGCACCGGCATCCCCGCCGCCACCGCCTCGACGATCGACACTCCGAAGGTCTCCCACCGGGCCGCGTGGACGAGGAGATCGTGCTCCCGCATGAGCCGCACGGCCTCGTCGGGGGCGACCTCGCCGAGGAACGACACCGCGTGGCCGATCCCGAGCTCGGCCGCCCGCTCCGCGAGCCGGCCGGCCAGCCCGCCCGCCCCGGCGACGGTCAGCGTCAGCCGGGGGTCCTCGGCGTGGCACGCGGCGAACGCCTCGACCAGCAGGCCGACCCCCTTGCGCTCGACGAGCGTGCCGACGTACAGCCAGCGGCGCAGCTCGGTGACGGGACGCGGCCGGGCCACCGCGAACGAGATCGGGTTGGAGATCATCTCGATCTTGCCGGCGAGCGCCGGGAAGGCCTCGGCGAGCCTGTCCCGCAGCACGTCGGTCACCACGAAGAAACCGGTGCACCGTTCCAGGACCTGCTCGTACAGCTCCAGCGAGTCCGGCTGGTCGAGGACCTTGTCGAGGAAGGACGCGTGCTCGGTGACGAACACCCGGGCGTCCGGGCGCGCGTTCTCCAGGGCGGTCCAGCCGCCGCGCAACCCCACGTGCGCATGGACGACGGGTGCCGGGATCGGCTCGCCGCCGAGCGCCTCGCGCAGCCAGGACGCATGCTCCCGGGCGAGCTCGGCGAACGTGTGGTCCGGCACCGTCGGCACCGGCACGCGCAGCAGCCGAGCGCCCGCGGCGGCCGGTGCGGGGTGCAGCGCGACCGGCAGGAGCCGCCGGTGCGCCTCCCGCGCCGCCTCCACCTCCTCCCGCGGCCGGTTCATCAGCCACGCCTCGGTGTGGTAGACGGTGACCTCGCCGCAGCCCGGCGCCGTCGCCTCGACCATCGCCTGGACGAAGGACCCCGCCCACACCTGCGTCGGATTGGGATACCAGGGGGTGACGACGGCGACGTCCCGGTCCCCCGCTCGGCCGGCCGTCATCGGGCGTCGTTCAGCAGCCGGGTGTAGACCCCGTCGAGGATCTCGGCCTGCGCCTCCCACGTCCACCCGCGGAGCAGGTCGGGCCGGTCGTCGTACACGGCCCGGTACCGCCGCGGATCGGCGAGCACCGTCTCGACCGCCCGCACGTAGTCGTCGAGATCCTCCGCGTGGAAGACCTCGCCCTGCCCGGTGGACTTCACCATGTCGCCCATCGCCTGCACGTCGCTGACGACGATCGGCAGCCGTGCGTGCGAGTACTCGAAGAACTTCGTGATCAGCGCGATCTCGTGGTTCGGCCAGTGGTGGATCGGGATGACGCCGATGTCGGCCGCCGCCAGGAACGGGACGACCTGGTCGAACGGCACGTACGGCAGCGTGTGGACCCGGTCGGCGACGTCCAGTTCCTTGGCGCGGGAAAGCAGGCCCCGGACGTAGTCCGACCGCGCCGAGGAGACGACCAGGGCGACGTGCAGCCGGGGCAGCCGGGGAAGCGCTTCGATCATGATGTCCAGGCCCCGCTGCACGGAGGCGCTGCCGCTGTAGACGGCGATCGGGGTGTCCGGGCCGACGCCGCACAGCTCCCGCATGTCCGGGACCGGGTCGCCGGTCGACGGCTCGCCGCCGGTCAGCGGGGCGTTCAGCACGACCGTCGGCCGGTGCCGCAGGCCGTGGCGCTCGACGAGCCGGTCGCCCAGGGCCTCCGAGACGGTCATGACGGCGTCGGCCGTGCCGGCGTACTCGCGCTCGTACGCGCACATGGCGGGGTGCCAGCGCGGCTCGATCGCCCAGGGCCGGATGCCCGGCAGGAACTCGTGGGCGTCCCAGACGAGCTTCGTCCGCCGGCCCTTGGCGCGCGCCCGCCGCACGGCGCGCGCGCCGACGCCGAGCATCCGGAAGTCGTTGGCGTGGACGATGTCGGGTCCCAGCCTGTCGATGACCTTCCCGTAGGCGCTCTCCCAGTCCCACAGGTTGCGGTCGAGGACGCGCCACGCGCGGTCGCCGAGGACCGTCAGCCAGAACTTGATCGCCAGCCGTTCCGCAAGGGCCTGCGGGTCCCTGCGGGCCTCGGCCAGCGCGTCGGTCCGCCGGGCGCGCAGCGCCACCCATCGCGACTGGGCCTTCGCCGCGACGCGCCGCACCAGCAGCCACGCCTTGCGCAGCGGCCCGCCGGCCCCGGGCGCGAGGCGGGTGGCGGCGAGGTCGGCCCGCCGGGACTGGACGAGCCGGCGCCGGTAGTCCGCCACGTCGGGGTGCGCGTACGCGAGCGGCCGGCGGAGCGTGGCCCGCAGGGCGCTGTGCCTCCTCCTCCTCTGCAGTGTGTGCTGGAGCGGCAGGAGCCGGACGCGGGCGCCTCCGAGCGTCCAGGAGCGCCCCTTCTTCGCCGCGGTGCAGCCGAGGAGATGCACCTCCCAGCCCGCCTCGGCGGCCGACTTCGCCGCCTTCTGCACCCGGGAGTCGCGCACCACATCGTTGTCGACGAGCATGACGATGCGGCCGCGCGACTTCTCCGGCGCGCTCTCGCCTTCGGTCTGCATGCGGTCTTCTCCTCCGTTGTTCGAGGGGGGACGACCCCCCACACCCCCCGGCTCGCTCCGCGAGGGATTGGGCTCGTTTCGGCCGGGGTCATCCGGCGTCGAAGGCGGGGGAACCGGCGGGCGGGGACGTGCCGGCGCCGCGGGCGGGGCCGCCGATGACGACGCGCTCCACGCCGGGCCAGCGGGCGGGGTCGGTGATGCGGCGGCCGTCCACGAGCGCCTTGACGCCGGGCAGGTCGGACGCGCCCAGCTCGCGGTAGGCGGCGTGGTCGGCCTGGACGATCGCGGCGGTCACCGGCTCGCCCCGGTGCGGGGGAAGGCCGAGGGCCGCCAGCTCGTCCGCCGAGTACAGCGGGTCCGACACGTACGGGACGGCGCCGCGTGCCCTGAGCGCCTCGACCGTCGGGAAGACGCCGGAGAACGCCGTCTCCTTGACGCCGCCGCGATACGCCGCGCCCAGCACCAGGACCTCGGCGCCGGTGAGGTCGCCGTAGGCGCCGGCCAGGAGGCCGACGGCGTACTCGGGCATGCCCTGGTTCGCGTCGCGGGCGGCGCGGACGACGGTCGCGGACGGGTCGTTCCACAGGTACATCCGCGGATACACCGGGATGCAGTGGCCGCCGACCGCGATGCCGGGCCGGTGGATGTGGCTGTACGGCTGGGTGTTGCAGGCCTCGATGACCTTGATGACGTCCACGCCGAGGGTGCCGGCGTAGCGGGCGAACTGGTTGGCGAGGCCGATGTTGACGTCGCGGTAGGTGGTCTCGGCGAGCTTGGCGAGCTCGGCCGCCTCCGCGGAGCCGAGGTCCCACACGCCGTTGGGCCGGTCCAGGTCGGGCCGGTCGTCGAAGTCGAGCACCCGCTCGTAGAACGCGACGCCGCGCCGGGCGGACGCCTCGTCGATGCCGCCGACCAGCTTCGGGTAGCGGCGCAGGTCGGCGAACACCCGGCCGGTGAGCACGCGTTCCGGGCTGAACACCAGGTGGAAGTCCTCGCCGGCGGTGAGGCCGGACCCCTCCGCCAGCATCGGCGCCCAGCGGTTCCGGGTGGTGCCGACGGGCAGCGTCGTCTCGTAGCTGACGAGCGTCCCCGGGCGCAGGCCCGCGGCGATCGCCCGGGTCGCCGCGTCCATCCAGCCGAAGTCGGGGGCGCCCGTCCCGTCCACGAACAGGGGGACGACCACGACGACCGCCTCCGCGCCGGCGACCGCCGCCGCCGTGTCGGACGTCGCCGTCAGCAGCCCCGCCCGGACCGCCTCGCCGAGGTGGACGCCGAGGTCCGCCTCGCCGGGGAACGGCTCGCGGCCGGCGTTGACGTCGCCGACGACGCGTTCGTCCACGTCGGCGCCGATCACCCGGTGGCCCTTGCGGGCGAACTGCACCGCCAGCGGGAGACCGATCTTGCCGAGCGCGACCACGCAGATCCGCATGTGCTACCCACCTCCAGAGGACGCCGCACGCCGGACCCGCGTGGCGACCGCGCGGGCCGGGCGGACGGGACGTGTGTCGAGCACCGTGCCGTGCCGGGTGTCGCCGGTCACCGACAGCCGGTGCGGTCTGGCCCGGTGCCAGACCAGCCCGCCGACCGGCTCCGGCAGGTCCGCGGGGACGGCGGCGTCGTGCGTCTCGCCGGACGCGCGGAGGAGCAGGCGCAGGTCGTGCCGCGCCGGCCCGGGTCCGATGAGCAGCGCCACCGGGATCCGCGCGGTCAGGTGGAGCCCGTCGTCGCGAGGGTCGCGGGTGACGGCGGCCTCGTCCAAGTGGACGAGTTCCCGGCCGCCGCGCGGGGCGAGCGCGAGCCGGACGACCGGGGGGTCCGCGGCATCGGGACCGGTGAACGGGGTCCGCACGGTGAGCTCGACGATGTCGCCGTCCCGCCGGGCCCGGACGGTGCGCAGTTCCTGGGCCAGCCGCTTGCGCATGCCCTTGGTGATCTCGTAGAGCTCGTCCGGGAGGGCGAGCTCGGAGTCCTCGAAGCCCTGGTAGGCGAGGTAGGTCCGGCCGTTTTTGAGGACGATCGGGTAGGGGTGCCCGTCCCGTCCCGCCCGGATGGCCTCGCACAGCAGGTCCGCCGCGCCGAGCTGGGCGAGCCGCAGCCTGGCCCGGCGGACGATCGGCAGCGTGAAGAGGACGTCGTCGCTCACGTACTCCTCGACGAGCCGCCCGACGCGGGCGCAGACGTCGAGCCGGGCCTCGGGGTCGAGGTCGAGGAACCCCTCCCGGGTCGGCATCGTCAGCTCCCACCGGGTGTGGCGCTTCAGGATCGCGTCCCGCCGGGGGCCCGGTTCCAGCAGGCCGGCGACGACACCGAAGAGGCTCTCCGCGCATTCGAGCCTGGTGTGGACGTCGACGGCGCCCTGGGTGATGTTGCCGCCGTCCTCGCGCAGCACCGCGTAGTAGCAGGTGTAGTCCGCCAGGACGGAGATCCGCCGGGCGCGCACGCACGCTTCCAGGGTGAACGGCTGGTCGCTTCCGATCCGCATGTGCTCGGGGAAGCGCAGCCCGTGCCGTTCCACGAGATCGCGGCGGAAGAGCTTGCAGTTCGACAGCACCCACGGGAGCACCGAGTCGTACAGGTCGATCTCGGGACGGTTCTCCGCGAACAGCTCGGGACGCCGCACGGCCCGGCCGTTGACGCCCTCCATCTTGCCGACGAGGACGTCCGAGCCCCACTCGTCCGCAGCCGCCACCATGCGCTCCAGCGCCTCGGTGCCGAGGTGGTCGTCCGCGCCGACGAAGTAGACGTAGCGGCCGGAGGCGACGTCCAGGGCGCGGTTGCTGGGTGCCGCCGGGCCGCCGGAGTTCGCCTGCCGCAGCACCGTGAAGACGTCCGGGTACTCCTCCGCGAACCGGTCCAGCTCGGCGCCGCTGCCGTCGGTGGAGCCGTCGTCGACCGCCACGACCTCCATCCGTTCGGGGCCGATGGTCTGCTCGGCCAGCGACTTCAGGCACTCGGTCAGGTACGGCATCGTGTTGTAGACCGCGACGATGACCGTCACGTCGGGCTTAGACGGCACCCGCCACCTCCTGCTGGTCCTGGGGCTCCTGGGGCTCCTCGGGCTTCTCCTGCGCTACCTGCGAGGGGAGCGAGACCGTCCTGCCGAGCTTGGCCGACTCCAGGACGGCGGCCGACACCTCGACCGTCCGCAGGCCCTGCCGCAGCGTCACGACGTGGCCGTCGGCGCCCTCGCGGAACGCGTCGCGGAAGCGCTCATGCTCGACCAGCAGCGGCTCGCGCTTGGGTATCGCGTACCGGATCATGTCTCCCTCGGACACGCCGCGGAAGGCCCGCAGCGCCTCCCACTCGGTGCTCATCTCGCCGTTGGCGTAGTAGGTCAGGTCGGCGGTGAGCGTGTCGGCGACGAAGCAGCCGCGGTCGCCGGTGACGACCGTGGTGCGCTCCTTGAGCGGGCTCAGCCAGTTCACCAGGTGGCTGACCATGGAGCCGTCGGCGAGCCGCCCGACGGCCGCGACCATGTCCTCGTGCGGGCGGCCGCTGCGCGCGACCGTGTGCGCGGAGATCGTCACGTAGTCCTGGCCGGTCACCCACGCGGTCAGGTCGATGTCGTGGGTGGCGAGGTCCTTGACCACGCCGACGTCGGAGATCCGGTGCGGGAAGGGCCCCTGGCGGCGGGTGACGACCTGGAACACCTCGCCGAGCTCGCCCGCCTCCAGCCGGGTGCGCAT
Source organism: Actinomadura sp. B10D3 (assembly GCF_039871695.1). Classification (NCBI taxonomy): domain Bacteria; kingdom Bacillati; phylum Actinomycetota; class Actinomycetes; order Streptosporangiales; family Thermomonosporaceae; genus Actinomadura; species Actinomadura sp. B10D3. The sequence continues at coordinate 51,559 of NZ_JBDPLY010000024.1, forward strand.
GCTCTGCAGGGCCGGGTTGAAGCGCTCGATGTGCCCGACGCCCGCGACCAGGCCGCGCGACTCGAACGCCGCCACCAGCCGTTCGGCGGTCTCCACCGACTCCGCGAGCGGCTTCTCGATGAGCGCGCCGGCGCCGGCCTCGGCCAGCGCCAGCCCCACCTCCGCGTGCAGCGCCGTCGGGCAGGCGACCACCGCGTAGTCGATCCCGAGCTCCACCAGCTCGGCGACCGACTCCAGCAGCGGGACACCGTGCGGGACCCGGTCCGGCCGTCCGGCCGGGTCGACGACGCCGACGAGGTCCACGCCCTCCAGCCCGGTGAGGATGCGGGCATGGTTGCGTCCCATCACGCCGAAGCCGATGATTCCGGCGCGCAGCGGCGCGCTCACAGCGCCGCCCCGGTCTCGTTGACGGCGTCGGCGACGCGCGCGAGCTGCTCGCCGGTGAGCGCCGGGTGCACGGGAAGCGACAGCACCTCCGCGGCGGCGCGCTCGGTCTCGGGCAGGTCCCAGCGCGGATCCGGCCGCCCGTCCTTCAGGTACGGGAGCAGCCGGTGGACGGGCGTCGGATAGTAGACGGCGTGGCCGACCCTGCGCTCGTCCAGGTGCCGCCGGACGGCGTCGCGGTTGTGGACCCGGACGGTGTACTGGTGGTAGACGTGCCGGGCCCCGGGCGCGACCGGCGGCGTGACCGCGGCGGTGATCTTCGCGTCCAGCAGGGCGGCGTTGGCGCGGCGCCGCTCGGTCCACTCCGCCAGCCGCTTGAGCTGCTCGCGGCCGATGGCGGCGGCGACGTCGGTGAGCCGCATGTTGGCGCCGACGATCTCGTTGGCGTACCGCTGCTCCATGCCCTGGTTGCGCAGCAGCCGCAGGGTCCGGGCGGTCCCGGCGTCGGCCGTGGTGACCATGCCGCCTTCGAGGGAGTGCATGTTCTTGGTCGGGTAGAAGCTGAAGCAGCCGGCCGTGCCCATCGCCCCGGCCGGGACGTCGCCGAGGGCGGCGCCGTGCGCCTGGCAGGCGTCCTCCACGACGGCGAGGCCGTGCCGCTCCGCGAGCGGCCCGATGCGGTCCATCGCCGCCGGGTGACCGTACAGGTGCACCGGCATGATCGCCGCGGTGCGCGGGCCGACCGCGGCGGCGACGGCGTCCGGGTCGGCGCAGAACGAGCCCGGCTCGATGTCGGCGAAGACCGGTTCGGCGCCGGTCAGGCGGACGGCGTTCGCGCTGGCCGCGAACGTGAACGACGGGACGATGACCTCGTCGCCGGGGCCGATCCCGAGCGCGAGCAGGCTCAGCTGCAACGCGGACGTCCCCGAGTTGACGGCCACGCAGTGCCGTCCCGCGACGATCGCGGAGAACTCCTCCTCGAACGCCGCGACCTCCGGCCCCTGCACGACCCGGCCGCTGCGCAGGACGCGCACCGCGGCCTCGATCTCCGCCTCCCCGATATGCGGGCTCGCCGCGAGGACGGCCCCCTCCGATTCCACGGGCATGCACACGCTCCCCAGACATGACGATATGAACGTGCGGCTTCCTCGCGGGGGGAACGGAGCGCCACCATTTGGGCACAATTGGCGGAAGCCAGAGCCAAACCCGCGAATTCCAGCCAGGCCGGACATCCGCGCGCCGGTTTTTTGATCTTAACCCGGCGCCCGCCCGCCGATCCAATGGCCGGGCGTTCCGGCCCGGATTCACCCGATTTAATGGCAGGTATGCGCGAAGAGGATGTACGGACCTGCCTGCGCGTCCTTGCCGAACTCTCCGAACTCGCGGACGAGCCGGACGGGCATCCCGATCTGGAACGGGTGCGGGCGGCGGCCGGCGCGTTCGTCAAACGCACCCGCGACCGGGAGCGGGCGGCGGCCCGGCGGCGGCGCGCGGCGGCGGACGCGCGGGTGCTGGCGGGGACGGCGACCGGCGACCCCGGCCGCGAGGAGGGCGTCCCGGTGGAGCCGCCCCGGGAGGCCGCCCGGCCGCGGATCCCGCTCAAGGGCCTGGTCAGCTGCTACGTGTGCAAGGCGAACTTCCGGGAGGCGGACGCCTTCTACCACCGGCTGTGCCCGCCCTGCGCGGACGAGCACCACGAGCGCCGCGGCGCCCGCGCCGACCTCACGGGACGCCGCGCGATCGTCACGGGCGGCCGGGTGAAGGCGGGCTTCGAGCTCGTGCTGAAGCTGCTGCGGGACGGCGCCGCGGTCACCGCCCTCACCCGGTTCCCGGCCGACGCGCGCCGCCGGTTCTCCGAGGTGCCGGACCGCGAGGAATGGTGGGACCGGCTCACGATCACCGGAATGGACCTGCGCGACATTCCGGGTCTCGTCCGCTGGTGTGACGGCCTGGTCGCGGAGGGCGAGCCTTTCGACATCCTCGTGAATCACGCCGCGCAAACGCTCCGCCACCCGCCGGAGTCGTACGCGCGGTTGCTGGAGGGCGAGGGCGTCGCCGCCCTGCCGGGCCCGGTGACGCCGCCCGGCTCGACGGCCTCGCCAGGCTCGGTGACGCTGCCGGGCTCGGTGCCCCTGCCGGTCGCGACGCGGGACGGGACGGTCGACGTGGCGGGCCTGCTCCCCGACCCGTCCACGGACAACTCCTGGACGCGGCTGGTGCACGAGATCGGCCCCGTCGAACTGCTGGAGGTGCAGCTCATCAACGTGACGGCGCCGTTCCTCCTGCTCGGACGCCTGCGCCCGCTGCTGGAGCGGTCCGCGCACCCGCGGCGGTACGTGGTGAACGTGTCGGCCGTCGAGGGGCAGTTCGACCGCTTCTACAAGGGCGCCGAGCACCCCCACACCAACATGGCGAAGGCGTCGCTGAACATGATGACCCGCACGGTGGCGTCCGAGCTGGCCGAGCACGGCGTCTACGTGACCAGCGTCGACCCGGGCTGGTTCACCGACCAGCAGCCGACCGCGGACCGGGAGCGCCGCGCCGCCGCCGGGTTCCGCCCGCCGCTGGACGTCGTCGACGCCGCCGCCCGCGTGTACGACCCGATCGTGCGCGGCGAGCGCGACGGCGACCCGCCGTACGGCTGCCTGCTGAAGGACTACCGCGTGGTCAACTGGTGACGGCGCCGGCGGTCGCGATCAGTTCGGGCAGCGTCCCGGCGAACCCTTCGCCCAGCAGCTTCAGCGCCACCCTCCACGCGTCCGGGCGCCCGCCGAGATGCCGGTCGACGTGCTCGGCCAGGCGGCGCAGGACGCGCGGGTCGGGGAAGGCGCCGTCGGCCGGGGCGAGCAGCATGTCCGCCTCGGCGACGGAGAGCACCAGATCGGCGGTGGGGTCCTCCACCTCGCGCAGCACCCGGGCCGCGTACGTGCCGTAGATCGCCTCGGGGTCCCAGTGCAGCCGCGTCCCCGGCTCCCGCAGGCGCCTCGTGCGCCCGTCGCCGGTCTCGTCGACGAACAGCGGGGCCAGCGGGACGTCCCCGTCCAGGCCGAGCTTCGCCCGGATCTGCGCCGTGCCGCGCAGGCCGGGCAGCCACAGCGACTCCGCGACGTCCGCCAGCGCCTCCCCGGGGACGGTCGCGACCACGAACTCGGCGGTCAGCGTCCCGGCGGCCATGCCGTTCCCGACGACCTTCGCCAGCACGTCCGAGCCCGGACGCGACTCGTGCCCGCACAGGTCGGCGAGCAGGACCGGATCCGGGTCGCACACGAGGGCGGCGAGGTCCGGGTGGTCGGCGACGACCGCCCGCTGCAGTTCGAGCGGAGCATCGGTACGTCTCGCCATGAACCGGGCGGCGCGGCGGGGGATGGGGCCCTCCTTCGCGCGCCGGCGCGGCTCGTCCGCCAGAACGTCGTCCCAGCCGACGCGCGGGATGCCGGGATGGCGGCGGTGCACCACCGTGCGGACGAGCGGCTCGCCGCGCCACGGCTCGCACCCGGCCGCGTCGGCGATCTCGGCCACCGACCGCAGGAACTCGGCCTTGCGAGCCTGGTCGGAGAGGTCGCGCAGCCGCCACTCCCCTTGCCCCGACTCCAGCGCCGCCTGCGCGTACGCGAGCACGCTCGGCAGCGACTCGGCGGGCCCCCACTGGTAGGCGGGCAGCCGTCCCGCCTCGACGAGCTGCCTGATCACGTGACCGCGGTGCGCGTCGAGCAGGGTCCGGCACGCCTGGACGGCGCCGTGCGGATCGGCGCCCGCGCCGAGGAACCACAGCGCCGTCCCGGCCATGTCGGGGTCGGCCGAGTAGAGCATCGCGTGGTCGAGCGCGCCCGACGCGCCCATCCCGGACAGGAGCCCCTGCCGCGTCGCGGCGGGCAGCGGGAGCGGCGTGACGCCGTCCCGGCGCGAGGTCTGGTGGGCGAGCTGGCGCCGCAGGTTCCGCGGGACGCCGCCGAGCGCGGTCGCGGCGTCCAGCAGGTTCGCGTTGACCTCCGGGTCGTCCAGATCGAGCAGGCGGCCGAGCAGGGACGGGGGGCCACCGGCCTCCAGCGCGTACTGGACGAGCAGGTCCAGGTCGCCGGGCCCGCCGCGCCGCAGCAGCGCCTCCAGCACGACCCTGTTCACCAGCCCGTGGCTGCGTCCCGCCCGCCGGACGTGCAGGTTGGGCAGCATCCCGATCAGCACGTCCATCTCGGCGGGCGTCGCGAAGCGCAGCAGCCCGGCCGTGCAGCGGGAGACGTCCTGCGCGCGGGTGAGCTTCAAGCCGAAGCGTTGGGGGGCCATGGACCGTCACCGTAGCGGCCGGGAGGCGCCCGGGTCAGCCGGGCGGGTCGAGGAGGAGGTCCGCGGCGCGGGCTGACCTGCGGGGAGACGAGAGGCGGCCCCGTCCCGGGGGCGTGAGGGGGACGGGGCCGCGGCCGCGCGGAACCGGGCGACGGTCGCCCGCGCGGCGAGCCGTGTCCCGTCCGGCGTACGGGGGTGGGGCGCCCTGCTCGGCCGCCGGGGACGGGATCGGCTCGGCTCTAGGGGATCAGTGCTTCACCGCCCCCTCGGCGCCCGCTCCGGTCAGGGAGCGGACCTCGATCTCGGCGTACTTCTCGTTGTTGTACTCCTTGCTGAGGACGGTCCCGAGGAAGCCGGCGAGGAAGCCGACCGGGATCGAGATGATCCCGGGGTTGCTGAGCGGGAACCAGCTGAAGTCGGAGTCGGTGAACAGGGCCTTCTCGTCACCCGACACGACCGGCGAGAAGGCGACCAGGAAGATCGCCGAGCCGAGGCCGCCGTAGATGGCCGCGACGGCGCCGGTGGTGTTGAACCGCTTCCAGAACAGGCTGTAGAGGATCGCGGGCAGGTTGCCGGACGCGGCGACCGCGAACGCGAGGGCGACGAGGAACGCGACGTTGAGCCGCTGCGCGTAGATCCCGAGGACGATCGACACCGCTCCGATGACGAAGGCGGAGATGCGGGCGACGCGGACCTCGTCCCGCTCCGTGGCCTTGCCCTTGCGGAACACGTGGGCGTACAGGTCGTGCGAGAACGACGAGGACGAGGCGAGGGTGAGGCCCGCCACGACCGCGAGGATCGTCGCGAACGCGACCGCCGCGATGACCGCGAGCAGGATCGTCCCGCCCGCGTCACCGAAGACGATCTCGCCGATCTCCTTGGCGAGCAGCGGTGCCGCGGTGTTGCCGGCCGGGTTCTCAGCGGCGATCTCCTTGGACCCGACGAGCGCCGCGGCGCCGAACCCGAGCACCAGCGTGAGCAGGTAGAACGCGCCGATGATGCCGATGCCCCACAGCACGGACTTGCGGGCGTCGCGGGCGGTCGGGACGGTGTAGAAGCGGATCAGGATGTGCGGCAGCCCGGCGGTGCCGAGCACGAGCGCGAGTCCCAGGCTGATCAGGTCGAGCTTGCCGGACAGCCCCGACTCCTCGGTGGCGTAGCGCAGGCCGGGCTCCAGGAACGCGCCGCCCTTGCCGCTCTTTTCGGCGGCGTCGTTCAGCAGGTCGTTGAAGTTGAACCCGGCGTTGCCGAGCACCAGCAGCGTGATCAGGGTGGCGCCGGTCATCAGCAGGACGGCCTTGACGATCTGCACCCAGGTGGTGCCCTTCATGCCGCCGAACACCACGTACACGATCATCAGCACGCCGACCAGCGCGATCGTCGCGCCCTTGGCGAAATCGCTGGTGAAACCGAACAGCAGCGCCACCAGGGCGCCCGCGCCGACCATCTGCGCCAGCAGGTAGAAGATCGACACGACGATGGTGGACACCCCGGCGGCGGTGCGGACGGGCCGCGGGCTCATCCGGAACGCCAGCACGTCGGCCATCGTGAACCGGCCGGAGTTCCGCAGCAGCTCGGCGACGAGGAGCAATGCGACGAGCCAGGCGACGAGGAACCCGATCGAATACAGGAAGCCGTCATAGCCGTACAGGGCGATCAGTCCGGCGATGCCGAGGAACGACGCGGCGGACATGTAGTCGCCGCCGATGGCGAGGCCGTTCTGCGCGCCGGAGAACGACCGCCCGCCGGCGTAGAAGTCGGTGGCGGTCTTGGTGTTGCGGCTCGCCCAGACGGTGATCGCGAGGGTGGCGGCCACGAACACCAGGAAGAGGATGATCGACAGGGTCTCGTTGCTCATCGGGCGTCCTCCGCGCTTCCGGCCGTCGCGTCGGTGGCCGGCGCCGCCTCGGCCTCGATGTCCTTGCGGATCTTGTCGGCGACCGGGTCGAGTTTGCGCTCGGCGTGCTTGGCGTACCAGTACGCGATGGCGAACGTCGAGACGAACTGGAGCAGCCCGAAGACGAGCGCGACGTTGATGGAGCCGACCAGTTTGTGGCCCATGAAGTCGCGCGCCCATCCTGACAGGACGACGTACAGCAGGTACCAGGCGAGGAACGCCACGGTCATCGGGAATACGAACCTGCGAAATCTGCGCCGGAGTTCCTGGAACTCCGAGGTGCCCTGGAACCGTTCATAGACGGTGCCGGAGGCGCTCTTATCGACGGACACGAGGGCCCTCCTGTGTTGTGACGCCGGTCACGCGCCACGCTAAGGACCTGGCCAGGGGCGAGCGAGGGGTCAACGCCGGGGCTGCGTTCAGCTGCCATTCACCGTCGACGGCCTGCCGCGCCCGTCGGCGAACGGTCGATCTGGCGCGATGAACGGTCAGACCCGCCGCGGGCGCCACGTGCCCCGGTCGACGCTGAGCGACTCCGGAGTGTGCAGGCGCACCATCATGCGCGCGACACCGGGCGGCACGCGGCCCTGCGTGCACAGCGACACGATGATCATGACGGCGAACGCGACGGGGACCGTCCAGGCGGCCGGCTGGGCGAGCAGCGCGCCGAGCAGCCCGGACGGCGGCCCGGCCGCGATCGTCACGACGACCGCGGTGCCCGCGAGCGCGCCGCCGATCGCGAGGCCGGCGAGCGCGCCCGGCACGGTGAGCCGCCGCCACCAGACCCCGAGCACGAGCAGCGGGCAGAACGTGGAGGCGGCGACGGCGAACGCCAGCCCCACCACGTCCGCGACGGCGAGGGACCGGGCAGCGATCGCCAGGCACAGCGGGACGACGAGCGCCAGCAGCGTCCCGACCCGGAACGAGCGGACCCCGCCGCGCAGGATGTCCTGCGCCAGCACCCCCGCCACGGACACCGTGATCCCGGACGAGGTGGACAGGAACGCCGCGACGGCGCCGCCCGTCACGAGCGCGCCCAGCAGGTCGCCGCCGACCCCGCCGATGAGCCGTCCGGGCAGGGTCAGCACGACGGCGTCCGCCCGTCCCGTCATGAGCAGTTCGGGGGTGTACAGGCGACCGAGCACCCCGTACACGGCCGGGAGCAGGTAGAACGCGCCGAGCAGCGACAGCACCATCACGGTCGTGCGCCGCGCGGCCCGCCCGTTCGGGTTGGTGTAGAAGCGGACGAGCACGTGCGGCAGGCCCATCGTCCCGAGGAACGTGGCGAGGATCAGCGAGTACGTGGCGTAGAGGGAGTGGTCGCGGCTGTCCAGCGGCTGGGCCCACTCCCGGTCGGTGCTCACCGGCCGTCCGGTCACGTGCGGGACGTCGGCGCCGGCCGGGAACGTGACGGACGCGTCCTGCTGGAACCGGTGCTCCCCCGGGTCGAGCCGCACGGCCGCGCCGGAGTAGGGCCGCCCGTCGACCCGCCCGTCCACGACCACGTCGACCGGCGTCCGGACGTTCACGGTGACCGCCATGCCGACGGAGACGGTCGTCTGCTCCTTGAACTGCGGCGGAACGTCCGAGGACAGGCCGGGTGCGCCGTCGTGCCTCCACGCCAGCAGCAGGAACACCAGCGGGACGGCCAGCGCGGTCAGCTTCATCCAGTACTGGAACGCCTGGACGAGCGTGACGCTGCGCATGCCGCCGGACAGCACGTTGCCGGCGACGACGACCGCGACAAGCACGCCGCCCGTCCACACCGGCGCGCCCGTGACCGTCCGCAGCACGAGCCCGGCGCTCTGGAACTGCGGCAGCAGGTAGAGCCAGCTGATCAGCACGACGAGGACGCTCGCGACGCGGCGCACCGCCATGGACTCCAGCCGCGCCTCGGCGAAGTCCGGCAGCGTGTAGGCGCCCGAGCGGCGCAGCGGCGCCGAGACCAGCACGAGCAGGACGAGGTAGCCGCCCGTCCAGCCGACGGGCAGCCACAGCATGTCGGCGCCGTAGGCGAGGATCAGCCCGGCGATGCCGAGGAACGAGGCCGCCGACAGGTACTCGCCGCCGATCGCGGACGCGTTCCGCAGCGGCGTCACCGTCCGGGACGCGACGTAGAAGTCGGACGTGGTCCGGGAGATCCGCACCCCGAGCACGCCGATGAGCATGGTCGCGACGACGACCAGCACGACGCCCGCCATGCCGTACGCGGCGCTCACGGCCGTTTCTCCGCCCGGTCGACGAGATCGGCGAAGTCGTCCTCGTTGCGCTCGGCCTGCCGCACGTACCACCAGCCGCAGCCGACGAACCACGGGTAGATCAGCCCGCCGAGCAGCACCCACGGCAGCGGCAGCCCGAGCACCTCCTGCGACCGCGCCTCCGGGACCAGCGCGAACAGCAGCGGCAGCCCGAACACGACGGCGGCCAGCACCAGGCACAGCCACGTCGCGAGCCGCAGCTGGGTCCGCACCAGCGACCGCATGTACGCCTCACCGAGCCCGGTCTGCTCGTCGATCTCGCGGGTGACCGGATAGCGCGGGCGGCGGACGGTCCGGGTCCGCGGCCCGGTGACCAGCGTCCGGCCGGGCGCCGGCCCGTCCCGGGCCGGGCCGCGCGGGCGCTCCTCGCCGCTCAGGGCGACCGCCTCGCCCGGCGGACGAGCAGGTCGCGCAGCTCGCGCACGTGCCGGCGGGCGACCGGCAGCTCGGTGTCGCCGACGACGATCGTGCAGCGCCCCGAGTCCAGCCGCAGCTCCTTGATCGCCGACAGCGCGACGAGATGGCTGCGGTGCACCCGGACGAACCCGGCGCCGCTCCACCGCTCGCCGAGCGCCGCCAGCGGGATCCGCACCAGATGGCTGCCGCCGGAGGTGTGCAGCCGCGCGTAGTCGCCCTGCGCCTCCACGTACAGCACCTCGGCCGGGTTCACGAACCGGGTGACCCCGCCGAGCTCGACGGGCATCGGCTCCGGCTCGGACGGAGCGGGCGCCTCCGCGGCGAGGTCCCCGGACTCCTCGACGACCTCGGTCACCCGCCGGATCGCCACGGCCAGCCGCTCCGGCCGCACCGGTTTGAGGATGTAGTCGGCCGCCTTGATCTCGAACGCGTCGACCGCGTGCTCCTCGTACGCGGTGACGTAGACGATCTGCGGGGCGCGGGCGAACTGGGCGAGGACGCGGCCGAGCACGGTGCCGTCCAGGCCCGGCATCCGGATGTCGAGGAAGACGGCGGCGATGGGCCGCCCGTCCGCGAGGGCCCGGTCGAGCTTGCGCAGCGCGGCGGCGCCGTCCCGGGCCGTGTGGATCTCCCCGATGCGCGGGTCGGCGCGCAGCAGGTGGACGAGGTCGTCCAGCGCGGGCGCCTCGTCATCCACCGCCAGGACACGCAGCCCCACAACACCGTCCTCCGCGTAGCGTCCGCCACATTCCACGCAACGAACAGGGCGGGAGTCAAGAGGCCGTCACACCGGGCCGGTACTTCGGCACGCGGACGGTCACCTTCGTCCCGGCGCCGGGCCCGGTCTCCACGGCCAGCCCGTACTCGTCGCCGTACACCTGCCGCAGCCGGTCGTCGACGTTGGCGAGCCCGATCCCGGCGGTGTCGGCGTCGCCCGCGTGCGCCCGCCGCTCCCCCGCGAGGAGCCGCCGGACGTCCTCGGGGTCCATGCCGATCCCGTCGTCCTCCACGCTGATCACGCAGTCGGCCCCGGCGTCCTCGGCCACGATCGTGATGAGGCCCGGCTCCGACCGGTCCTGCAACCCGTGCCGGACGGCGTTCTCCACGAGCGGCTGGAGGCACAGGAACGGGACGGCGACCGGCAGCACCTCGGGCGCGATCCGCAGCGTCACCCGGAGCTCCTCACCGAACCGCGCCCGCTGCAGCAGCAGGTACCGGTCGATCGACCGCAGCTCCTCGGCCAGCGTCGTGAAGTCCCCGTGGCGCCGGAACGAGTAGCGCGTGAACCCGGCGAACTCCAGCAGCAGCTCCCGCGCCCGCTCCGGATCGGACCGGACGAACGACGCGATCGTGGTCAGCGAGTTGTAGATGAAGTGCGGCGAGATCTGCGCCCGCAGCGCCCGCATCTCCGCCTCCATCAGCAGCGTCCGGGAATGGTCGAGCTCGGTGAGCTCCAGCTGGGCGTCCACCCACTGCGCGACCTCCTCCGCCGCCCGGATCAGCCCGGCGGGCACCTCCTCGCCGTACGCGGCGAGCGTCCCGACCACCCGGTCGTCCGTCGCGAGCGGGACCACCACGACCCGCCGGATCGGGCAGTCGAGCCGATCGCACGTCACGTCGCGGACCTGCGTCCGCCCGTTCCCGAGCGTCGCCTCGGCGTGGCCGAGCGCGCCCTCGGCATGGTGCTCGTGCTCCCCGTCCCAGGCGAGCAGCCGCTCCCCGTCCGTGATCGCGAGCGCGGGGCACCCGAGCAGCGTCCGCAGGTGCCGCGCCGCCTTCTGCGCCCCCTGCTCGGTCAGCCCGGCCCGGAACGCGGGCGCCGCCCGCGACGCGGTGTGCAGCGTCTCGAACGTGGCCCGCCGCGCGGGCCCGCCGAGATCGCCGCCCCGCCCCTGCCGCCGCCACCACAGCAACGCCGGAACCCACGTCACCACCAGCGTCGCGACAACCGCAACGACCACGTCCACGCGCCAAACCTACGCCGGTGAAAGCTTGCCTTCGATCCAGTCGACGCCAAAGCTCACGACGTCGGGCGCCTCGAACAGGTGGCTCGTGGCGGCGCCGACCCTGCCCTGACGCCCGTGCCCGGCGGCGACCATGTCGCGGGCGATGGCCTCGAAGGGATCCTGATCCCCCGGCACGACCGGGCTGTAGTCGAAGGCGCCGTTCTCGGAGTCGATGTCGTGAAAGCGCCGCCAGACGCGCTCACCGTCCACCGTGATCGGTTGCTCGTAGTCGACGAACCGCTTGCCGGGCGCCTTGGCGAGCGCCTCGGCGTGGTGCAGGAGGGTGATGGTGTCCAGCGGTGCACCCAGCATGAGCACCCGCCCGCCCATGCCGGTGAGGCGTGCCAGCGGGCTGCCGGGACCGTGCGGATCGTCCCAGGGGTGGTCGTCCATCAGGGCGTGGGCCTTCGGGCCGAGCGCGGCGAAGCTGACGTCCGGATGGCGGCTGCGCACCGCGCCCGGCCAGCGGCGCAGGGCCTCGGGCAGCCGGCCGTTGCCGTGGTCGGCCTCACTGAGCCGGGGGTCGTAGGCGGGGTGCCCGGCCCGCACGACGGCCTGCCACTCCGCGGGCCAGTCGGTGAAGTCGTAGGGCGGGGCGTCGTTCCACCCGCACGTGACCATCAGCGTGCCTTGCTCGCCGACCGCGTCCCGCAACGCATTGATGATCGTCTGCGAACCGCCGGCGACATACCCCAGCGCCGACATCCGGGTATGGAACATCACGGTGTCGCCCTCGACCAAGCCCAACGTGGCCAGGTCGCGGGCAATGCGGTCGCGGGTGACCGGACCTTCAGAGCGCTTGAGCAGGTCTGTCTCATCCATGAAGCGCAACCTACGCGCAGCCCCCCGACCAGCCAAACCCTTAAGAGTCCGCGGATCGCGCAGGATCAACTGCGCCCACACCGGTAAGCCGCCCACCATCCGGGCCCCAGCGGCATGTTCGAGCGCCCGACCTTCCCCCTGTATGGCGAGGTTGGCCTGCCAATTGTCGGCGAAGACCCGGGCGAACATTTCGATGTCTTCCTGCGCAGAGCAGCACGTAATGCAGCATTACATGCTGCAACTTCTGCTGTATAGTTGGCGACATGAGTGTTCGCAAGAGTGTCCCCATGGGACCCGAAGACGTCACCACTTTGGAGCGCATGCACGCCCCCGCCAGTCCCGAGCGCCAGGCCCTGACCCAGCTCACCGGCCAGGAACTGGGCGCGAACGCCTCTGACGCGGAGATCCTTGCCGCGTTGGTCCGCGTAGGACGGGAGGCCGTCACCCAACAGGTCGCGGCCACCGGGTACGCGGCATGGGCGGCCGAGATGGACGACGAGGACCGCGCGTACCGTGCCGCCCGTCGTGGCTGGGATCGCGGCGACGAGGTGGATGCTGGTACGAGCGCATGAACGCCGCCCCCAACATCATCCCCGTCCGCGGCCGGATCTACCGCGCCAACCTCGGCTTCGGACTCAAGCCGTGGCTGGTGGTGTCCAACAACGCCCGCAACAACGCCATCGGTGATTGCCTGGTCGCGCGGATCACCACCACTCGCCGCGATCTGCCATCCTGGGCCCCCTTGCGCCCTGGTGACCCGCTCGTTGGATACGTCAACTGCGACGACCTCGGCCCCCTGTACCGAGACCAGATCGTCGCCGACCTAGGGGCGCTGTCGATCCCCACCATGATGGATGTCGGCCAGGCACTGCGGCACGCCCTAGCGCTGTGACGGCTCCTGGCCGACACGGGCTGGCTCTTGCAGGGGAGGTCGGCATGCCGGGAGGCGTACGCGTGGCGTGGTCATCGTCGCCGACCATCCTGGGGCCCCTTGAGCCCGATGGCCGACCTTCGGCCCTGCGGACCTATGTCGGTTCCCTGTGGACGGGGGCGCCGAGAGCGGCCGCGATCAAGGCGGCGGCTCGTTCGGGGTCGGCGGGCAGCGGCAGGCCCGAGGCCGGCCCGGAGCGCCACTGGTAGGCGGTGCCGTCCCAGCCGACGAGGTAGGGCCCAGCGTCGCGGTAGGTGACGCGGACCCGGCGCAGCCCCTCTTCCTCGTCCAGGACGATCGCGGCGGCGACCTGCGGGGCGCGGCGGCGCACCGCCGCGTGCAGAACCTCGGCAGGCCCGAAGATGTCTCGCACCAACTCGGCTCCCGTCAGAGGTAGTGGTAGCGCGGCGCTGGGCTGCGCACGGCGGCGGGACGGGCGGGCGGCACGGCCACGCCGTACACACCCAGTTCGACCAGGCGGCGGCCAAGCTCGACCTGGGAGGCGGCCTCGACCAGCCGCCACCGCCCCGCACCATCACGCGCGACCGCCCACCAACTGCCCGTGGCGTGCCCGTACCAGCAGGTCACACGGCTCGCCATCACGACGCCCCCAGCCCGCGCAGCGCACGCTCCGCAGCCCCGGCGACCTCACCGATCGCACCGATCACCACGCCGGACGTCCAGCGGTAGAGACCGCGCCCGGCCACGATGGTGCGCCGGACACCGCACGGCGATTCGGCGACGATGGCCTGGCCGTAAACCTGCGCGATCACGCCTCGCCCGCGCAGAACCTCGGCGAGAGCGTGGGTCGCGCGACGGCAGTCGAACCGGTCGGCCTCGTCCAGCAGCGTCCGCAACTCGACGACCGAACCCGCAGCGATCACCAACGGCGGCGCCACGTCACGAGACGCCCGCCACACCGGCGGATCCTGGACGACCTCGACCGTCCACCCAAGAAACTCGACGGCAAGCCCACCAACGTCCACTTCGGCGGGGGACGCGCCGCCCTTAGCATCGTTCACAGATCTGACCTCCATCGGGCCAAGGCCCCGGAACCACCGGCGTTCGCCCGCCGGCCGGGGCCGTCTTCGTGTCCTGCGACACCCTTCGCCTCCCACCTGACCGCGGCCAGCGTTAGCGTGGAAGCCGCTGCCTGCTGACTCCCCGCGCGGGCAGCGTCAGGTAATGGGTCAAGCCGGGGCGAAACGGTGAGGCGATGGCCACCTTCGGTGAGAGGCTCCGTCAGCTCATGGCGGAGCGTGGGATCAGTCAGCGCAAGCTCGCGCGACTCGTCCCGTGCGATGACGGGTTTCTCTCGCGCATCGCCAACGACCGCAGGCGCCCGTCCCCCGAACTGGCCGCGCGGCTGGACGCGTTGCTCGACGCCGGGGGTGAACTCGCCGCGCTCCGTCCCTGCGCACCGCCGTCCGTGCCGAGTGGTGGGGTCGCGGAGGAGATCGAGGCGCTTGAGCTGGCGCGCCGCGTCGCCGCCAGCGAGGTGGGGGACGGCACGCTCGTCGCGCTGGAGACGGCCGTGGACGAGCTGGCCTCCGCGTACGCGCTGACCCGGCCCGCCGACCTGCTGCCCCGGATCCGGCGGCACCTCGGCTACGTGGCCGCGCTCATGGACGTGCGCATGACGCTGGCCGAGCGCCGCCGCCTGACCGTGGTCGGCGGCTGGCTGTCACTGCTCGCCGCGACCTGCGACATCGACCGGGGTGAGGACCTCATCGCCACCGCGCGGCTGCGCACCGCCGCGCAGCTCGCCGAGCACGCCGACCACCCCGAGATCCTCGCGTGGGTACTGGAGACCCGCGCGTGGCAGCGGCTCACGGACGGGGACTGCCGGGAGGCGGTCCGCCTGGCGCGGGGTGCACAGGAGGTCGCACCCCGCACGTCGTCGGCGTTCATCCAGGCGACGGCGCAAGAAGGCCGCGCGTGGGCACGGCTCGGCGCCGATCCGGAGACGCGTGACGCCTTGAATCGGGTGGATCGGCTCGTGGAACCACTCGCGCAGCCTGACCGGCCCGAGCACCACTACCGGTACGACCCGACGAAGCGTGAGGCGTACATCGCGACCACGCTCGCATGGGTCGGAGACCCGGCGGCCGAATCGTACGCGCGGGGAATCCTGGCACGGTTGGAGCAGCCTGCCGGCGGCACGGCGCGTCCCCGGCGGGCGGCGTCCGCAAGGCTCGACCTGGCGCTCGCGCTGCTCGCCGGGGATCAGCCTGCACAGGCGGCATACACCGCGTTGGAGGCGGTGGAGAGCGGTCGGCTTGTCCCCTCGCACTACTGGCGGGTGACGCAGGTGATGACGGCTGTGGAAGCCCGTGGCGTGCCGGAGGCCGCTGAGTTGCACGAGGCGTACCACGAGCTGTGCACATCCTCCGGAAATGGCCACAGCGCAGGCGCTGGATAGCGCCATCGCAGTTCAGAGGCACGCGGCAGGGTTCTAGTGGGTGGCCGTTGCGGTTTTGAAGAAGTGGTGGATGTCTTCGGCCAGTAGGTCGGGGACCTCCATTGCGGCGAAGTGGCCGCCGTGGTCGAACTCCGTCCAGTGCCTGATGTCGTACAGGCGTTCGGCGAGGGGGCGCACCGACTGCGTGATGTCGTGTGGGAGGACGGCCACGCCGACCGGGACCGGGCATGGCGCGCCCTGCCCCCGCGGTGCGTCGTGGTGGAGGCGGGCGGAAGAGGCCGCGGTGGCGGTCAGCCAGTAGAGCGAGATGTCGGTGATCATCCGGTCGTCGCTGATCTGCGAGCGGGGGTCCGTCCAGTGCGCGAAGCGCTCGGCGATCCAGGCCAACTGGCCGACCGGCGAGTCGGTCAGTGCGTAGCCGATGGTCTGCGGCGTGAGGGCCTGCAGGGCCTGGTACGGCGGACGGTTCGCCATCAGCTTCCTGACCTTGTCCAGCCGGGCCTCGTCCGTGTCGGACAGTTCGATGTCGGCGTCCGGGACGGGCCTGGTCGGCAGGTAGTTGACGTGCACGCCCACGACCTGCTGCGGTGCCACCGCCCCGAGGGCCAGCGAGATACCGGAGCCGAAGTCTCCGCCCTGCGCGCCGTAGCGCTCGTACCCGAGGCGGTTCATCAGCTCGGCCCAGGCCCGCGCGATCCGGACGACGTCCCAGCCGCGCTCGTGGGTCGGCCCGGAGAAGCCGTAACCCGGGATGGACGGGATCACCAGGTGGAAGTCGCGCGACAGCGGCTCGATCACGTCCAGGAACTCCAGGAACGAACCCGGCCAGCCGTGGGTGAGGACCAGCGCGAGCGCGTCCGGGTTCGCAGAGCGGACGTGGACGAAGTGGATGTTCTGGCCCTCGATCTCGGTCGTGAAGTGCGGAAGCTCGTTGAGCTCGGCCTCGTGTTTCCGCCAGTCGTAGCCGGTGCGCCAGTATTCGGCCAGTTCCTTGAGGCGTGCCAGCGGGAAGCCGTAGTCCCACCCGGCGTCGGCGACCTCGTTGGGCCAGCGGGTGCGGGCGAGCCGGTCGGCAAGGTCGTCGAGGTCGGCCTGCGGGACGTCGATACGGAACGGCTTGATCATGGTCGCGGCTCCCATATTCGTTGGCCATGCCAATGTTGGTACGGCCAACCATACGTTACCGTTGGCGTGGCCAACAAGTCGTCAGGACGGCGGAGACCAGCCGGGGTCGCGGCCCAGGAGGGCGGCGAGGTTGTCGATCGCGGAGCGTCCCGGATCTTCGGGCAGGGGCGGACGATAGACGCCGCCGGGTCCGTTGAGGGGGCTGCCGGGCGCGGTGCTGATCCGGGCGAGAGGCAGCGCGACCTCGGCCAGCCGGGACGGCACGGCAGGGTCGGCCCGCAGCGCACGCGCCAGGTCCCACCGGTGGACGAGCATGTCGACCCCGTGGACGCCGAGGACCAGCTCGGTCGGCGTCGGGCCGCGCTGCGGCAGGTTCACGGCCTCGCCGGCCTGTTCGAGCACGGCGAAGCAGCGGGCGGCGATGCGGGCGAAGGCGTCGCGCGGGTCGCCGGTCGCTTCGAAGGGCGGCAGCGCCGTCCGGGCGATGGCCTCGTGCCGTTCGTTCATGTGGTGGAGCAAGTCGGTGACCGTCCACCCGTCGCAGGGCGTCGGGTTCGCCATCGCGGCGTCGGGAACCAGGGCCACGTCATGGCCCAGCAGCGCGAGTGCGGTGGCGTCGAACCCCAGCAGATCGGTCATGTCGGCCCCTCCTTTGGCGAACGGTCGTACGTCAAATAGCGTACACCTGTTCGCTATCGTGGAGCCATGTCTCCTCGTCACTCGGCGGCCGAGGCGGCCCGGACGCGCGAGCGGATCGTGCGGGCCGCGATGCTGGACGCCTCCCGGCTGGGCCTCGAAGGTCTGACGGTCGGCACGCTCGCGCGACGGCTCGACATGAGCAAGGCGGGCCTCGTCGGTCCGTTCGGATCGCGCGACCGGCTGCTCATGGCGGCGCTCGAACAGGCCGTCGAGATCTTCCGCGCGGCGGTCACCGCGCCGCTGGAAGACCTGCCGCCCGGCGCGGAGCGCCTGGAGCGGCTGATCGACGGGTGGGTCGGCTACCTGGCCGACTGCCCCTTCCCCGGCGGCTGCTTCCTCACGGCCGCCTCCTCCGAGCTCGACGGGCGCCCCGGGCCGCTGCGCGAACGGTTGCTGGAGGTCGTCACGTCCCTGCGCGGGGCGCTGGCCGCGGAGGTCGCAGCCGCCCAAGGCGAACTTCCGGGACCGCACCGTCCGGCGGAGGAGGTCGCCACGACCCTGTTCGGCCTGTCCATGGCGGCCAACCAGGAGATCCAGCTCTTGCAGGACCCTGCGGCCCCGGCCCGTGCCCGCACCGCCATGCGCCACGCCGCCGGGTTGGACGCATAGGGGCTCGAAGGGCGTTCACCCATCCAGATCGAACGCGTTGGCCAGGGTGTCGAGGTGGAGGTCGGCGTCGCCGAAGGCCAGGGACGCGGCCGTGGCGTGTTCGGAGAACAGGTGCAGGTCGTGCTCCTGGGTGAAGCCGATCGCGCCGTGCACCTGGTGGCCCAGGGCGCAGACGCGCTCGTACGCTTCGCTCACCCACGCCTTGGCCATGGCCACTTCTTGTGCCGCATCCCGGTTCACCGAGAGCAGCCAGATGGCCTCGTAGGCGATGAACCGGGATCCCAGGACGTCGATCGCCATGTTCGCGCAGTGGTGCTGGACGGCCTGGAACGACCCGATCGCGCGGCCGAACTGCTCGCGTTCCGTCGCGTACGCCACCGTCATGTCCAGGACGCGCTGCGCCGCGCCGACCATCTCCGCGCAGGTCGCCGCCGCGCCGAACAGGGAGACCGCGTTGGCGGCGTCCGTCCCCATTGCCGCATCCGCCGATACCCAGATGCCGTCCAGGTCGACGTGGCAGGGGCGGCCGGCGCCGATCGTCCCCAGCGGTTTCAAGGTCACGTCGGCGGTGTCCACCCAGAAGGCGTGCGGCTCGCCGTCGAGGCGCGCCGCCACCAGGAGGTGTTCGGCGGACGCCGCGAACGGGACGAACGTGGCGGTCCCGTCCAGGACGAACCCGCTGTCGGAACGCGTTGCCACCGGCCCCTCCCCCGGGCGGTCCCAGGGGAGGGGGGCGGCGGTCACGATCTCACCGTTCGCTATCGCGTCCAGCCAGCGCCGCTTCTGGGCGGACGCCCCGAAGCGGGCGACCGGCATCCCGCAGCACGCCACCGCGGTCAGCAGCGGGCTCGGGACCTGCGCGTATCCGAGCTGCTCGAACAGCAGGCAGACGTCCAGGAAGTCGCCTCCCACGCCGCCGTGCTCCTCGGGGAAGGGCAGGCCCGTCCAGCCGAGCTCGACCATCTCCTTCCAGAGCGCGGCCGAGTACCCGGCGGGGTCGTCGCCCAGCGCGCGGACCCCCGCCGCCGCGGCCCGGGACTCCAGCAGCTCGCGGGCGGTGGAGGCGATCAGCTCCTGGTCCTCGGTCAGGCTCAGGTCCATCGCGGCGGCACCTTGTCGGAGCGGACCCACACGCCCGGCCGTTCCTCCCAGAACAGCTGGACGAGGACGCCGCCGGTGTGCTTCGGGTGGATGAACGTGTGCTTCCAGGCGGCGCCGTCGGTGACGCCCTCCTCGTCGTCGAACGTGGGCGTGCCGTGGTGCTCGCAGGCGGCCATGGCCGCGTCCCAGTCGTCCACCTCGAACGTGACGTGGTGGGCGCCGGGGCCTCCCTTGTCGAGGAACCGCTCGATGAACGAGTCCTCCCCGCGCGGCATGATCACTTCCCAGCAGATGGCCGAGCCGGGGATGTTCAGCACGAGGTCGGCCATGTCGGGGTGCTCGTCGTCGGCCGTCCGCCACACCTGCACGAACCCGGCGAGGTCGTGGTACCAGCGGGCCAGCTCGTCGCGGTCGTGGAACGCCTGGCAGATGTGGTCGAGCGCCACGATGCCGAGGGACGGCCCCTCAACGGACCCGGTCGCGGGGGTCGAGGCCGACGAGTCGCCGCACATGTCCAGGCTGCCCGGCCCGCGGAACCGCCACAGGACGCCGGGGCCCTTCTCCGGCGGGCTCAGCGACGCCTCCAGCCAGCGTCCCCGCGCGCCGTCGGTGGCCTTGATGCCGCGCACTTCGAGTTCCGCCTGGACGGCCTCCAGGTCGGGCACCTCGGCGCCGACGTGGTGCAGCCCGGGGCGCCCGCCGTGCTCGTCCAGCCAGGTCTGCAACGACGAGCCCTCGCCGGACGGCGCGACGACCTCCCACGCCTGGCCGCGGCTGCCCGGGATCTCCAGCCGGACACCGCGCGTACCCTCGCCCGGGTTGTCCCAGCTCCGGACCGGCCGGAACCCGAACAGCCCGGAGAGCCGCGCGACCTGCGCGTCGAGATCGGGGGTCACCTGCGCCACATGATCGATCCGATAGATCTGCACGGGTCCTCCTAGCTCGGGTGGGGCTCGATCCAGTCGTAGCCGTAGGTGACGAGCTCCTTGACGAGCCGCAGGTTGTAGCGGTTCATCGCGGCGATCCGCTCGGCCAGCTCGCCGATCCGCTTGTCGAACTCGTCCGCCGGGTACACGTCGTTGACCAGGCCGAGCCGCAGCGCGCGGTCGGCGTCGATGCGGGCGCCGGTGAACAGCAGCTCCTTGGCGCGGGCCTTGCCGATCCGCTCCGGCAGCCGCTTCACGCCGCCCCAGCCGGGCGCCGACCCGCCGAACTCGGGCTGGTCGGGGTCGCCGTCCTCGGTCATCTTCGGCCGGTACGGCGGGCGCGCCGACAGCGTGATCTCGACGAGGCCCATCTTCGCGTTGTCCGAGGCGATGATGAAGTCGGCCGCGAGCGCCAGCTCCAGCCCCCCGCCGACCGCGTACCCGTGCACGGCCGCGATCACCGGGACCGACAGCCGCTCCATCATCGCGAACGTCTTCTCGCCGAGCCTGCCCTGCTCGATCCGCTCCCGCGGCGTCAGCTTCTCCGACCAGCCGAGGTCCATCCCGGCGCAGAACGCGCGCTCGCCGGCGCCGCGCAGCACCACCACGCAGACGTCCTCGTCGTCGTCGACGCGGTTGAAGATGTCGCGCAGCTCCGCCATCGTCGTCGGCGTCAGCGCGTTGAGCTTGTCCGGGCGGTTCAGCGTCAGCCAGGCGACCCGCTCCTCTATCCGCAGATCGACGGTCTCGTAGGCGTTCTCGTCGGGCATACGCGTGCGCTCCTCAAGTGAATGATCGGTCAACGGGGCAGGTGGAGGCCCCGGGTGGCGATGACGTTGCGCTGGATCTCGGTGGTGCCGCCGAGGAAGGTCGACGCCACCGAGTCCCGGCGCATGTGGGTGAAGGCGGCGCCGAGCGGCGCCCCGTCGCGCTCCCACAGCGCGGCGGACCGCCCGAACGCGCGGGCGCCCGTGCGGGCGAGCCGCTGGTGCAGCTCGGCGCCGAACAGCTGGTTGATGGACGCCTCGAAGTCGGGCTCGTCCCCCGCCGCCTGCCGCGACACGGTGTAGCGGGCCAGGTTGTACAGGACGCGGATCTCGGTCTGCCGGCGGGCGAGCTCCTGCCTCAGCGCGGGGGTCGTGCGCGCGAAGCGCCGCCCCTCGGGAGAGCGCAGGTAGGTGACCAGGTCGGCGAGCGCCTGCTCGTACTTGATCGTGGCGCCGATCCCGGCGCGCTCGAAGCCGAGCGCGGACATCGCCACGTACCAGCCGCGGTTCTCCTCGCCGACCCGGTTCGCCACCGGCACCCGGACGCCCTCGAAGAAGATCTCGCAGAACGGCGCCGCGCCGCGGATGTCGGTGATGGGGCGGATCGTCACCCCGGGCGCGTCCGCCTCGACGAGCAGGAACGTGATGCCGCGGTGGGGCTTGTCGGCGTCCGGATCGGTGCGGACCAGGACGAACAGCCAGTCGGCGTACTGCCCGAGGGACGTCCACACCTTCTGGCCGTCCACGACGTACTCGTCCCCGTCCCGGACGGCCCGGGTGCGCAGCGAGGCCAGGTCGGACCCCGACCCCGGTTCGGAGAACCCCTGCGCCCAGGTCGC
Source organism: Actinomadura sp. B10D3 (assembly GCF_039871695.1). Lineage (NCBI taxonomy): Bacteria > Bacillati > Actinomycetota > Actinomycetes > Streptosporangiales > Thermomonosporaceae > Actinomadura > Actinomadura sp. B10D3. Next base: position 73,043 of record NZ_JBDPLY010000024.1, read on the forward strand.
CCGACCGCTCGCGATCGGCGGCAGGTGCGTCGCCTTCTGCTCCTCGGTGCCGTGCACCAGCAGCGTCGGGCCGAGGAGGAACGCGCCGATGCCGTTCACGGTCGGCACCCGCGCCCGCATCATCTCCTCGTGCAGGATGAACTCCTCCAGCGCCGACAGGCCGGCGCCGCCGTACTCGGCGGGCCAGTGCGGCGCGATCCAGCCGCGCTCGGCGAGCGCCGCCGCCCAGGCGCGCGCGCCCTCGCGGCGCTCCGGATCGTCCGCGACCCGGTCGACGGGCCAGTTGTAGCCCGCGACGTCCTCCGGTTCGAGGCTCTGCTCCTCGTCCGCCGCCGGACGGTACCCGATGGGGAACCGCTCGGCGATGAACGACCGGACCTCCTCCCGGAAGGCGGCCTGCTCCGGCGTGTCGTCCCAGTTCACCGGCCGTCCGCCTCCCGGTCCCAGGTCGTGTCGGTGATCCCGTGCTCGCCCTGCGCGCGCAGCTTGTACTTGGCGACCTTGTCCGTGGGGGTGCGGGGCAGCGCGTCCACGAACTCCACGTAGCGCGGCACCATCGAGCGCGGCAGCCGCTCCTCGCAGTAGGCCACCAGCGCCTCCGGTTCCATGCCGGTGTCCGGTTGCACAACGATCGACACCTTGATGTCCTCGTCCTCCAACTCCGAGGGCACGCCGATCGCGGCGCACTCCAGCACCGCCGGATGCTGGTTGATCTCGGTCTCCAGGTCGAAGGCCGAGATGTTCTCACCACGCCGGCGGATGGCGTCCTTCATCCGGTCCAGGAAGAAGAAGTACCCGTCGTCATCGCGCCATACCCGATCTCCGGTGTGGAACCACATGTTCCTGAAGCAGTGGGTCGTGGCCTCCCAGTTGCCGTAGTACCCCGTCGTGAGGACGAACGGCTGCTTCGGCCGCAGCACCAGCTCGCCCGGCTCCCCCGGGCCGAGTTCCCGGTCGTGCTCGTCCACGACAGCCACGTGGAAGCGCTCCTCGTGCGCCTGCCCGCACGACCCGGCGCGCCACTCCCCGTACGGGCTGCCCGTCGCGATGCCCGCCTCGGTGCTGGTGTAGGTCTCCACGGACCGGACGCCGAACCGCTCCCGCATCGGCTCGTCCAGGTTCGACTTGCCCATGTAGAACGTCTCCAGCCGGTGGTCGCGGTCCCGCGACGTCGGCGGCCGGTTCAGCAGGATCGGGATCATGGAGAACACGCTCATGCACACCTGCGCGTCGAAGCGGCGCACGTCGTCCCAGAACCGCGACGCGCTGAACCGCTCGACGATCGCGATGGACCCGCCGCCCAGCAGGGCCGAGAGCATGCCGTCCCAGAGCGCGGCGGCGTGGAACAGCGGCAGCGGGCAGTAGATCGTCTTGCCCCACCGGTCCAGGAAGTCGAGCGAGTCGTAGGCGCAGGTCAGCGCGAGGGCGTGCGGCACCATCGCGCCCTTGGACGGCCCGGTGGTGCCGGACGTGTACATGATCGCCTGCATGTCGCCGAAGCCGACCTTGACGTCGACCCGGCCGTCTCCGTCGTCCGGCAGCGCCCACAGGTCACGGGCGGGCTTGCCGAGCCGGTCGAGCGGCACCCCGGACCCGGCGGCGTCCCGCACGAGCACCCGGCCCAGCTTGGGCAGCCGGTCGGCGATCTCGGTGATCCGCTCCGCGTACGGCCCGTCGATGATCAGCCAGCCGGAGTCGGAGCTGTCCAGGACGTGCCGGAGCAGTTCGCCCTTGTAGGCGATGTTGATCGGCACCGCGACGGCGCCGAGCCGCGCCAGCGCGAAGACGAGGTGCACGATGTCGGCGCAGTTGGGCAGCATCAGGCCGACGTGGTCGCCGCGCCGGACGCCGGCGGCGGACAGCATGCGGGCCAGCCGGTCGGCGGTGGCGTCGACCTCGCCGTAGGTGATCTCTCCGTCGCGGAACCTGAGGAACGTCTGTCTTCGGTGAACCTGCGCCTGTGACCGGAGGACGTCCCCGAGGACGAAGCTCTCCAGCGTCTCCTTGCGCATCCGGACCTCCGCTGTCGCGTGCGTGCGTGGGTCGTCGGGGGCTGGGCGGTGAGGTGGCGGGCGGGCGGTGTCGGGCGGGCTGTGGGGCGGAATCGGCCAGGAGCGATCCGCAACCGGACATTGCCTTAATTAGAGGAACACGAAACGCTAGACACGGCAACACTGACTAAAAGGGAACAAAGCCGTGACAGTAGTGATCTTCTGGGGCGAATGGCAAACAGAGTGACAGAGGCCACAACATTCGTGTACCCGGATTTCGGACATACGCACTCGGCATTCGGGACGTCATACCCCGTCGCCCGGAACGCCGAACGCCCGGCCAGGCGGTGCCTGACCGGGCGTTCGCGCGAGGACGGGATCAGCCGATGACGCCGGCGATCCAGCCGTGGAAGTGGCCGATGCTCGTGTAGATGTCGGGGGTCTCGCCGCAGACGTCGCCGACGCCGCGGGAGTCGACCCCCTGGAGGACCCAGCGGCCCTTGACCTTGGACAGCAGCGGCGACCCGGAGTCGCCGCCGCAGGGACCGCGGACGCCCTCGGGGTTGTCGGTGCAGATGTCGTTGTCGCGAATGCCCCACGCGTCGTCGCCGCCCGCGTCCACCCGGCACTTCTCCGTGCTCGGCGCGATCACCTTGGTGTCGAGCTGCTGGAGCTTGACGGGCAGCTGGCTCGGGTCGTCGGCGCTGGTCGAGGTGTATCCCCAGCCGATCTGGCGGACCGGCGTCCCCGGCGCGGGGATGCTCGTGGCCTGCGGGACGGTCGCCTGCGGGACGGGGGCGTCGAGGTGCAGGAGCGCGATGTCCTTACCCTCGGAGCGGTCGTCCAGGTGCTGGTACTCGGGGTGGACGACGATCTCCTTGACCTTGGCGACGCTGCCGCCCTTCGTCCGGTCGTTGGAACCGATGCGCAGGTGGAACAGCGCCGGGTCCATGACGTCGTGCGGGGCGCCGCCGGTACCCGCCGTGGCCACGCAGTGGGCGGCCGTGACCACCCATTCCCTGTCGATCAGCCCGCCGCCGCAGCGGTGCGAGTTCGGGTTCCCGTCCCGCTCGTACTGCAGGGAGGCCATGAACGGGTAGGTCTGGTCGGCCGGCGTCCCACCGATGATCTTCGGGGTGGGCGGCGGCTCGTCCGCCTGTGCCGCCACGCCGAGGCCGGTGAATGCGCCGGTCGCGAGCGCCGCCGCCACCGCCGTGCCGGCGAGCCGTCGCCAGGTGCCGTTCATCATCCTGTCGTGCGTCCGCAAGGACAGCTCCGATCGGTCGAGTTGATCTTGACCTGAGGGACGCTACCGGCCCCTCACCCCGGTTCGCGACGCTTCGTCCTACAAGATCAAGAACGCCCAGGTCGGAGCGGCTGCACAAGGAGTGCCAACGATCTCCCCGCAGGATCGGGAATGTTCGCCAGCAATGATCTTGACCGGCGCCTCTATCGTTCTGCCGTCCCCCTCGCGGAAGGAACGAGCGCGCCATGGAGAACCCGATGCCCCCGGAGCCCCGCTGGTGTTCCTGCCGCGTCCCCGACGTCGGCCGCAGGCAGGTCCTCGGCGGCCTCACCGCCGCCGGCGCCCTCGCCCTCGCCGGGTGGCCCGGGTCCGCGGCGGCGGCGACGCACGGCCGGTCGGTGACGATCACCGTGATGGGCACGTCCGACATCCACAGCCACGCGGTGAACTGGGACTACTACAAGGACGCCGAGTACTCCGACGCCGACGGCAACACGGTCGGCCTGGCGCGCGTGTCCAGCCTGGTGAACCAGATCCGCGCCGACCGGGGACGCGACCGCACCCTGCTCTTCGACGCCGGCGACACCATCCAGGGTACCCCGCTCGGCTTCTACTACGCCTCCGTCGAGCCGATCACCGAGACCGGCGCGGTCCACCCGATGGCCCGCCAGATGAACGCCATCGGCTACGACGCCGTCGCCCTCGGCAACCACGAGTTCAACTACGGCATCCCCTTCCTCGACACGTGGATCGACCAGATGGACGCGCCCGTGCTCGCCGCGAACGCCGTCCACGCGGGCACCCGGCGCCCCGCCTACGCCCCGTACATGATCAAGAAGATGCACGTCCGGGGACACCCGCCGATCAAGGTCGGGCTGCTGGGCCTCACCAACCCGGGCGTCGCGATCTGGGACAAGGCCAACGTCTCCGGCAAGCTCGACTTCCTCGACCTGGTGGAGACGGCGAAGCGCTGGGTGCCGGTGATCCGGGCCCGCGGCGCCGACGTCGTGATCGTCAGCGCGCACTCCGGGGACAGCGGCACCTCGTCCTACGGCGACGACCTCCCGGTCGAGAACGCCGCCGCCCTGGTCGCCGAGCAGGTCCCGGGCATCGACGCCATCCTGTTCGGGCACGCGCACCAGGAGGTCCCGGAGCGGTTCGTCACCAACAAGGCCACCGGCCGGACGGTCGTACTGAGCGAGCCGAAGTGCTGGGGCCAGCGCCTCTCGGTCTTCGACCTCACGCTCCGCCACGAGCGCGGCCGGTGGAAGGTCACGGGCAGGTCCGCGACGACCGTGAACAGCAACACGGTGCAGGAGGATCCGAAACTCGTCACGCTGATCAAGAAGCAGCACGACGCGGTGATCACTTATGTGAACAAGGAGGTCGCCACCTCCACCGAGGAGATGTCGGCGGCGGAGTCCTGCTGGAAGGACACCACGATCCTCGACTACATCCACCTGGTGCAGACCGCGACGGTCACGGCCGCCGTCGAGGGCACCGAGCACGCGTCCCTGCCCGTGGTGTCGATCGCCGCCCCGTTCAGCCGCGCCGCGACCTTCCCCGCCGGCAAGGTCACGATCAAGGACATCGCCGGGCTCTACATCTACGACAACACGCTGCTGGCGAGCATCCTGACGGGCGCGCAGATCAAGGAGTACCTGGAGTACTCGGCGCAGTACTTCACGCAGGTCGCGGCGGACGCCCCCGTCGACCCCGCCTCGTGGACGAACGCCAACAACCGTCCCGACTACAACTACGACCAGTTCTCGGGCGTCACCTACGACGTCGACATCGCCAAGGCCGAGGGCTCGCGCATCGTCGGCCTGGCCTACGACGGGACGCCGGTCGCCGACGACCAGCGGTTCCTGGTGGCGGTCAACAACTACCGCCAGTCGGGCGGCGGCGGGTTCCCCCACATCGCGACGGCCCCGGTCGTCTACAACGCGCAGGTGGCGATCCGGGAGGCGATCGTCGAGTACGCGTCCGAAGCGGGCACCATCGACCCCGCGACGTTCCACGTGGACAACTGGAGACTCGTCCGCGACGGCACCCCGGTCTTCTGACCCCGGAAAACCGTTGGCGCGGGCCGCCGGCCGGCGGCCGAAGCTGAGCCCGGCCGGGCCGCTCCGCCTCGAAGGGGCCTCCCCGGTCGAGGCCGCCATCAGGCAGGCGTTCGACCGTTGAGGGGTCAGCCGCTGGGTGAGGGGGTTGGGGACGGGGTCGTGGCGGGGGACCTCGGGTATTCGCAGGAGATGTTGCCGACGTCCTTGTCGCCGTCCCACTCCTCGACCAGGATGTAGGTGCAGACGCGCCCGTGGTCGTCGGTGAAGGACCTCTCCCTCACATCCTCGCCGCAGCCGCTCAGCGCCCCGGCGAGGACGGGCATGAGGACGGGCACGGTGTACAGCCATCGCCTGGTCATGGGGGTCCCCCTGCGCTCGCAGACGGTGAGGGCGGGTAGTCGCAGTCGATGTTGTGGACGTCGTAGTCGTCCTCGGTGCCCTCGTCCTCCACGTCGCGGACCACCACGTACGTGCAGGCGCGCCCGTTCCGGTCGGTGAACGACTTCTCCACGACGTTGCTCGAGGTGCCGCATCCGGCGAGCATCCCGGCGCCCACGACGACGACCGCCGCCATCGCCGCGCAGTGGGCCCGCACACCGACCTCCCGCCACCCTGGGTGATCTGATCCTTGGGCCGACCGCCCGGACCTGTCAAGACGCCGCCTGCTCCCCGCCGGCCGGGCCGCCGGCGGATCGGCGGCGTCGATGGCGGCCCTGTCCCGGTGGACGGGCCATGTCGCCCTGGATCCTCCCAGCCTCAGCGCGTCATACGCACCCCGAACTCAGGGGGTTCACCACGGGCTCCGCGAAGAAGCCGCGGACGTAGGGGTCGTCCAGAGCGGCCAGGTCGGCGGTGCCGCCGGTGTGGACGATCCTCCCGTGGCGCATCAGGGCCGCCTGGTCGGCGACGCGGGTGGCGGTGAGCATGGCGACGTCGTGGGTGATCATCAGGACGGCGGCCCCGTCGTCGGCGTACCTGCGCAGGGTCGTCCACACCCCGTAGGCGGTCTCGGTGTCGAGGGAGGCGGCCGGCGCGTCGGCGACGAGGACGGCGGGCGCCGGCAGGAGGGCCGCGGCGAGCGCGGCGCGCTGGATCTGGCCGCTGGAATGCTGGTTCGGGTACAGGTCGAACAGCTCGGCGGGGTAATGGGCCGCGCCGCACGCCCGGTCGAGGCTCCAGCGGCGGTACCGGCGTTCCAGCTCGCGCAGCTGGGCGCCCACGGTCTCCGAGGGGTCGAAGGCCGTGACGCCCTCCTGGGGCACCAGCCCGACGGCGCGGCCCCGGAGGCGCCGCCACTGGAGCCGGTCCCGCACGACGGCCCCGTTGATCCGGACCTCCCCCGTACTGGCGGCCGTCTCCGGCAGCGTCCCGGTGAGCGCCGCGGCGGCCATGGACTTCCCGCACCCGGACTCGCCGAGCAGGGCGGTGAGCCGCCGCTCGGGTACGACGAGGCTCACCGCGTCGAGTACCGTCCCGCTCCACCGGCCCGTGTCGACGTGGACGGTCAGGTCGCGGAGTTCGGCAGACATCATGCGTCCACTCTTTCAGCACGTTCGGTACTTTTCCGGTGTGATTACTTCAGTATCGACGCCGGCTCGCCCTGTTTATTTCTAGCGCTCGGGACGGGACGCGCGCCGGTAGGCGGTGGGCGGGACGCCGACCGCGCGGGTGAAGTGGTGCCGGAGGTTGGCCGGGCTTCCCAGGCCGGAGCGTTCGGCGACCTGGTCGACGGGCAGCGACGTCGTCTCCAGCAACTTGCGGGCGTGGTCGATCCGGATGCCGCGCAGCCACGCCATGGGCGTCGTCCCGGTCGCGGCGTGGAATCGGCGGATCAGGGTGCGTGTGGTGACGTTGGCGCGGCGCGCGAGGACGGGCACGGTCAGCGGCTCGTCCAGGTGCCGGCGGGCCCAGTCGAGGAGCGGGCCGAGCTCGTCCGCGTCCTGGACGGTGATCCCCGTGTCGATGTACTGGGCCTGGCCGCCGGGACGGTGCGCGGGCATGACGAGCCGCTTGGCGAGCGCACCCGCGACGGCGGCGCCGTGGTCCTTCCTCACGACGTGCAGGCACAGGTCCAGGCCGGCGGCGGTGCCCGCGCTGGTCAGGACGTCGCCGTCGTCGATGTAGAGGACGGACGCGTCCACCCTCACCTCCGGGTAGCGGGCCGACAGCTGGTCCGCGTGCATCCAGTGGGTGGTCGCCGGGCGTCCGTCCAGGAGGCCGGCGGCGGCCAGGACGAACGCGCCGGTGCACAGCGACACGATCCGGGCGCCGTTGCCGTGCGCGGCGCGGACGGCCTCGACGAGGCCGGGGGGCTGGTCGCCGAGGACGTTCGCGCAGGCGGGGATGACGACGGTGTCGGCCTCGGCGAGCGCGTCGAGGCCGTACCGGGCGTCCGCGGCGAACCCGGCGGTGGTGCGGGTGCCGGCGGCGGCGCACAGCCGGAAGTCGTACCAGGTGGGGGCGAGGCCCGGCCGCTCGTACCCGAACACCTCGCACGGGATGGCGAGCTCGAAGATCGGTACCCCTTCGGTGACCGCGACGGCGAGCCGGTGCATGTCACAATCTTAGCGGTAGTGGTCGCTTCTGCCACTTGGGTCATCGTCGAGCAGGCGCGAGGGTCGACGGCATGGACCGATTTCCCCTGGGACGTGCCTCCTTCGACCCGCCCCCGTCCGTCTCCTCACGGCTGTGGAGGGACGTCGTCGATCTCCTCCATGACGAGCGCGCGCAGATCGCCGGCCGCCCCGTGAGCAGGCCGGTGGACATCGAGCGGCTCCGGGCCGGGATCGGCGCGTACGACTTCGAACGTCCGGTGGCCCCCGACGAGGTGATCCCCGATGTCGCCGGGATGCTGCGCGCGACCACCGTCCACACGACCCATCCCCGGTACTTCGGACTGTTCAATCCGACGCCGACCCTGATGAGCGTGGTCGGCGACACGCTCGCGGCGGCGTTCAACCCGCAGATGGCGGCCTGGTCGCACGCGCCCGCGGCGGCCGAGATCGAGGCGCATCTGCTGCGCTACCTGGGCGGACGGCTCGGCTACCCGCCCGGTGAGGTCGCCGGGTCGTTCACCAGCGGGGGCGCCGAGGCCAACCTGACCGCGGTGCTGCTGGCCCTCACGAAGGCGTGGCCGCGCTACGGCGAGGAGGGCGTGCGGGCGCTGCCGGGCCGTCCCGCGATGTACGCGTCGGCGGAGAGCCACCTCGCCTGGCTGAAGATCGCGCACGCCACCGGCATCGGACGGGACGCCGTGCGCCTCGTCCCGTCCGGCCCCGGCCTGCGGATGGACACCGCCGCCCTGGCCCGCCGGATCGCCGCCGACCGCGCGGCCGGCGACCTGCCGTTCCTCGTCGTCGCGACCGCCGGGACCACGGCGGCCGGCGTGATCGACCCGCTGCACGAGATCGCCGACCTGTGCCGCGACCAGCGCCTCCACCTGCACGCGGACGCCGCGTACGGCGGCGCCGCCGCGCTCTCCGACCGGCTCGCGCCCGCGCTCGACGGCATCGGGCGCGCGGACTCGATCACGGTCGACGCGCACAAGTGGCTGAGCGTCCCCATGGGCGCCGGGGCCCTCCTGTGCACCGACGCCGCGGGCCTCGCCGAGACGTTCCGGGTCACGACGTCCTACATGCCGGCCGAGATCCCCGACACGGTCGACCCCTACACCTCCAGCCAGCAGTGGTCGCGCCGCTTCATGGGCCTCAAGCTGTTCCTCAGCCTCGCCGTCGCGGGCCGCGCGGGGTACGCCGAGCAGTTCGAACGCGACGCCGGCCTCGCGGACGACCTCCGGGAACGGCTCACCGCGGCCGGCTGGGACGTCGTCAACGACACCCCGCTCCCGGTCGTCTGCTTCGCCGACCCGGACGACGCCGCCTGGGAGCACCACGAGGCCCTCGCCCGGAACGTCGTCACCGGGGGCCGCGCCTGGATCAGCCCCGTCCGCCTCGACGGCCGTGCCGCCCTCCGCGCCTGCGTCATCAGCCACCGCACCACGCCCTCTGACATCGGCGAACTCGTCAGGGCGGTGAACGACGCGCGCAAGGAAGCCTCGGCCGATGGCGTCACTGAGACGTGATTCTGCGGGCATGACTCCGGACTGTGAAGATCTCCGAGGGAATCGGCGCCCGGGCGCGCTCGCGTACCGACTGGATCGTCTACGGCGTGACCGCGGTGCTGTCCGCGGCGTTCGTCATCTGGGGCGCCGCGGACCACCGCGGCCTGAACTCGGTCACCAAGAGGGCGCTCGGCTGGCTGCTGGCGAACGTCGGCTGGCTGTTCGTCCTCGCCGCGACCGGGTTCGTCATCTTCTCGCTGTGGCTGGCGTTCAGCCGCTACGGACGGATCCCGCTCGGCCGGGAGGGCGACGAGCCGGAGTTCCGCACCGTCTCGTGGGTCGCGATGATGTTCAGCGCGGGCATGGGCATCGGCCTGATGTTCTTCGGCGTGGCCGAGCCCCTGACCCACTACTTCAAGCCGCCGCCGGGCACCGACCCGTCGCAGAGCGAGCCGGCGATCGAGACCGCGATGGCCACCACGATCTTCCACTGGACGCTGCACCCGTGGTCGATCTACGCCGTCCTCGGCCTCGCGATCGGGTACGGCCACTACCGCCGGGGCCGCGGCCAGCTGATCAGCGCGGCGTTCGTCCCGCTGCTCGGCCGCCACCGCGCCGAGCGCCGCGTCGGCCGGCTCATCGACATCCTCGCGCTCTTCGCCACCCTGTTCGGCTCCGCCGCCTCGCTCGGCATCGGCGCCCTGCAGATCCGGACCGGCATGCAGGAGGCGGGCTGGATCGACTCGCTCGGCACCTCCGTCCTCGTCCTGATCATCGTGGTGCTGACGATCTGCTTCATCCTGTCGGCCGTGTCCGGCATCGCCCGCGGCATCCAGTGGCTGTCCAACACCAACATGGTGCTGGCCGCCTTCCTGGCCTTCTTCGTGTTCGTGGCCGGCCCGACCGTGTTCATCCTGGAGCTGCTGCCCACCACGGTCGGCGTCTACATCCAGGACTTCGGCGAGATGGCGTCCCGGTCGGGCGCCACCGGCGGCGAGCCGATGAAGAAGTTCCTCTCCGAGTGGACGATCTTCTACTGGGCCTGGTGGATCTCCTGGGCCCCCTTCGTCGGCATGTTCCTGGCCCGGATCAGCCGCGGCCGCACCATCCGCCAGTTCGTCGCCGGCGTGATCCTCGTGCCCAGCGTGGTCAGCCTCGGCTGGTTCGCCATCTTCGGCGGGACGGCCATCGACCAGCAGCGCGACGGCCTGAACCCCTACGGCAACGGCTCGGAGGAGCAGATCACCTTCAACGTCCTCGGCAACCTGCCCTGGGAGATGCTCACCGCGATCGTCGTCATGGTCCTCGTCGCGATCTTCTTCGTGTCCGGCGCGGACGCGGCGTCGATCGTCATGGGCACCCTGTCGCAGCGCGGCTCCACGAGCCCGTCCCGCTGGATCGTGGTCTTCTGGGGCGCGATGACCGGCGGCGTCGCCGCGATCATGCTGGTGATCGGCGGCGACCGGGCCCTCAGCGGCATCCAGAACATCACCTTCATCGGCGCGCTGCCGTTCGCGATCGTCCTGATCCTGCTCTGCTTCTCGCTGGCGAAGGACGTCCGCTCCGACCCCATGATGCGCCGCCAGAACAAGGGCGCCGAAGTCCTTGAGGACGCCGTCGTCGCCGGCGTCCGACACCACCAGGGCGACTTCGAACTCCAGATCAAACCCGTCAGGAACGCTCCTGAACGATCCGATCCAACCGATTGATCACGGCGGCCGGCAGCACGGCCGGCTGCTCCGTCGACACCGCCGCGGGCACCGCCAGCCCGGTCGCCACCGGCACCGGCGCCAACGCAGATGGCCTCCGCTGAGGGGTCAGACGATGGGGCGGTTCTTCCTGATGCGGCGGCGGACGTCGTGGAGGTAGACGTTGAAGGGGAACTCGCGGAGCGGGCGGGGGAGGACGCGGTTCGTCCGGGCGAGGAAGCGGGTGTGGCGGTCGAAGCGGGCCTGGTCGCGGGGGGTCCACGGGTAGCCGAGTTCGTCGCGGAAGGGCTGGGGCAGGAAGCCGAGTGTGAGGAAGCGGTGGTGGCGGCCGAGGACCCAGCGGAGCGGGGCCGGGAAGAGCCGCAGCTCGGTGAGGTCGCGCAGGTAGCCGCGGGTGACGTCGTCCATCTCGATCTTGCTGAGGCCGTCCTGCCAGTACTCCTCGAAGGCGGCGCGGTCGGGCGGCCACATGTCCTGCGGGACCTGGAGGGTGGTGCCGAAGCGGGCGCCGTACCGGTACATCTCCTCGGCCTGCCCGGGCGTCGGCTCCCCGTACAGGAGCGTGTAGATCATCTCGATGCCCTGGTAGAGGCAGGCGGCGACCCAGAGTTGCAGCTCGCGGTCGAAGGCGTTGTAGCGGACCGGAGCCCTGGCGTTGACGTGCCGGTGGGCGCGGTTGACCTCGCGGCGCATGGCGAGCCGCTCGGACTCGGTGCCGAGCATGGCGACGGCGATGTAGCTGAGGGTGGTGCGGGCGCGCTTGATCGGGTGCTTGTCGACGCGGCCGCTGTCCACCGTGCTCTCGGCGACGCCGTGCCCGACGGGGAGGCGGGCGAGCTGCATGACGACGTTCGACGCGGCGGCGGCGAGCGCGACGCCGCTGATGGAGTCGAGGACGACCTTCGGGGGCGTCTCCTCCGCGATCGTGGTCATGCGGGCCTCACCCTCTGATACGTAGCAACACTTCGCGTATCACTGTGCCAACGCGAGTGGGCCCGTGCAAGGGCGACCAGGGGTGGGCGCCCTCACACGTGTCAGGCGTAGGGGTCCTCCATCGCCTGGACGCGGGCGGCGAAGTCCTTCAGGGCGTCCAGGGCGCGCAGGTAGGGCATGGGGCCGTAGGAGACGCGGGCGACGCCCATCTCCGCCAGCTCCCGGAGGGACGTGCCCGGGAAGTTGTTCGCGTTGACCGGCCCCGGCAGGCCCTTGACCAGGGACGGGACGGCGTCCGGCGGCGCGGTGATCGGGTAGACGCAGTCCGCGCCGGCCTCCAGGTACAGGCGGCCCCGGGCGATCGCGGCGTCCACCGGGTCGGGTACCCCGGCGGTGAACGTGTCCGCGCGGGCGTTGATGACCAGGGCGTCGCCCGCGGCGTCCCGGACGGCGGCGATGTACTCGGCCTGCGTCTCGGGGGCGGCCAGCTCCCCGGCGTAGGTGTCCTCCAGGTTGCAGCCGGCCGCGCCGATGCCGAGCAGCCGCTCCACCAGCTCCGCCGGCTGGAGGCCGTACCCGGCCTCGGCGTCCACGGTGACCGGGACGGTCGCGGCGCGGATGACGCGTCCGGCGGCGGCGAACATCTCCTCGGCGGGGGCGCCCTCGTGGTCGGGGTAGCCGAGCATGGCGGACACGGCGGCGCTCGCGGTGGCGAGCGCGGGGAAACCGGCCTCCTGGACGATCTGCGCGCTTCCGGCGTCCCAGACGTTCGGCAGCAGCAGCGGGTCTCCGGGGCGGTGCAGGTCGCGAAGTCGTGCGGCGTTGTCGGGCATGTTCGTTCTCCTTCCCCTCGGTGCATAGGACCAGTCGGCCCTGCCGGAGTGTGACATCCGCCCCCGCGGCGATGTTCTCCGTCGGAGGCGTGGGTTAGCGTCGAGTCGATCATCCATCCGTGGTGAGGGAGTGCACATGCTGCCGTGGTCCGCCGAGTTCGCCGGGCGCCTGGAAGAGCACGTCGTCGCCAGCGAGCTGCTGCGCGGCAACCCGCTGAAGGACCCGCACGAGCGGCCGGTGCTGGTGTACGTCCCGCCCGGCTACGACGACGAGCCGGACCGCCGCTACCCCAGCGTGTACGTGATCACCGGGTTCACCGGGCACGTCGGGATCTGGCGGAACCGGATGCCGTACCGGCAGCCGTTCCCCGAGACGGCCGACGCGGTGTTCGCGAGCGGGGAGGCGCCGCCCGCGATCGTGGTGTTCGTGGACGCCTGGACGGCGCACGGCGGCAGCCAGTACGTCGACTCGCCCGGCACGGGCCGCTACCACTCCTACATCTGCGACGAGATCGTCCCGTGGGTGGACGCCCGCTACCGGACGCTGGACGCGCCGGAGCACCGGGCGATCAGCGGCAAGTCCAGCGGCGGCTACGGCGCGATGATCACGCCAATGCTCAGGCCGGACCTGTTCGGGGCGCTCGCGACGCACGCGGGCGACGCGCTCTTCGAGTTCTGCTACCTGCCCGAGTTCCCCAAGTGCGTCCGCCACCTGCGCAAGTACGAGGGCGACATCTGGCGCTGGTGGGACGACTTCCGCTCCCGCACGTCGTTCACCAAGCCCGAGGACATGGAGCTGCTCAACATCCTCGGCATGGCGCTGTGCTACTCCGCGCGCGACGACGGCACGCCCGAGCTGCCGTTCGACCCGGTCACCGGCGTGCTCGAGCAGGACGTGTGGGAGCGCTGGCTGGCGTGGGACCCGGTCCGGATGGTGCCGGGGCACGCCGAGGCGATGCGGTCGCAGCGGGCGATCTGGATCGACGGCGGCACGCGCGACGAGTGGTACCTGGACATCGGCGCGCAGGCGTTCCACCGGGCGCTGCTGGACGCGGGCGTCGCGGAGGACGCGATCCGTTTCGAGCTGTTCGACGCGGGCCACGGCGGCATCGACTACCGCTACCCGCTCGCCCTCGCCTGGCTCTGCCGCCGCATCGCCCCCTGACGGGCCATCCCTGACGGCTCGCCGCCGAGCGGGCCGCCTCAACGCGTGCGGGGCGCCGAGGGTTCCCCGGCGGGCGCGCCGGGCCGGCATGACCGGCCCGGCCCGTTCGCGCTGCCCAGCCCGACTTTTCCAGTGGTTTCAGTCATCGAACGCTAAAAGTTGAAAATCCAGTACCAATTGGATTTATTGACACCTTTCATAATTCGGAGTGCACTTCGGGTCAGCTCATCCGGATGAGTCCCCCATCCAAGCCCCCGCCGGACGGGCGGCTCGCGGAGTGCTCCCACAAGGACCTCCGCGCGCCGGCTCCCCACCCCGCCCGGCACGTGGAAGGAGCACCCCCGTGAGACACCAGACCGCGATCGGGGCGGCGGCGCTGTCCGTCGGCCTTGCCGTGGCGATGTCGCCCCCCGCCACCGGTGCGACGACCCGCACCGCCCCCGCGGCCCCGGGCAAGCCGGACCCCCGCACCCTCGCCGCCGCCTCGGCCGACCGCCTGGTCGCGGCGAAGCCCGCCACCTTCAAGACGGCCCCGAAGGACAGGATCGTCCGCCGCGGAGTCGTCTCCGGCCTGCGCGGCCTGCAGCACGTGTCCTACGAGCGCACCTACGACGGCCTGCCCGTCTACGGGGGCGACTTCGTCGTCACGACCAACGCAAGCGGCGGCGTGCTGAGCACGTCCGTCGGCCAGAGCGCGAAGCTGGACGTGGCGACCAAGGCGGCGGTGACCGCTGCCCAGGCCGCCGCGACCTCGCGGTCCCGCGTGTCCACGGTCGAGAGCACGTCCACGCCCCGCCTGATCGTGATCGCCGAGGGCTCCGGACGGCTCGCCTACGAGACCGTCGTCACCGGCACCCACAAGAAGGCCCCCACGAAGCTGCACGTGTTCGTGGACGCCAGGACCGGCAAGGTCGTCAAGACCTTCGACGAGGTCAGGGACGCGGCCGACGACCGGAGCTACTACCACGGCACCGTCGACCTCAGCACCGCCGCGACGTCCATGAGCGACCCGCAGCGCTCCGGCGTCCGGTGCGGCGGCCAGAACGGCTCCACCTACACCGGCAGTGACAGCGCCTGGGGCAACGGCAGCGGCACCAACCTGGAGACCGCCTGCGTCGACGCCATGTACGCCGTCCAGAAGGAATGGGACATGCTGGGCGCCTGGCTCGGGCGCAACGGCATCAACGGCAGCGGCGGCGGCTTCCCGATGCGCGTCGGCCTGAACCAGGCCAACGCGTTCTGGAACGGCAGCTACACCAACTACGGCCGCAACTCGTCCGGCACGCGTCAGGCCACGTCGGTGGACGTCGTCGGGCACGAGAACGGCCACGCCGTCTTCTCCACCACCCCCGGCGGCGCCGGAGGCGGCAACGGCAACGAGAAGGGCGGCATGAACGAGTCCGCCGGCGACATCTTCGGCGCGCTCACCGAGCACTACATCAACGAGCCGTCGAACCTCGACCCGCCGGACTACCTCGTCGGCGAGGAGGTCGACCTGGTCGGGTCCGGGCCGATCCGCAACATGTACGACCCGTCCGCGCTCGGCGACCCGAACTGCTACTCGTCGTCGATCCCGCGCACCGAGGTGCACGCCGCGGCCGGGCCGCAGAACCACTGGTTCTACCTGCTCGCCGAGGGCTCCAACCCGGGCGGCGGCAAGCCGGGCAGCCCGACCTGCAACGGCTCGACGGTCACCGGCATCGGCGTCCAGAAGGCCGGCCAGATCTTCATGGGCGGCCTGAACCGCAAGGTCACGAGCTGGAGCCACGCCCGCGCCCGCGTCGCCACGGTCAACGCGGCACTGGAGCTGTTCCCCGGCTCCGCCACCGAGTGCAACGCGGTGAAGGCGGCCTGGAGCGCGATCAACGTGCCCGCGCAGAGCGGCGAGGCGTCCTGCGGCGCCCGGCAGAACACCATCACCCGGTCCTGACCGCCCCCCGCCCGCGGCCCGCGACGGGGCCCGCTCCCCCGTCGCGGGCCGCGCTCCCCTCTGGAGGACCACATGAGATCGCGCACGATGGCGACCCTCGGGGCGGCGGCGCTGGTGGCGTCCGCCCTCCTCGCCCCGTCCGGCGCGTCCGCGGCGCCCGCCGCCCTGGCCGCACCGGACGTCTCGCTCACGAACGTCAAGGCCCACCTGTCCCAGCTGCAGAGCATCGCGACCGCCAACGGCGGCAACCGCGCCCACGGACGTCCCGGCTACCGCGCCTCGCTCGACTACGTGAAGGGCAGGCTGGACGCGGCCGGCTACCAGACCACCGTCCAACCGTTCTCGCGGAGCGGGGCGACGGGATACAACCTGATCGCCGACTGGCCGGGCGGCGATGCCGACGACACGCTGATGACGGGCGCGCACCTGGACAGCGTGTCCGCCGGGCCCGGCATCAACGACAACGGCTCCGGCTCCGCGGCGGTCCTGGAGACCGCGCTCACCGTCGCCCGTGAGGGCCTGCAACCGGACCGGCACCTGCGCTTCGCCTGGTGGGGCGCCGAGGAGCTCGGGCTCGTCGGGTCGACCTACTACGTCAACAACCTGCCGTCCTCCGAACGGTCGAAGATCACCGGCTACCTGAACTTCGACATGGTCGGCTCCCCCAACCCGGGCTACTTCGCCTACGACGGCGACGGGTCCAGCGGCAGCGGCGGCCCGGCCGGGTCCGCCGAGATCGAGCAGGTGCTCCGGTCCTACTTCTCGTCCATCGACGTGCCCGTCCAGGACACCGCGTTCGACGGGCGCTCCGACTACGGGCCGTTCATCCGCGCCGGCATCCCCGCCGGCGGGATGTTCACCGGCGCCGAGGGACGCAAGACGTCCCAGCAGGCGCAGCTGTGGGGCGGCCAGGCGGGCGTCGCGTTCGACCGCTGCTACCACCGGTCGTGCGACACCACGTCCAACATCAACGACACCGCCCTGGACCGGAACGCCGACGCCATCGCCCACGCCGTCTGGACCTTGGCGGGCGGCGGGGCCGGCGCCCGCAAGATCACCAAGTGACCGCAGGCCAGAGGCCGGTTTCAGTCCTTTCAACGGCCTCGTTCACACAATTGAAAATCCAGTGGCGGATGGATTCGTTGACACCCCCGCGCCCGCCACGATGCACTCTCAGTCAGCCCCCTCTCTCCACCCTGGGCTGACCTCCGGCGGCGGCACGGCACGATCTCGGCCCGGACCGTCCCGCCACCCGCGGGGCCCCGCCCCCCGCCCGCCCCTCGGCACCGACTCCCCGCCGGTGCCGAGGGGCGATCGTTTTCTCCTCCTTCGGGCCTGGCGGCCCTCCATCGTCGGGCACTGCGGGCGATCGCCGGCATCGCTCCGACTCGCCTTGCGGCTCGCTGCTGTGTTCATTGCAGTGCCCTCCTCCTTCGGGCCTGGCGGCCCTCCATCGTCGGGCACTGCGGGCGATCGCCGGCATCGCTCCGACTCGCCTTGCGGCTCGCTGCGCGATCAGGTTCTCGCAAGCTCGAACCTGCCTTCGGACGCGATCGCAACCGTTGAAGTTGTTGCGGGGTTGCTGCGACGGCTGATGTCGGTGGTCGGAGTAAGAATGGGGGGATGTGCCGCAGTATCAAGACGCTTCGACCGCCGTACTCCGACGACGTCACCGATGACGATGTGCGGGCGGCGGCGCTTCAGTACGTTCGCAAGATCTCCGGGTTCCGTGCGCCCGCGTCTCATAACGCGGAGGCGTTCGACCGGGCCGTTGAGGAGATCGCCCGGAGCACCGCCGCCCTTCTCGACTCGCTGGAGGTTCGCGGCCGCCGCGCGAGCTAGCCCGGAAACGCGCAGACCCGCCGGGACATGTCCGCGGCGGGCCTTGAGCGTGGCGGGGGTCAGCCGCCGGCGGCGACCAGCTCGGCGATCTGGACGGTGTTGAGCGCCGCGCCCTTGCGCAGGTTGTCGCCCGCGCAGAACAGGGCGAGGCCGTTCTCGACGGTCTCGTCGCGGCGGATGCGGCCCACGTAGGTCGGGTCCTGGCCGGCCGCCTGCAGCGGCGTCGGGACGTCCGACAGCGCGACGCCGGGGGCGCCCGCCAGCAGCTCGCTCGCCCGCTCCGGGCTGAGCGGACGCTCGAAACGGGCGTTGACCTGCAGCGCATGGCCGGTGAAGACCGGGACGCGCACGCAGGTGCCGGAGACCTTCAGCTCAGGGATCTCCAGGATCTTGCGGCTCTCGTTGCGGAGCTTCTGCTCCTCGTCGGTCTCGGCGCGGCCGTCGTCGACGATCGAGCCCGCCATCGGCAGCACGTTGAACGCGATCGGCCGCACGTAGACGGACGGCTCGGGGAACTCCACCGCGGTGCCCGAGTGGGTGAGCTTGTCGGCCGACTGCACGGTCTTCGCCGCCTGGTCGTGCAGCTCGGCGACGCCCGCGAGGCCGCTGCCCGACACGGCCTGGTAGCTGGAGATGACGAGGGCGGTCAGCCCGGCCTCGGCGTGCAGGGGCCGCAGCACCGGCATCGCGGCCATCGTCGTGCAGTTCGGGTTGGCGATGATCCCCTTCGGGCGGTTCCGCGCGGCGTGCGGGTTCACCTCGGAGACGACCAGCGGGACGTCCGGGTCCATCCGCCAGCCGGAGGAGTTGTCGATCACGACGGCGCCGGCCGCGGCGACCTTCGGGGCGAGATCCTTGGACGTGGTCTTGCCCGCGGAGAACAGCACGATGTCGAGACCGGAGTAGTCGGCGGCGGCCGCGTCCTCGACGGTGATCTCGGTGCCGTCCCACGGCAGCCTCCGGCCCGCCGAGCGCGCCGAGGCGAACAGCCGCAGCTCGTCGACCGGGAATCCGCGCTCGGCCAGGATTTCGAGCATCTTGGCCCCGACCTGTCCGGTGGCCCCGACGATGCCGACTCTCATGCCGCTCCCTCTGGTAATCGCTTGACCTGGGCGCTCGCGAGTCTGCCCAGGTCCGTGCAAGGACGTCCAGTGAATAACCCTACGGGGACGGTTCAAGCGCTCCTTAACGGAACGCGTCCAGCCCGGTGACGGCCTTACCCAGCGTGAGCAGGTGTACCTCCTCGGTGCCCTCGTAGGTCAGCACGCTCTCCAGGTTGTTCATGTGCCTGATCACCGGGTATTCGAGCGTGATCCCGTTGGCGCCGAGGACCGTGCGGGCCTGGCGGGCGATGTCCAGCGCCGCGCGGACGTTCGCGACCTTGCCGAACGAGACCTGCTGCGGTGTGACCATCCCCTCGTCCTTGAGCCGCCCGACGTGCAGCGCGACGAGGCCGGCCTGGCCGAGCGCGACCTCCATCCAGGCGAGCTTCTCCTGGGTGAGCTGGAACGACCCGATCGGCTTGCCGAACTGCTCCCTGGTCTTCGCGTAGTCGACGGCCGCCTCGTAGCAGGACCGTCCGGCGCCGATCGCGCCCCACAGGATGCCGTAGCGCGCCTCGGACAGGCAGCCGAGCGGGCCCTTCAACCCCTTCACGCCCGGCAGCATCGCCGTGTCGGGGAGGTGTACGCCGTCCAGGACGAGTTCGGACGTGACGGACGCCCGCAGCGACAGCTTCCGGTGGATATCGCGCGCTGTGAAACCTTCGGTGCCCTTCGGGACGAGGAAGCCGCGGATCCCGTCGTCGGTCTGCGCCCACACCACCGCGATGTCGGCGATGGAGCCGTTCGTGATCCACATCTTCGTGCCGTCGAGCACCCAGCCGGACCCGTCCCGGCGCGCGCGGGTCAGCATGTCGCCTGGGTCGGAGCCGCGGTCCGGCTCGGTCAGGCCGAAGCAGCCGATCGCCTCCCCGGCCGCCATCCGCGGGAGCCACTCCTCCTTCTGCTCCTCCGACCCGTACTTGTGGATCGCCGCCATCGCCAGGGACCCCTGGACGGACACGAAGCTGCGCAGCCCCGAGTCGGCCGCCTCCAGCTCCCGGCACGCCACCCCGTACGCGACGGCACTCGTCCCGGCGCAGCCGTAGCCCTTCAGATGCATGCCCAGCAGGCCGAGCGCGCCCAGCTCGGGGGCCAGGTCGCGGGCGGGAAACGTCCCGTCCTCGAACCAGCCGGCCACGTGGGGCGCCACCTTCTCCGCCACGAAGGCGCGGACGGTGTCGCGGACCATCCGCTCCTCGTCCGTGAGCCGGTCGTCCACGCGCAGCACGTCCATGCGGGTCTCCTCCGTCTGGGGCCGTCCGCCCACGAGGGTACGTCGGGGACGGCCCCCGGACCGGACAGGGGTGGACTCAGGGGTCGATCAGGGCGAATCCGGATGTCACACTCGCGCCCGGTTGGGCATGCTCGAATCATGGACATGGAGAAGACCACGAGCACGAAGCTCCGCCGCACCCACGAAGGCCGCATGATCGCCGGAGTCTGCTCCGGCGCCGCGCGGTCCCTCGGCGTCGACGCCAACATCATCCGGCTCGGCCTGGCCGTCTTCACGATCTTCGGCGGCGCGGGCGTCGCGCTCTACGCGATCGCCTGGGTGCTGATCCCCGACGAGGGCGCCACCAAGTCGATCGCCGAGGACCTGGCCAGGAAGGCGAGCGACTCCCCGACCGTCCAGGACGCCGTCCAGAAGACCAAGGACGCGGTCGGCAAGAACCGCACCCACGCCTGAGCAGCACCGTCCTAGGAGGCGCTGCCGACGCCCGACAGCTCATCGCCGCCCGCGGGGGGCGGGGCGACGGTGAGCGGCCCGGCGCGCTCGCGCGTCCCCGCGATGACGCCGCCGCGGACCTGGTTCCAGGTCAGGGTGAGCATCGCGGCGGCCGACAGGCCGAGGACCCCGGCGAGCGCCACCACCGTCTCCGGGCCGAGAACCTGCGCCGCGGCGCCGCCGACGAGGATGCCCGCGCCCTGCCCGGCGAGGATGCCGGACTGCGCGAGCCCGAACGCCTGCCCCCGCCCCGCCGGGGGCACCGCGGCCACGAACGCGGTGTTGGCCGCCAGCTGGTATGCGGCGCCGACGCCCGACAGTGCCCACAGCCCGACGACCCACCACAGCGGCGGGTGGGCGCCCGCGCCGATCAGCGGCAGGCACGCCAGCATCGACATCCACCCCATCACGTGCAGCCGGTTCGCCGGACGGACGAACCGGCTGAACAGCAGCGAACCGACCACCATCCCCGCCGGCATCGCCGCCAGCAGCAGCCCCGCCGTGACCGCGCCGCCGCCGAACGTCGCCGCGTACGGAACGGCCAGGCCCTCCGGGATCACGTAGAACGCGCACAGCCACGCGAACAGCACCAGCGACCGCAGCGCGGGGTCGCCGAAGACGAGCCGCGCGCCGTCCCGCGTGCCGCGCAGCAGCCCGAGCGACTCGCGCTCCCGCCGCCGCGGCGCGGGCCGCCGCCGCATCCCGCCGATCAGGATGACCGCGGACAAGCCGAACGTCAGCGCATCCAGGGCGAGGGCCTCGTACGTCCCGACGACGGCGACGATCGCGCCGCCCACCAGGAACCCCAGCACCTGCGTGACCTGGTGCGTGACGTTCGCGATCGCCGACCCCGCCACGTACCGGTCGCCCTCCAAGACCTCCGGCATGACGGCGGCGCGGGCAGCGGAGAACGGCGTCCCCAGCAGCACGGTCAGGAACACCAGGACCGACAGCAGCCAGACCGGCATCTCCACCAGCGCCATCGGCGCCACGAGCCCCGCCCGCAGGACGTCGCAGACGACCATCACCGTCCGGCGCGGGAACAGGTCGGCCAGCCCGGACAGCACCGGACCGCCCACGATCGGCGGGATGTAGGTCAGCGCGTACACCAGCGCGGTCAGCAGCGTCGACCTGGTGTGGTCGTAGACGAGCACGGCGAGCGCGACCTGGGCCAGCTGGTCGCCGACGAACGACAGCGCCTGCGCCAGCCAGAGGGCACGGAACTCCCCGACCGCGAACACCTCACGGTAGGTCGCCTGCTCGTCCGGCGGACG
This sequence comes from Actinomadura sp. B10D3, assembly GCF_039871695.1. NCBI lineage: Bacteria > Bacillati > Actinomycetota > Actinomycetes > Streptosporangiales > Thermomonosporaceae > Actinomadura > Actinomadura sp. B10D3. The sequence continues at coordinate 94,921 of NZ_JBDPLY010000024.1, forward strand.
ACGATGCCTGCCGGTCTGCCTTCCCGCCACGCACGCTCCAGTTCAGCTCGCCCGCAACCGGGCGCCCTCCCCTATTAACTCACGCTGCGTGGCATTCGCGTGACCTACAGTGCGCAATTCTTGAGATCAATATCCCAGCTCGTGGAGCCTGGCGTCATCGATCCCGAAGTGGTGGGCGATCTCATGCACGACCGTTATCCGGACTTCTTCCACCACGTCATCCTCGGTGTCGCATATACGGAGAATCTCATTTCGGTAGATAGAAATGTGATCGGGCAGGACAGCCCCGTACCAGTCGCCGCGCTCGGTGAGGGGTACGCCTTGGTACAGGCCGAGAAGACCGCGCTCCGGCGCCTCGTCCTCGACGACGATGACGACGTTGCGCATGTGGGCGGTCAGCTCGGCCGGGATGCTGTCCAGGGCCTCGCCCACGAGGTCCTCGAACGCGTCTCGCGACAACTCGATCACACCGGCCATTCTGCTCGACGGAAAGGGAACCCGTGCCCAAGGTCCGCGCCGCGTCGGCCCAGGCCGTCTCGACCCTCCGCGCCGCCACCGCCGCCGCGGCGGGTCGCGTCCGCACCGCCTGGTCCCCCGTCGCCCGCCGCGCCCGCACCGTCTGGACACCCGTCGCCCGCCGCACCCGTCCCGTCCTCGCCAGCCGCTGGACGCGCCTCGCCCTCGTCGTCGCGGTCGGCCTCGCCGGCGGCTACATCGGCCTCCTCGTGGGCGGACGCTACGTCGCGCCGGTCGGCCCCACGGACGTCCAGCTCACCCTGCACCCCGCCCTGCACGGCGGGACGACCCTCAAGCTCCCACCGCTCGGCTCCCTCCAGCTCGACACCCACGGCGGCCCCGTCTCGCTGGAGGCCCGCATCACCGACCTGCGCCCCGACCAGGCCAAGAAGCTGATCGAGGACGACACCGAGGTCGACCGGCTCACCGACCAGATCTCCGACCAGATCCGCCACGGCCTCGTCCAGCTCCTCATTCGCGCCGCCCTCATCGCCCTCGCCACGAGCTTCGTCGCGTCCCTCCTGCTCTTCCGCTCCTGGCGGCGCGCCCTGCTCGGCCTGTCGTCCGCCACCGTCGGCCTCGTCGCCCTCACCCTCCTCGGCTGGGCGACGTTCAACCCGCAGTCCATCGCCGAACCCCGCTACACCGGCCTGCTCGCCAACGCCCCCCAGGTCGTCGGCGACGCCCGCAGCATCGTGGAGCGCTTCTCCGCCTACCGCGCCCAGCTCGCCCGCCTCGTCGGGAACGTCTCCGAGCTGTACACCGCCACCTCGACGCTGCCCACCTACGAGCCCGACCCGTCCACCATCCGCGTCCTGCACGTCTCCGACATCCACCTCAACCCCGCCGCGTGGAGCGTCATCAAGTCCGTCAGCACCCAGTTCAAGGTGGACCTCGTCATCGACAGCGGCGACCTCATGGACCACGGCAGCAAGCCCGAGGACAGGTTCGCCGAGTCCATCTCCGACCTGAAGACCCCCTACGTCTACGTCCGCGGGAACCACGACTCCAAGACCACCCAGCGCGCCGTCGCCCGCGAGAAGAACGCCATCGTCCTCGACGACCAGACGCGCGAGGTCGCGGGCCTGCACATCTACGGCGTCGGCGACCCCCGCTTCACCCCCGACAAGAGCACCCGAGACGACTATGTCGGCGCCGACCAGCTCCGCGCCGAAGGCCTCCGCTACGCCGAGAAGCTCCGCGCCTCCGGCGACCTGCCCGACCTCGTCGTCACCCACGACCCCACCGAGGGCGACGCCTTCTCCGGCGTGACCCCCCTCGTCCTCGCCGGCCACGCGCACGCCCGCTCGACCAAGCTCCTCCCCACCGGCACCCGCCTCTTCGTCCAGGGCTCCACCGGCGGCGCCGGCCTCCGCGGCCTCGAACACGAGCAGCCCACCCCCATCGAGCTGTCCGTCCTCTACTTCAGCCGCGCCACCCACCGCCTCCAGGGCTGGGACGACCTGCGCCTCGGCGGCCTCGGCCTCACCTCCGCCCAGATCGAGCGCCACCTGGAACCCGACCCGGACCGCGTCATCAAGCCGCAGCCCCCGGCCACGTCCCCGCCCCCGTCCCCGACCTCCCCGTTCCCGTCGGAGTTCCCGTCCGACTGGCCCTCCCGCACCCCGTCCTCCCCCTCCCCCAGCCGCACCACGGAACCCCGCTAACCGTTTGCGCGCCGCACCGCCACGTCCTCTACACTGGCGAGGTCGAGTGGCGGCTTTGCCCGCCACCCACCGGGCCCCCTTCGTCTAGCGGCCTAGGACGCCGCCCTTTCAAGGCGGTAGCGCCGGTTCGAATCCGGTAGGGGGTACCAGCGGAACCGGCTCGCCCGGAACCGATCACCGCGTTTGCGACACGCTGCATACCGACGATTTCGGATGTGATCGTCACCTCGCAGTTCACGAGGCTCTTCTCCCGGTCGTGTTGCATCTTCAGCCCGAAGACATCCAGCAGCCGCCGCAACGTCGCCTCGGGTAGTAGTTCCAGGTCGACCGGTCCGGTCGGCAGGAGATCGAGCAGTTCGGGTGCCGGGCGGACGGGTGCCGCCTCCTGTAGTTCCCGAAGCTTGGCCTGTTCTGCCTTAGGATCTGCGGCAATCTCGGCGGCGCGCTCGTTGACACGCTGAACGAGTGCCGGGGTGGGCTCCTCCAGGTTCCCGTCGGGCAGGTAGGCGCGCTTCGGGCTGCACACGTAGTAGGTGTGGCCGGAGTCCTGCTTGCCGAACATCCGCCGCCCGCACCGCCCGCACGTCATGTAGGACCTCAGCACGAAGACCCGCCGAGGCTTCTTGGGCCTGCTCGGGCCACCGGAGCGACTCCGCGACCGTACGTTGTCGCGGGCGGACGTTGAGACGGTCGGGCCGCGTACCCGTACGGCGGCCGTCCGGTGTTTGAAGCCCTAGACCGCTCACGACTTGGAACACCCTCCAATACGTAGAGTCACCGACCCTTCCGGAGGGCACATAGACGACTGTGAGGGAACTGAGCGGACCTGGGGATGCGGGCGACCGCGGCGAAGGGTTCGGCGAGCGGCTGCTGGGCCAGCTGCTGGATCGGGCACACGAGATGCCGCCGCAGCTCATCGCCCCCCTGGTGGCCGAGGAAATACGCGCGATCGGCGGCCGGGACATCTCGATCCTGCTGCAGGACTACGCCCAGCTCTCTCTGGTGCCGCTGCCGGGCAGGGGCCTGACCGACGGCGAACCAGTGCGGCTGGAGGGGTCTCCGGCCGGGCGCGCGTTCCTGTCGGAGACCGTCGTCGAGCAGCCGCGGGACGACGGTGTGCGGATGTTCTTGCCGCTGCTGGACGGCAGTGACGAGATCGGCGTGATGGCCCTGACCCTGGACAGCGTCGATGACGACGACCGCCGGCTGTTGCGGCGGCTGGCCGGCCTGGTCGCCGACATGCTGGTCACCAAGAACAACTACACCGACCAGTTCCTGCGGACGCGACGACGCGAGCCGATGAGCGTGTCCGCGGAGATCCAGTGGTCGCTGCTGCCTCCACTGACCATGACCACGCCGCAGGTCGCCGTCGCCGGCATCCTGGAACCCGCCTACAACGTCGCAGGCGACAGCCTCGACTACGCCCTCAACGACGACGTCCTCCACCTCGCCGTGATCGACGCGATGGGACACGGCTTGAACGCCGCCGTACTGGCCACCGTCGCCGTGGGCGCCTACCGCCATGCCAGACGGGCCCAAGCCGGCCTCGCCGAGTTGTACGCGTTCATGGACACCGCCATCGACGCCCAGTTCGGCCCCGACCACTTCGTCACCGCACAGATGATGCGCCTCAACACCGGTACCGGCCATCTGGAATGGGTCAACGCCGGCCACCCCGCCCCGATGCTGATCCGCGACCACCGCGTCATCGGCGCCCTGGAAGGCACGAGCACCCTGCCCGTCGGCTTCGGCGGCTCGAAACCCCAGATCAACAGCGAGCGGCTCCGCCCCGGCGACCGCGTCCTGGCCTACACCGACGGCCTCGTCGAAGAGCACACCGCTGGCGGGGAACAGTTCGGCGAGGACCGCCTGATCGCCACCATCGAACGCGTCGGACCCGCCAGCGCGACCGTCCAGCAGATGGTGCGCGACCTCTCCCACACCCTCATGCGCGAACGAAGCGGGGTCACCAGCGACGACGCCACCCTCTTCCTCATCGAATGGCGCGGCGGAACCGCCGACCACCTCAGCAGACCACTCCTGTGACCGAAGATCCCGGGCCGGCCGGGTAGGGCGAGCGCCGAGCATGATGTGGTTCCTGCCCTCGGTCGCGTCAGGAGACGAAGGCGACCGCCACGATGAGCGCGCAGACGAGGGCCACCGCAATGGCCATGCCGCTGATGAGACCCATCATCAGCCGCAGATAATCGTCTTTCATGGTCATCGGGCACCTGTCGTCCTGGTCACGGTCGTCGAGCCCGGAGTGCGAGCCGGTCCCGCGCGGACGCCGAACCGCCCGTCGGGAGGCGGCGCACGGCGTGATCGCCGTCATGCGGCGAGGTCGGTGTGGAGGTCCGGGGCCGGGTAGAGGGGCAGGGCGCGGTCGAGCGCGGTGACGCGGAGGAGCGCGGCGACCTGATGGCCGGGGGCGACGAGCCGGAGCGTGATGCCGAGTGCGGCGGCGCGGCGCTGGATGCCGACCAGTACGGCCAGTCCTGCCACGTCGGCGGACGCCACCTCCCCCAGATCGAGGATCAGGAGTCGGCCGCTGCGCCGCAACGCGCCGATCAGGTGCTCGCGCAGTGCCGGAGCGGCGGCGCCGTCCAGGGCCCCCGACAACGCGACGATGGTGTGGCCAGGGCGCTGGCGGGCGGGCATCCTCACCTCGTCGGGGACCCGGACCAGACTTCGGGCAGCCGACGCGGGAATGGTGATAAGAGCGGTCATGGCGATCTCCGATCGCAGATGGTCCATACTGCCGGACGACCCGGGGCGGCGGGCCGGATCAACGTGCCGCGAACTCTTCTCGGAGTCGCCCGCCCTCGGACTCCCAGGCGCTCTCCGAGCTGTCCGAAGTGCCAGCCCGGTTCGTCCGGCCGGGTGGTGAGGCGAGGGCGGCCAGCAGGTCAGGGGTGTGCAGGAGGTTGTGAGGGTGGGACGCCAGCTCCATAGACGCCTCGGCTTCCTCCCGGGGCGTGGCGGCCGGGACGGTGAACAGGTCCACACGCCGGCCGTCGGCGTAGATGGCGGTCAGCAGCCCGGAGGGCAGGGAGTCGAACCAGCTCAGCCGCACCACCCGGGTGTCGGCCGGGCCGTCGATGCGCAGCCGTCGGGGACGGCTGTCCCAGTCGTCCGCCCGGAGCATGACGTGGGTGATGAGGCGGTGGTCGTCGATGGGACCGTGGTCCTGCAGGGCCAGGATCAGGCCGGGCAGTTCCGCGACCGGGTCGGCGGACCGGGGCCACCAGCCGCCGTCCAGCAGGGGACGCGCGGAGCGCGGAGGGGCCGCGGGGCGCAGCAGCAGCCGCGGCGTCGAGGGCGGTGACAAGCTGATCGTGGTGCGGCGTTCGGCGGTGGTCCACATGGCAGGCGCCTTTCTTGGCTTCCGATCGGTGCGGCGGCCGGGGGTGCTCAGCGGAGGCGCTTGCGGGTCAGCGGGCGCAGTTGCGTGAGGCGGGCGGATCCCACGATCAGGGTGACCGCGATCCCGGCGGCCATGGCGGCCATGAGCACGACCGCCAGCGGCAGGACGCCGCTCAGCCCGGCGAAGGAGATCCGCACATCGCCGGTATTGCTCACCACGAGCACCATGAAGAGGACCGAGATGGCCGCGACGGCCCACAGCTCTGACCACACCACGCTGGTGCGGACCGCCGTCACCGTTCGCTGCGCAGGTGGCTGCTTGCGCCGATCGGGGAGCCTGGGGCCAGGTGGGTTGAGCTGGGACGCTGAACCGGTCTGACCGGTGCGCCCGTTGGCGCGCGGCCTGTGCGAGGTCTGCATCACTCCCCCTCTCAGGGGGCGGCCGGTGTGGCGGATCAACCCTCAGAACAGGATGCCGTCGTTTACCGGATATTTGTTATTCTACTCGACTATTCGCCGATATACGGAAGACGCAAATAGTTTCTGAGCGCTTCACTCACGCTAACCGCCGACGCCGGAGTGCGAGAAACCCGCCCCCACTTCTGCTGTATTCCGGTCGAGGCGACGGGCTACCAGCGCGAGTGATGGGTTTATGCATGGATTGACCGTGTCCGTCCTCGGGCCGTCGCGCTTGCTGGACGCAGCCGGCCCGCACCCCGGGGGAGGTCGGGCCGGACGCGACGCTACGGCCGGACCGCCGGCCCGGCACCGGCGGCGAACGCCAGCTCGCCCGCCGCTGACGCGGCCCGGCGCGGGGGCGGCCCGGACGTCAGTCGGGGTCATCGCGTCGAGGCTGATCGAACTCCACGTCGACGTTCTCGAAGCCTTTGTGACGTTCGGTCTCGGCGTAGGAGGTGTAGGCGCGCCGGTCCCCGGCGGTCAGCTCGACGTTGTCGGTGAAGGGCGTCAGGAGGCTGCGGGGCCACAGCCGCTGCTCCCGGACGACGTTGATCTCGGCGCTCAGCACGAAGGTGACCGCGCCCAGATAGATCCACGTCAGCAGGCCGAGGACGATCCCGAACATGCCGTAGGTGGCGCTGGCGCCCTTGAGCATGTGACCGAGCAGGAACGTGCCGGCCCACTGAATGACCTGCCATACCAGCGCCGCGGTGATCGCCCCCGTCCGGACCTGCGCGATGGTGAGCCGCCGGGCGGTCAGCACCCGGAACGCCACGGTGAACAGCACGACGTTGACGGCGACGGCCACCAGGATCGCCACCGCCCGCACACCGGCGCCGCCGCCGAGAACCCCACCGGATGCGGTCACCGCCGACAGCAGCGTGGTCACCAGGATCACCGCGCCACCGAACGCCAGCAGCGCCAGGCTGCGCACCCTGGCGGCGAAGGGGTCGGCCGCGAGTTGCGCGGCACCCCCCACATCTTGTTCAGGGCGTTCTGTGCAGCCTGTACGACGCCCAGGCCGCCGTACAGGCTGCCTATGGAACCCGTGGCCAGGGCCAGGATGCTTCCTTGAAAGCTATGGATGTTCGCGCCGATCTGGTCCCCGAGGACCGGGAACTGCGCGAGCGCCAAATCCAGTTTCTTCCCCCATCAGCGCGCCCCCAACGCTCGACCGCCCGGTTCGGGCGCGGGCCGTCTCCTGCCCGGTCGGCGACGTCCGGCGGCAGTAGCCGCGCCTCGGCCTCGTAGTGCAGGACGTTCAGGTCCGGTACGGCATGACGGTCCCCTGGGCATCATGCGAGAGGTCTGGACCCGATCGCAGGGTTAGACCGCAGGTCGTGAGCGGTCTATGCTGCGTGCGACGGCGGTAGTCGTCTGTCCGGCCGCTCCAGACCCTGGCGGCGTAGGTGCGTACGCTCCAGGGAAGGCTGTCATGACGGCATTCGAATCCTCGCCCCCATCCTCCGTTCCACAGGAAACGCGGGCGGGTCTGGACACCACGGCCAGCGACCGCGGCCGAGCCGGGGCGCCGGTCAGTCTCCGGCGGACGGACGTCGAGTGCGGTGCCGGGTCGACGGCGACGCTGCTGGCACTGGCCGGGGAGATCGACGCGTCCAACAGCAGCTGGCTGACCGTCCGGCTCAACACCATGATCACCAGCGCGTCCACCGGCCACGGCCGCACCGCGCCGAGCAGCGGTGTGGTCATCGACCTCACGCGCCTCAGGTTCTGCGACGCCAGCGGCATCACGGTCCTGGTCAAGGCTTTCAAACACGCCCGGAATCAGCGGCTGGTCCTGAGCATGGCCGGAGCCACGGGGCGGGTCGACCGTGTCCTTCGCCTCACCGGCATCGGCGAGGTCATCAGCCTTCATCCGAAGCCGGCGGACGCGTTGGCGGCGCTGCGCCGACGTGACGATCGCACGGCTCGGCACCCGGAAAGCGCCCTCGACGGCTGACCTGCCCAGTGCTCCGTTCCGCGCGGAGGCCTGGGGTCGGCGTATTCGGGTATCCGGTGCGGTCCAGAAGCGGAGACCCCCAGTGAAGGAGGGACAAGGTCATGACCTCGATGACCTCCCCGGGGCCGACCGCGTACCGGGCGAGAGCACCGGGCCGGCCCGCACCGGCCTTGACCGAGGGACGCAAATCCACCGCGGCCGTGGTGGTGATGTGGGTACTGGTGGTGGTGCCGATCGCCGCGTGGACCGGTGGTTCCCGGTCCTGGCCGGGGTGTCTCTGCTGGCGCCGCCCGCGGCCGGGCTGCTGATCACCGGCACCTGGTGTCGTTCGGCGAGAGCTGGCACAACGGCCATCACGCCGACCTGACCTGCGCCCGGCACGGCATGCTGCCGGGCCAGATCGACCCCTCGGCCCGGCTCATCCGGTGGCTGGAGGCGCCCGGCTGGGCGTACGACGTGCGCTGGCCCACCGCGGCCCGGATCGCTGCACGACGCCGCGCGGCCACGACCGCGGCCGAGAACCCATCGGCCCGTGAAGCCCGCGGCGTACCGGGCGTCACCTGCCGAGCGGGCAGGCATCCGGGTGCTCGTTCGTTCCCGTCATCGTTTCGCGGTCAACCGTGGTCGGCGCGGCGGCCGGGATCGTTTGGCGGGTGCAGGAAGTCCATCACGGCGGGGTCGTCGTCGATGACGGCCAGCGCGAGGTCGGCGAGTTTGCGGTTGGTGTCGCGGGCCTGGGCGCGCAGAGCGGCGAAGGCCTGATCGAGTGAGGTCTGGTGGCGCTCGGCGAGCATGCCCTTGGCCTGCTCGATGATCACACGGCTGTTGAGCGCGATCTGCAGTTGCTGTGACAGCAGTTGATGTTCGCGGGCCGCGCGTTCGCCCAGGATGCCGATGGTGGCGACGTCGGCCATGGCCTGCCCCAGCGACTGGACCGTGGTCGCCTCGTCGACGGCCAGGACCGTGGAGGGGGCGGTGAACAGGTTCATCGCGCCGATGATCCGCTCTCGCATCCGCATCGGCAACGCCACCACCCCGCCGTAGCCGGCGTCGAGGGCCGCGGCGCTGAACAGCGGCCACCGGGAGGCTTCGGCGGCGAGGTCGGCGACCCTGACGGGCCGGCCGGTGGCGAAGCAGTCCAGACAGGGGCCCTGCCGGGCTTGGAGCTGGAACAACTCCAGCAGCCGGGTCTGTTCGGTAGAAGCCGCGATCACCTGTAGCTCGTCGGCCTGGTCGGTGAGCAGGATCCCGGCCGCCTCCACGTTCAGCAGTTCCACGCAGCGCTCGGCCAGCCGGTGCAGGAACTCGATGAGATCGAAGTCGACCACCAGGGTGTCGGCCAGCTCGACGAACACCTCAGCGAGTCGTTGTTGCTGTGGCATGGCTGCTCAATCCGTTTCCTCGGCCCAGTGGCTGGGGGTCCTGTCGTGTGATGTCGTCTCTCGTAGACCGCAGTGGTCATCGTGTCGATCCATCGTGTCGTCACCCGTCGGGAAGGTCGTCGGGATGGAACCGCAGCCGCCGGTCCACCACCTGGCGGGCTAGCCGGGCCAACGGGACGCCTTCGGTGAAGGCGCGGGCGCGCAACGCCGCGAACGCGTCCTGCAGACCCACGCCGAGCTGGACGGCGACCATCCCGGTCGCCTGATACACCTCGATCCTGCCCTCGCCCGGCCCGCCCAGCGGCCAGGCCCCCTGATCCGAGGTCGTGCCGTCGGGCGAGGTCCGGCCCGCGGTCAGCATCACCGCCACCGCCGTCCGGCACAGCGTCACGGCGTCGGCGACCTGCTCCGCGGTCAGCGGTCCCGGCCTGACCCGGTACAGGGTGAGAGTGCCCAGCCGGATCGCCCCCACCTGCAGCGGGAAGGCGAACATCGCCCGTACCCCGGCCACCGCGGCCACCGGCGCGAACACCGGCCACCGGGAGGCGCCGGCCGGCGAGGACACATCGGCGACCAGCACCTGGCCGCCAGAGGCACCGGCCTCGATGCCCGGACCTTCCCCCAGGGTGAACTGCTGCTCCTCCAAGAGCGCGGCCACCGCATCGGTGGCGTGCGCCCGCTGCCGGCGGTCCGGCCGGGCCGCCACCGACACCGCCGACCCGTCCACCTCCACCGCCGCCACGGCCGCCTGGCACACATGCGCGGCCGTTACCATCTCACCGTCCGCACACCCGGCGACCAGCTCCCACAACCGGGCCGCCCGCGCCTCGCCCGCTGTTGGTATAGCCGCTCACCGCCTCCGCTGTCCGAAGCGACCGGATGGCCACACCCTGAACCCAGCGTCGCACAGTCTCGGCACCGCGAGGCGATCGGCTCTGCTGTTGGGCGCTGCTCGGATCGCCTGTGTCGGCGTCTCGCGCCAGTGAGTTTCTCTGGAAGTAATCGGCGGGCGTTTCTCGGGAATGCTCGCCCGTATGGAAGAGGACAGTGTGACCACAAGCGTGACCACGGACGTTCCAGCCGCCGGCAGTGCAGCCGCCCGGGACCGGGGCGATGCGGGTCCGCGGGGCAGCGACTACGCGCTGCTGTCCCGCGAGGTGAAGCGGGCCGGACTGCTGACCCGGCGGCCGGGCTACTACACCGTCAAGATCGTTTCGAATCTCGTCCTGCTGGCGGCCGGTTGGGCGGCCTTCGCACTGGTCGGGCCGTCCTGGTGGCAACTGCTGGTGGCGGTGTTCCTGGCAGTCGCCTTCACGCAGACCGCGTTCCTCGGGCACGACGCGGGTCACCAGCAGATATCGGGCTCCAAGCGGGTGAACGAGCTGCTGGGGCGACTGCACGGCAACCTACTGGTCGGGCTCAGCTACGGGTGGTGGATCTCCAAGCACAACCGGCATCACGCCCACCCCAATCAGATCGACCGCGATCCCGACGTCGCCACCGGAGCGATCATCTTCACCCGCGAGAGCGTTCGGGCCCGGCACGGCCCCGGTGTCTGGCTGGCCCGGCACCAGGCGTGGCTGTTCTTCCCGATGCTGCTCCTGGAAGGATTCCATCTGCATCTCGCGAGTGTCCGCGCCCTGTTCGGCGGCAATGCCACCGCGCGCGAGCCGGGCAGAACCCGTCTGGCCGAGGGCGGTCTGCTGCTCGCCCACATCGGCGGATATCTCACCGCCCTGTTCTGGGTACTCCCTCCGCTGCAGGCCGTGGGCTTCCTCCTCCTCCAGCAGGGCCTGTTCGGCCTGTACCTGGGCTGCTCGTTCGCCCCTAATCACAAGGGCATGCCGATGCTCGGCAGGAACGACAAGACGGACTATCTGCGCCGGCAGGTCACGACCGCGCGCAACATCCGCGGCGGCCGGATCACCGATTTCGCGCTCGGCGGGCTGAACTACCAGATCGAGCACCACCTGTTCCCGTCCATGCCGCGGCCCAACCTGCGCCGCGCGCAGGCACTGGTGCGCGCCTTCAGCGACCAGCACGGCGTCGCCTACTGCGAGACGAGTCTCCTCCAGTCCTACGCGCAGGCGCTGCGCCATCTCCATGCGGTCGGTGGGCCGTTGCGTCCCGAGCTGGAGTACTGACCCCGCCGACCGGTCACCGGCGCCGGATCGCGGCACTGGCTTGCCCGAGCTTTGAGCTTTCCTCGCCGACGGGCCGTGCCGCCCGCCTCGGGGCCGTCTGCTCCTCCCCAAGCTGAGCGGGCCTGGATCGGCGGCGCGCTGCGCCTACGCTGGCGGGGCATCGGCGCGTCCCCTGGCGCCTCACAGGCCGGGTGGCGTCCGGTTCAGCGTGCCGGCGGCTGTTCTTGTAGCCGTCCCCCATCAGATTTCCCGGCGTTCTGCGCCGTCGATCGTGTCCGGGAGCGGTCGCGCGGGCCGGTCGGCTTGTCAGGGGCGGACATGCGGGCGGCCGTTTCCAGGGCGGCCCGTGCCGCCGCATCGTCGGTTGAGGCCGGGACGGTGAGAAGGTCGACGCGACGGCCGTCGGCATAGATCGCGGTGAGCAGTCCGGCGGGAAGGTTGCCGAACCAGCTGAGCAGCACCTCCCTGGTGTCCTCCGGGCCGTCGACGCGCAGCCGGCGGGGATGGGCGTCCCAGTCGGTCGCGCGCAGCATGATGTGGACGATGGGGGAATGCTCGTCCGACGGGCCCTGTGCTTGCAGTGCCAGAACCAGTCCGGGCAACTCCACGGCCGGATCGACCGAGCGGGGCCACCAGGCACCGTCCACCCGCGTGCGGCTCGTATCGTCTTGCTTCGGACCAGCGCGGTCGGTCGGGGCCGACAGCCGCATCGCCAGCCGAGGAGTCATGGACGGGGAGAAGCTGATGGTCGTTCTTCGTCCGGCAGCGGTTCGCATAGGTCTGCACCCCTCTCCCGAGAGGCGCGGACGGCGACCCCCGGTGCGTTGTCGGCGGGGACGGGGCCGACCCGATACTTCGCTACCCCACAGATGCGGCAAAAGTGATTTCTCAGGACGGCCGGCGAGTCGAGCTACCCCCTAGCTACGATGCCCTGTTTATCAGATATCTACATCATACTCATGATTTGCTGACGTTTCGGGGGCAGAGGGCGGCAAAATCCAAATGCCATTAATTATACTTTTCTTGGCCTTCGATGAGCGGCATCACCCACGTCGCCGTCAGATGATCCGGAACGTGGCGCGCCCACTACCGGCCTGCTGTCCGGACCGCGCCCCCGGATGGCGGACGCCACTCCGGCATTCCTGTGCGGTCTTGCCCTTCGCCGGATGCGACGGAGTCTCAGAATCGGCGACGCCGCCACAGCCCCAACGAACCGGCGCCCTCACGGCGTCGGCGCGGCCTGGTCCCGTACATCAGGACGAGCAGGATCATCGGGTCGATCCACCGCCGGCACCGGGCGACGGAGTTCCGCAAGTTCCTGGTCAAGATCGACAAAGAGGTGCCGGCCGACCTGGACGTCCACCTGATCTGCGACAACTACGGCACCCACAAGCATCCGACCATCATCAGGTGGCTGGATGCCCACCCTCGCTTCCACATGCACTTCACCCCCACCTACTCCTCCTGGCTGAACCAGGTCGAGCGGTGGTTCGGCGTGCTCTCCGAGCAACGCCTCCAGCGCGGCGTCCACAAGACCCTCCGCGCCCTGGAAAACGACATCCGCGACTGGATCAAGACGTGGAACGACAACCCCAGGCCCTTCACCTGGACCAAGACCGCCGACGAGATCCTCGAACGCCTCGCCTCATATCTTGATCGAATTCCTGGCGCGGGACACTAGGTGCTGGAAGGGAGGACCTTCGAGGCGACGGCGGCGTCCGGAGAGGGCTCTGTGTTACCGGAAGGCTTCGACGTTGCGCCGGGCCCATTCGGTGAAGGGGCGGGGCGTGCGGCCGAGGACCCGTTCGACGTCCGGGCTGAGGCGCAGCTCGGCGTCGCTGGGCTCACCGAGGACGGCCAGGGTGGTCTCCACGACCGGTCGCAGGCCAGCATCACGGCGCGGCCCTCCACCTCGGTGATCGCGATGCCGCCGACGGGAGACTCCGGCCCCGGCAACCCCCTCCTCATCGACGCTGACCGTGACGGGAGCGCCGTCCAGCTCGATCGCCGGCGTACCGGAGTAGGTGGCACCGCCGTGCGAATGCCCCGTACAACCGCGCATCATGCGGTCATCTGGCATGCATCGGACCCTAATGATCTCCACCAACACCCGACATGAGATCGACCGGACCACGTGGTGTCGCCGGCTCCCGGGCGAGCTACCCGCCCCTGGTGCGCCGATCCATAACGGCACCCCCGTGACCTGCAAAGGATCCGGGTTTCGGTTGCCGCGTCACATATGGTGAGGGCATGGAGGGTAACGACCAGGACCGGCTGATTGAGACCGCGACCCGGATCTTTGCCGAGCTCGGGTACGACGGGGCATCACTGCGGATGATCGCCGACGCGACAGGGTGTGACATCGGCTCTGTCCACCAGGTCGCGGCGACCAAAGCCGACCTGTACCGACAGGTAATGCAGCGTGTCCACACGGCCGAGGACCAGGCCATGCAGGACGCCGTCGCCCGCTTCACATCCGACCGGCAGGGCATCAAGCTGCTCGCGGACGCTTTCCTGGCCTTCTACGCCGACCACCCGCAGGCGCTGGCGCTGTGGCAGCACGGATGGATGGGAGACGCCGCCGACGTGGCCGGTGTGGACGTGCTCTACGTGCAGCCCCGATCCGCGCAGATCGCCGACAAGATCCGCGACCGGGTTCCCCCCGATGTCGATCCCGACTACCTGGTGTGGAGCGTGATGTGGTGCGTCTACGGTTTCCTCAACACCGGCACCGTCCACACCTCCCAACGCCCTAGCAGCGCTCCTCGCCGCACCGACATCCACGGCTTCCAGGCCTTCCTGCACGCCATGATCGACCGCCTGTTCGCCCCGCCTCAACCCTGAGTTCACCGCCAGACGCCCACCCGCGGTTCGGGGGCTCCGAGTGGTCACCCGGGCAAGAGCGGGGACTGTCGCCGCGATCAGCCCGGCGGCGTCGATCGCGGTCAGCGTCGCCGTTGCGACGATCAGTTTCGGCGGTCGAGCACATCGATGATCGTCTGGTGCCCTTTGATCCGCGCGATGTCGAGCGGTGTGGCGTTCACCGGGTAGCTCTCGAACGGCTTTGCCAGCCCACATCCGGGGTCCGCGCCCGCCGCGAGCAGGGTACGCACTATCTCGGCGTGGCCGTTCTCCGCCGCTTCGTGCAGCGGGGTGAACCCATAGTTCTCTGTGATGTTCGGGTTCGCTCCGGCCTTGAGGAGCAGCCGTACCGGGTCGACATGGCCGTGGCGACTGGCGTAGTGCAGCGGGGAGACGCCGTCTTCGTCACGCGAGTCGAGATCGACCCGCTCCGTCGCGATGAGCAGCTCGGTGATCTCGGCGGTGCCCCGCGACGCGGCGTGCGACAGCGGGGTCTGCCCTGCGGACGTCGCCAGTTCGACGTCGATCCCCCCGTTGATCAGCATGCGCGCGATATCGACGCAGTCATCGTATTCGTCGTCCGGGTGGGATCCGATCTCCGCGCGGATCTCGTCGCGGCCGGTGAGAACCGTCTCGACGCCGTCGCGCACCACGGTGACCGCATACTCCATCGGTCGATCCTTGGTGCGCTGGATCACCTGGTGCAGCGTGGTGAAGCCGCCCGGGAGTGCGATTCCTGGATCCGCGCCCGCCGCGAGCAGCGCCTCGACACCATCTCGGAACGCCTCGCGCGACGCGACCAGCAGCGCTGTCCAGCCCCGCTCGTCGGCGACGTTCACATCGACCCCGGCCGCTATCTGCTCCTTGAGGACGGGAAGATCCCCCAGGTATGCGGCGGTCCGCAGGGCGTCCGCCCGCGACACGTCCTCGGAGTCCGTCGTGGGTCCCGCACTGTCGGCCGGGCTTGCCGCACCCGCAATGTCCGTCATGAGTCGTCCCGACTGCCGTTGCTCGATTTCCGTCAAGATCAAGAAGTGTGTCACATGTGAGTGCCACTCCGGCTACTGAGCGTTCCCACCAGCATCCGAGAGGCGGCCTCCAGCGGTTCGGACGAACGGAGGTAGCGCAGGTCCTCCATGACCAAGGCGGCATCGGTGGCGCCACCGCGGCGGAGGGCCGAGGCCAACGCGTCCAGGTCGGACCAGCGGGATGGGCGGAGGTGGACGCGGTAGCCGCCTCCGGCCGGCTCCAGGGTGAGGGCTTCACCGATGGCGAGCCTGCTCCCCGGGATGTGGGCCGCGGTCGCCCCGGCGGCTCGTTCCAGGGCGGTGACCGAGGTGACCCCTGCGGCGATGGGCAGGTGCGTGTCCGGGCCGGTGACGTGGTCGTGCAGGTCACGCAGGCGGGCGGCGGCGGTCGTACGGGCGGGATGGTCCTCGGGGAGGCGGTCGGCCAGGAGCCTCGCAGCGCGGGCGATGTGACCCAGCGGCGGTACGGACGGACGCTCGCCGAGCAGGGCGACCAGCGCCTCCAGGGCGTCCTCGGCATCGGAGGCGAGGGTGACCCACTGCTCGGTGGTGAGCGGGGTGAGCCTCGGGTGGCGTTCCGTCCAGTACGCGACAGCCCGGTCCACATCGGGGCCCGTACGCCAGAGGTCGGCGGGGTCGTCGGGCATGAGCAGCTCGACGACTTCGAGGGCCTCGTCGGCGGTGGTGAGCGCCTCCAGGGAGAGCGCGGCGATGCGCAGTTCGACCCGGGTCAGGTCGCGAGTGCTTGTGGCGCCGCCCCTGTGGAAGGCGGCGACGCGGCCCCGCGCCCAGCCGTCCGGCCAGAAAAGCGTGCGGGCCGAGGTGGACAGCAGGAGCAGGCACTGGGCCGGTGACAGGCCGGTGGCCTCGGCGAACGCCTGCACGGTCGCCTCCCGGTTCACGGGCGGCGGGCCGCTCTCGGCGACCAGGCCGAGCGCCCGGCGGAGCCGCTCCGGGTCGCCCCAGCCGCGGCAGGTCCGCAGCTCGACGACGCGGTTGCGGGTGAACAGGAGCGGGTCGGGACCGTCCGGGGTGTAGAGGAGCGCCGTGACCGCATACCAGTAATCCACCAGCTCGTAGTCGGCGACAGCGGCGACCGCGATGGGACCGTAGCCCGAACGGATCTGCCCGAGCCTGTACTCCGGGCGCAGCCGGGCGACGTGCCAGGTGCCGTCGGTACGGAGGAGTTCGGGGACGGCGGCCAGTTCCAGAAGTCGCGTGCGCCCGTCGCCATCGCCCCACGCGGCTTCGAGAACGGCGGCGCCGAGGCGGCCGAGCGTGTTCTCGATCCCCTCGACGGCGCGGAAGTTGAACATCGCGATGTCCCCGTCGTACGGCACATCGACGGCGGCACGGCTGAAGTGGACGATCCTCTCGTACGCGGACTGAGGCCCCGGATCCTCTGGCTCGGAGGGCTTCTCGGACTGCACCGCGGGCGCCGCGGAGACGGGCGCGGGGCGCAGCTGGGGCGGCGGGGCCAGCGCCAGGCGTTCCGGCAGGGCGAACGCGCGCTCGCGGCATTCGACGGCCGTCCATACCAGGAACGTGACGCCCTTCCGGAGCGACTCGTCGGTGATCTCCGGAAGGAGCGGGCGGAGCCGTCCCGCCAGCTCGTCCCGGGCGGCGGTCTGCTCCTCGAACCGGGTCTCGGGGTCCAGCACACGCATGAGGTCGGTGGCGAGCGCGGCGTCCGCGACGTCGATGAGGGCCTGCGCCTTCTTCTCGTCGACGGCGCGCAGCGCTCTGGATCCCTCGGGGTCGCGCGGACGCATCGCCGACCACCAGCCGGGAGGCGCGACCAGGCGCGTCCCGGACGCGTAGCGGTGGTGCCCGACCCAGCCGATGTTCTCGGCGCCCTGGTGCTCGGGCACCCTGCCGAAGCCGCGGACGTAGCGTCCGATGGTCCGCCCGGCCGGGTCCCGCAGCTCGATGATCCGGCCCCGGCCGCGCCAGACGGTCGCCTCGGCGCCACCGGGAAAAGCGACACGTTCGCCGTCGGCCGGCACGACAGGGCGGGCGGCAGGGTGCGCGCTGCCGTGCGGGCAGTGCGGGCCGCCGTGGTCCAGTACGGTCACCCGGCCGTCCACGGCGATCAGGCAGCGGTCGTCAAGGTCGCGCGCCTCGGTCCGTTCGTGGGACCGGTGGGAGATGTCCTCGTAGGTGCCGAAGCCGTGGGACGGGCCGACTCCCTCCGGTGTGACGACGGAGGCGCGGAACTGGTGCTCCCAGAGCCGCCCGGCCTGGATCAGGAGAAGGTCGGTGCCGCTCTCTTCCAGGTAATTGGTGATGGTGTGAACGTGGCCAGGGATGAAAGCCGGCAATTCCAGTTCATCGAGGACGCCGCCGCTCAGCGTGGCGGCGAGGGCGCGGGCCGGGTCCGTCCCGGTCGCGATCGTCCGGACGCTGTCCAGGAGGGGGCCGGGGACTCCGGCGATGGTGAACCGTTCGGCGTCGCACAGGGCGGCGTGCGCGTCCGGAAGCCCTTGGTCCGGGACCCGCTGGGCATGCTCGGCCAGGATGGCGGCGACGGCCTGCGCCGTTCCCGGTGTCGTGGTCAGGGCCTGCACGGTCTCGGGGGCGGTCTGCCTCGGGGCGGCGGGCTCGGTGACGTTGAGCTGGTTGGTCACGTTGCCCACGATCGCGTCGCGCAGCAGCGGAGCCCAGTCCGGGTCGGCGGCGACGGCGGCCAGGTCGGTACCCACTCCGGAGGCGAGCCGGTCGTAGAGCTTGAACGTGTGCAGCAGCCGAGGCCGCGCGAGCGGAACGCCGCAGTCCAGGAGGAGATCGAGAAGCGGGAGGTCGGCGGCGGTCTCCTCCCAGCGGTTGACCTCGTCCTCGTCCACTCCCAGCACCGCCTCATGGTCATCGCAGGTGAGGCCCTCCGCGCGCAGCCGCGTACCGGCGTCGTGCAGGAGGTCGCCGAGACCGGCGACGGGGAGCGCGAGCCCCGCGTACAGCTTCAGGAAGCGGCCGAGCCAGTCCTTCACCGCCGGCCCCGCCAGCCCGGGGGACGTGGTGAACGGGGCGGTCAGGCCCGTGCCCGCGAGGTTGCCGAGAAGGAGCGACACCGCCGTGCCCTTCGCCTTGGGGGTGTCCTTGGCGGGCAGCGGCAGGACGCCTAGGAGCGCGCGGCCGATGCCCGCGTCCGCCCGTGCCATCGGGCCGAGCAACGGAAGGACGAACTTCCACAGGGCCCGCGGCGCCGACTCCATGCAGCCGCTCATCAACAGGGCCCGGACGGCGCGTTCGTCCTCGGGTCCGCCGAGCGCGTGCCCCGCGGCCTTCGCCAGCGTCGCCCAGCCGTCGGCCAGGGCCAGCGCGCCGCCGACGCCGTCCGGGACCTCCTCGCACCATTCGGTCAGCAGGCCGCGGTGCCAGCGGTACGCGTCGGGGGCGGGATGGCGGGCGACGAGGCGCTTGCCGTGCTTCTTGAGCGTGGCCGTCCCGGCGGCGTCCGGCCCCGCGGCGAGGTGCGCCGCGACCAGTGCGGCCTCGTCGACCGGCAGCGCGTGCGCGTCCTCGGCGGCGCGGGCGCTCTCGAAGAAGCCGGCGGCGAAGCGGGCGCTGCCCGCCGCGGCCAGGATCCGCGCACACTCCTCGAAGAACGGCGGCAGCAGCTCGGGGGCGTGCGTCTCCAGGTCGTCGGCGGTACGGGTGAGCTCGGTGCGCGCGAGGCCGGGCTTGCGGGCGGCCAAGTCTCGGGCGGCTCGCAGGTCGGTGTGCGCGGCCACGATGCGGGCGCGGTGCGCCGGATGCCGGTGCAGGGCGGACGCGAGGAAGCCGAGCGGGCCCGCGTGCACGGTCCCGATGCCGATCTCCGCTACCGGGTCCAGGTCGTACAGCGACTTCTCGGCCTTGTCGCCGTCGACGGCCGCGCGCCGGACGAGGACGACGACCGGCTCGTCCAGGACGGAGTGCTCGTAGCGGACGGCGACGCACGCGTCCTCGTCGGAACCGGCGGGCGTGCCCGGCAGCACCGCCCCGGCGCGCAGCATCACGTCGCGTGTCGGGCCGGTGATGCCGGAGGGCGCCACGGTGCCGGGCTCGCCTTGGTGGGCGTCGCAGTAGTGGGAGTACGCCTCGGTTGCGTCCGCCGCCGGCTCCGTCTCGTCCACGGTGCGGTCCGCATACAGCGCCATGAGGATTCGGAGGCCCTCGGACCAGGCGATGTCGCCGATCTCCTGGCCGACCGCGGTGAAGCTCAGCCGCTCCATGGAGGCCGGGCTCATCGGCCCGCTCCAGTGCAGGTCGATCTCGATGCCGATCGGCTCGGGCGCGTGCACGGTGAACCGCGCCCTGCGACCTGTGATGCGACCGCCGAGCTCGTGCACGCGGCGCTCGAACGCGGCGCCGCTCTCGTAATAGGCGTCCACATATCCGAAGATGTCGACCGCGCCGAACGTACGGTCCATGCTCGCGGGACGCGTCCACACCTCGCGGCGTACCTGTTCAACAACCTGCGCGAGGTTTCGTCCCCGCCAGATGGGCAGATCGTCGCCGAGCAGCAGCGGGTGCGGGATCGCGAAGGCGTCCGCGTCCGTCCACGCGCCCTCGCGCAGGAGCGCGCAGCGGCCGAGGTCGGGCGCGCCGTCGACGATCGGGGCGATGACCAGGTCTGTCAGCGTCTCGCGCCACACCGGGTCGTCCCACACGGCCGCGAACACCGCGGCCGGGACGGGCAGCGACCGCACCATCCAGGACTCGACCCGGTCGTGCACCGCCCGCGCGTGCCCGCTGAGCCAGTCGCAGAGGGCGGCGAGCCGTACCGCGGACGGATCCTTCCTGACGTTGGCGGGCACCCTGGCCAGCACGCGGCCCGCGGCCGTCCGGCAGGCGAGCACCGGCCACCGCGTTCCCTCGATGGTGAGCTCGTGGCCCGTCGCGCTTCCGATCCATCCCATGGCACGCCATTCTTGATCAAGTCCGGGACATTTTGGCGGGCAACGGATGATGTGCCCGACGTGCGACAGCACGGGAGCTGCTCGCTGCGGACATGGGCGCGGCCCGATACCGGGACATTCAAGATCATTCTCCGTTAGGGTGCAGTCCACATCATTCAGGCATCACAGCGTTACAGGGAGTGAGCTGGTGGGTGGAGCACTGAGCCGTCGGGACTTCGGCAAGGCGTTGGGGCTGGCCGGAGCCGGCGTGGCGGCCCCGGCACTGCTGGCGGGCTGCTCGTCCGGCTCTGCCAGGTCGGCCCGCGCCGCGGCGGCGAACGGGGCGGCGAACACCTGGCAGGTCACCGGCAAGGCACTGGCGAGCCTGGGCGCCTTCGACACGACGATGAAGGGCTTCATGCAGTCCCGCGACATCACGTGTGGGCAGCTCGCGGTCGTCCGCAACGGCAAGCTCGTCCTGTCGCGCGGCTATACCTGGAACGTCTCGACCGCGCCGGTCACTCAGCCGACCTCCCTGTTCCGCATCGCCAGCGTCTCCAAGCCGATCACCGCGACGGCCGTGCTCCGGCTCGTCCAGGACGGGAAGCTGAAGCTCACCGACCGCCCCGCGACGCTTCTCGGCCTTTCGACCGCCGCCGACCCGCGGCTCGAGGACGTGACGGTGCTGCGGCTGCTCCAGCACCTCGGCGGCTGGGACCGCGAGATCTCGCCCGATCCGGTGTTCGCCGACTGGGTGATCTCTCAGGGGTACGGTAAGCCGCTGCCGATCAGCCAGGCCGACATCATGCGGTACGCGTCCGCCCAGAAGCTCGACCACGCGCCCGGATCCACGTACGCCTACGCCAACTACGGGTACACCCTGCTCGGCCAGATCATCGAGAAGATCACCGGGCAGGAGTACGCGGACTACGTCCAGCGGACGGTGCTCGCGCCACTGGACATCCAGCGGATGCGCCTGGGCGCCTCGCGCGCCTCGGGGACGGGCGAGGTCGAGTACGACTCCGACCGCATCGTCACGACGATCCTCGACAGCAGCGGCAAAAAGGTGCCCGCCCCGTACGGCTTGTTCAACCTGGAGAACCTGGACTCGGCCGCCGGCTGGACCGCCACGGCGATGGACCTCACCCGCTTCGTCGGGGTCTACGAGGGCGGGACGAGCGTCCTGAACACCGCCTCGATCGAGCGGGCGCTCGCCGAACCCGAGACCGGGGTCTCCGCCGACGGCTGGTACTACGGCTGCGGCTGGCAGGTCCGGTCGTACAGCGGCGGCAGGATGAACATCTGGCACAGCGGCAGCCTGGCCGGAACGTACAGCATGCTGGTGCGCAGGACCGGTGGCCTGACCTGGGCGGTGCTCTTCAACCAGCGCCCTGAGGACGACGCGCCGGACTACGACATCGACACGCGACTGCTCGAAACGTCGAAGACCGTGCAGACCTGGCCCACAGGCGATCTCACCTCCACCTACTTCTGACCCTCGGGCCGCACGCGTCAGAAGGACGACGGGCCGACCTTATGGACGACCGCCTCGGCTTCTGGCGGCTTCGTCCCAGGGACGCTTGGGCGATGGCCGTCGCCGCCGGGCATCGGGGCCGTACCCGGCGGCGATGCGCTGATACCGAAACGCCTCAGTCCTTGCCCTGGAACGTCTTCCAAGCGATGACGGCGACGATGCCGATGGCTATAGCGAAAATTATCAACGTTGCTGTGTTCATTGTGCTCCCGCCGGTGTGCCTACCACGGTTCGACGTCATTGGGGGGCGAGGGTACCTCACCGCCGCCTGCCGACCTCGCCATCGCCCCGGTCGCAAGCGCACGGTGAGCACTCCCGGCCGACTGCTCACGCCATCCTGGGAACCGATCGCGGTTCGATCATGGTCTGATTTGCGCAGAGCACGTGGGAGGCACTCTCAATGGAGAAGGACACGCCCGAAGCCGAGTACGCACTGGCGAAGTCGCTGAAGGAGCAAGGACGGCTCCAGGAGGCCGAGACCTGGTTGCAGCGCGCCGCTTCGACCAGCGCCTCAGCGTGATCGGAGCATCGCCGACCGCCCTGTTCTTCGGCAGGCAGGTGGCACTCGCGGTCGTCGGAGTCCACGTCGCCGGGGTCTATTTCGGGCTCGTCGCCGTGCCCCAGGACGATCTGCCGCGGCTCGCTGGACTGGCCCTGCTGCTGGTGACGACCGTGCTGATCGGCGCGCCACTTCGCCCTGATGATGACGGTATGCGTGCTCATCGCCTGGGGCGCCAGCGTCCTCCGGCTCTCAAGGCCGACGGCGTTCGCCCGCAGCGCGCCGTCCATCGTTTGCAGGTGGCTACGCCCGCGCGGACGTCGCCGCGCGGGCGGGCTGTTCGGGGTCGCGGACGCGCCAGCCGATGCGGCGGCCCCTGAGGCGCCCGAGGATGGTGAAGACCACTGCGGTCAGGAGCAGATAGCCGGGAATGAGCAACACGGCGTCCGGGGTGGTGGTCTCGGCAGACCAGCCCGTGTCGCGCTCCTCACCGAGCAGCGTCACCCTGTTGACGGTGAGGAAGGTCAGGTGGAGCGCGATTGAGGTCCACAGGGACCCGGTGGTGACTCTGGCGATGAGCAACGCGAAACCGAAGACCACCATCAGGATCACGTAGGAGATCGGGTCTTCGCCGGGCGGGGCGATACCTGGGCGCTGGACTGGGCCGCCGAGGAGCGCGGAGACGACCGCCTTGACGATGTTGGCCACCCCAGGCGTGGCGGTGAAGAGCACGATGGTGCAGAGGAACGCCGTCCATCGGCGGAGCCGCGCGTTGAGGTTCCGGTAGGCGTACCCGCGGATGGTCAGCTCTTCGGGCAGTGCTTCCAGGGCGAAGGCGATCATCGCGTTCACCACGACGTAGGTCACCAGGCGCGGCCAGTCGAGAGGGCCCCAGCGCAGCCAGCCGGCATTCGTCCCGAGGATGAGCATCGCGGCCGCCGCGCCGCCGGTGACGATCAGCCCCGTCACGAATGACCGCAGGCTCTCACCGGCGCCGGGCAGGCCGAGGCCTCGCAGCGGCAACCGATCGATCTCGCGCCGGATCAGCAGGACCGGCGGGACGGCGAGGGCGCAGCAGATCGCAGCCGTGAGGGCCAGCCGCGCCGTACCGGAGATGCCGAGGCGATCGTGCGCGATGTCGCTCAGCGCTCCCGCGCAGCCGAGCGCGAAAGCCATGATCAACATGCCCGCCAGGGCTCGGCCGAACGCCCTGGCGTAGGAGGTCCGCACCGGGGGCGAGGATTCGGTTACGGCGAAACGCATCGTTCGGACCCTCCGGGATCCCTTATTTCGGTCAACTGCACGAAAAAAGTACCATGGAGATCGATCTGGAGACCGCCAGCGTTCTGGAGAGCCGTGCCGAAGATCGTCGATCATGAGCAGCGACGGCGGGAGCTCGCCGCCGCCGTGTGGCGGGTCGTCCGCGAGCACGGCGTGCAGGGTGCCTCACTCCGTGCCGTCGCCCGGCAGGCGGGCTGGTCTCCGAGCTCCGTGCAGTACTACTTCGCCTCCCAGGGCGAGCTGCTCGACTTCGCCATGCGCGTCGTTTACGACCTCACCGAGCGCAGGCTGGCCCGCCATGATCCGCCCGCCGACCCCCGCGACGCCGCGTTCGCCCTGTTCGAGCTTCTCCTGCCGCTCGACGCGCAGACGCGAAGGGCGAACGAGGTCTGGCTCGCCTTCCTTTCCCGAGCGCTGGTCGACTCGGCCGCACGTGAGCTCAATCTCGACGGCAACCGGAAGATCGCGCGGGTGTGCCGGCAGGCGCTGAACTTACTGGCCGAAGGCGGCTGTCTCCGTCCCGGCGCCGACCTCGAACTGGAGACCGCCCGGCTGCACGCGCTCTTCGACGGAGTCGCGCTGCACGCGGTCACCGATCCCGAACGCATGCCGCCCGACCGGGCGCTCCGGATCTTCGAACACCACCTGACCAGCTTGATCGACCCGCGCCACGCCGATGCGGAGACCACGACCGGTACGGCACAGCCCTAACCGCTCACGCCGAACGCACCCGACCGCACGTGATGACCAACGCCCATCACCCGCATCGGGGCGCGACCTTCACAGACCAGATGCTCGTCGGGTGCTCTTCGAGGCGGTACTGAGGACCCCGGGCCGGCCGCCGTCCCGGCGGCGGTGTTGTCAGGCCCGGAAAGTACGCTCCTCCCCCGTGACTGAGACGACGCTGACGCGCCCGGACCTCCCGCGGCCGAGGCATTACCGCATCCGGCTTGAGGGACGCAGGCTGGTCCATACGGCGTGGACCGAGGGAGGGAAGCCTCGCGAGACCGCCAAGGAATTCGATGTCCAGCAGGATGCCGGCCAAGCCTTCCAGCGCCTGCGGGACAAGAAGATGCGGGAGGGCTTCTGCTGTGTCGGCGACGGTGCCGCTCGTGGCGACGTGCTGCTGGAGTTCATGGTGCCGATGGGGTTGCACGGCCCGACGGTCGACCTGTCACCGGACGGCCGCACGCTCGTCGCGGGGACGACGCCCAAGCACGCCCAAGGGGGAGCCGAGATCTACCTGGTCGACATCGCCACCGGCCGCCGTCGCCTGGTGCTCCCCGAGCGGCCCGAGGCGAACCACCGGCCGCCGAGCCCGGGGCATGCCGTCCTGCACACGGTGCTCTTCGACGCCGACGGCGAACGGATCATCTACGCGCTGGACGGCGAGACCCGCCTGCTCGATCCCACGGGTGGCCACCAGAAGCCCCTCGCCGCCTACCGCACCGGCTTCGAACCGTTTCGCCTGCGCCCGTCCTGGAACCGGGACCGCACTCGGCTCCTCGTCTTCGACGCCGAGGACCGCATCCGCGTGCTGGACCGCCAGGGTGACCCCATGTTCGAGACGCGCGCCGACATCGCGGACGAGTACTGGGGCGGAGCGCTGTCGCAGTCGGGACGGCTCCTCGCACTGAGCCGGAGCAAGGGGAAGTGGCTCCCGGATTCCCCGATGGCGACCGAGATCGAGGTCTGGGATCTCGAGCGCGGCACGATCCGCGTGCGGATCCCGGTTCCCTTCATCACCTGTCCCGTGGACAAGGTCGGCTTCGACCCGTCCGAGACCCTCGTCCTCGCCAAGCCGTGGGGGAGCGAGGGGCCGGGAGCCTTCAGCATCGACACGACCGAGCTGGTCTGGCACTTCCGCCACCCTTCCTTTCCGGACCGCTGGGACTACTGTTTCGACTGGGACTACTCACCCGACGGTACGGATCTGGCCGTCGGCCGGCTGCTGCAGACCGACGTCGTCGACGCTGCCACGCGTGTGGTCGACCCGGCCTTCGCCAATCCCTGGCCCGACGCCGGACCCGGCAGGCCCGGCCAGGCCAAGCAGGTCAGGATCTCCGACGATGGCACGGTTCTCGTGTCGGCCGGCCCCAGCGGACGGATCCTAGTCCGCAAACTCCGAGGTCGATCAACGGGGAACGCGACGAGCCGCTGACGTTTCGAACGCGGCTAACGCCCTTCCGGCGAGCCGGGACCGGGGGTCACGCGGAATCCGGGCATGGGGATCTCGTCGGCGTCGATATCACCGGCTTCGATGGTCCCCTCGACCACGAAACCAAAGAGGGCGCGCAGGGCGTCGGAGAGCGCGATGGAGGTGGAGCGGGCCGGCTACGGCACGCTGTGGCTGGACGCATCGCCGCCGGCCGACCTCGCCTTCGCGGAGAAACTGCTGGACGCCACGACCCGGATGGCGGTCGGCACGAGCGTGGTCAACGTGTGGACCGCCGACGCCGAGACCGTCGCCGCGTCCTACCACCGGATCGTCGCCAGGCACCCCGGCCGGTTCATTCTCGGCGTCGGGATCGGGCACCGCGAGGTCCACGCCGAGTGGGCGTCGCCGTACGACACCTTGGTGCCCTACCTTGACCGGCTGGCGCAGGCCGTGTCCCGGCCGAACGAGTGGTGCTGGCCGCCCTCGGTCCGAGGATGACGCGGCTGGCCCGCGACCGCGCCGCGGGCACCCTCCCCTGCATGGTCACGCCCGAGCACACCCGGAGGGCGAGGGAGGTCCTCGGTGCGGGCAAGCTGGTGCTCCCCGGTCACTTCGCGGTGCCGGAGCCGGACGTCGAGCGGGCCCGCGCCGGACCCCGGGCCGCGCCGCCCGGGCAGGCGTTGCAGGTGACCAACTACGCGAGCAACCTCCGGCGGCTGGGCTTCACCGACGAGGACCTCGCGGGCACCGGTAGCGACCGGCTCATCGACGCACTCGTCGCCCACGGCGGCCCGGCCGACCTCGCCCGCACCCTGACCGCGCACCTCGATGCCGGCGCGGACCAGGTCGGCGTCTACCCCCTCGGCGACGACCGCATCGCCACCCTCCGAGCGGCCGCCGGCGCCGTGCTGGGGTCCCGCGCATGATCAGCCGTTGACAAGCCCGCGGGGCTTCTGTGACCTGTATCCATGCGTTTCGGAACCAGGCAGCCGCTCCTCTTCCCGATCGGCCACTCCATGGGTGAGACCGGGGACGGTCAGGAGCGATCACACGTCATCCGGCGGGGCGGCGACCTGGTCGACATGGATCGCCGGCGGTTCGACCTGTGGAAACTGGCGCGGGGGAAGAAGGACGAAAAGCGTGGGTGGACCCGCAAGGCGGTGGAGCGGGAGGCCCGCCGGCTCGGTGTCGCCGACCCCGCGGCGATCGTGGACGGGCTGGTCGCCGACGGCCTGATCGCCGAGCTGGCGCCCGGCCGGAGGGCGGCCCATCGGTTCGCCCTCGCCTACCAGTTGCACCCGTTGATGATCGGTGTGGGGAACACGAGGCTCGAACCGTGGTTGTACGGCATCGGGTTCGGTGACCAGCCGGTGCTGCGAGTCGAGGGCCATCTGTTCAGCCTCTGGCAATGGGCACACCTCGATGAGAACCTCTGGCAGACCTGCCAGGTGTACGCGGACGCGGAGGCCCAATCAGGTGAGACGGACCGCGACCTCACCGACCCGCAACGCGTCCTCAAGCGCCTGGTCGGATCACTGCACCTGTTCACCGCGAACTCGGCCGCATACCTCGATGTGGCGCGGGGCTCGGGTGCGTGACGCCTAACCTGGTCCGCATGATCGAACCGAGCCGGGACGGGACCGCACTCATCTTCCCGGTCGGTCATGACATGGGCGGCAGGTATACCGCGCGCCCGGCTCCCAACGCCTACCTCGAACGCGAGTACGAGACTCCGATCGCAGGCATCGACGACGGGATGGCCCTGCCCCGGCCTCGTCCGCTTCGCACGGTGGTCGAGCCGACGGGTCACCGGCTGCGGATCGGTCTTCGGGCGGAGAAGCTGTCCGGCGAGGAGGCCGCGATCTGGCGGCTGGCTCACGGCCCGGCGGACGGCACCGGGAGCCGGCCGTGGACTCGGACGATGCTGGACGAGCAGGCCCGCGCCGGCGGCCACCGCGCGCCCGACCGGCTGATCGACCGCCTTCTCGAACGAGGCGCCCTCGTCGAGGCGGCGCCGGGGACGGCCGACGCCGCCGGTTTCGCGCGCCGGCACCGGCTGCGCCCCTTGATGGTCGGCTTCGGCAACACCGCGGAGCAGCCGTCCACCTTCGGTGTCGGCTATGCCGACCAGCCCGCGGTGGAGCTTCCGCACGACCTGTACCTGGTGTGGCAGTGGAGCATTCACTCCGACCTCTGGGCCACATGCGAGCAGCTGGCGGAGCGGGATTCGTCCGACTCGATCAACAGTGTGCTGACCCGGGTGCTGGACGCCTTGCATTTCCTGCTCGCGCACCACGTTGTGTACTTGGACAGGGTCGCCGGCAACGGGTAGCACGACCGCGGTCGTTGAGGTGAGTCAACGGCCGAGCAGGGCCTTCTGGGTCTGGACCCGGCGCCGGATGTGTGGTGAGCTGCGGAAACCTCTCCATACCAGCGGATCCAGGCGACGCTCGTGGTCCCGCTGCTGATGGCCGACGAGGCGCTCGGCGTCCTGTACGCCGCCCAGCGGCGCCCGTATCCCTGGGCCGAGGCGGAGCAGCACGCACTCGACCGGATCGGGCAGGACCTGGCGCTCCGGTTGCGGCAGCTCGACGTCGACGGGCGGCGCGAGGAGCGGGTGCGGGTCGCCGAACAGAAGTACGAGCGGACGCTCGGTGCGCAGCGCGAATGCGCGGTGCTCGCGGGCAGTCTCGCCGCGCAGGAGGACTCCGGCGCGGCGCTGGACCTTCTGGCTCTCAAGGTCGGCGGGCTGGTCGAGCTGCGGAACCGTGACGGCCGGCTGCTCCGCTCGGCGGGAGACGTCGGCGACGGCAACCCCAGGGTGGTGTGGAGGCGGGAGCTCCAGGGGACCGGGGGCCTGACCATCTCCGTCGTCGACGTCGTGGGCCTCGATGAGGTCGCCGCCGCGACCGTCGAGCTCGCGACCGGGCTGTTCCGCCTGCAGTTTTTTCGCCTGCGGGAGCACGAGCGGACCGTCGAGCAGCTCCACGGGGAGATGCTCGACCAGCTCCTGACCGGACGCGTCGCCGACCCTGACGCGTTCAGGCAGCGGCTCCTCACCATGGGGTTCGCCGCCGCCGAGGGGCAGGTCGTCGTGATCGGCGGCAAGCGCGGCGACCTCGGACGCGACTCGCAGCTCGCCGGCGTGCTCTCGGACGCCTTCGCCGGGTGCACGACCGGGGTGCGTTCGGGCCGGCTGGTGGCGCTGGTGGAGCCCGGTCCGGACGTCCGGGCCCGGCTGGAATCGGTGCTGGCGCGCGCACCCCACCGACGAGAGGACGCCATGAAGCTCATCACGTTCACGGCCGGCGACCAGGTCCACGTCGGCGCGATCGACGGTTCGGGCAGGTACGCGATCAGCCTGACGTCCGCCTCGAAGGGCGACCCGCGCTTCGCCTCGATGCTCGATCTCATCCGCGGCGGTGAGCCGGCCCTGGCCGACGCGGCCGAGATAGTCGAGCTTCACCCGGTGGACGCCGCCTTCGATCTGGAGACGGTGACGCTGAAGGCACCGCTGCCGAATCTTGGTCGTCCTCGTCCCCTCGCTGCCGGTGACGGCGGTAGGGAAGATCGACAAGAAGGAGCTACGGCAGGGCTGGCCGGGCTGGTGACCAGGCCGTCAGCGGGTCGGAGCCTTGAGACGGCGTATGACGACGCCGAGCACGCCCGCCCCGGAAAGGTAGCCGTGGTGGCGGGAGTCGAAGCTCGCGGTGGTGTTGTCGCCCAGGATGAGCAGGCGGCCGTCCGGCACGGGAGTACCGGTGGGGGCCGACACCCTGGCGGCCAGCGACGCGGGCACCGGGTCGCCGGGCACGGCCGCCGCCCGCTTGATCACCCAGGCGTGGCCGGAGGGGCCTCGGCTCCCGCGTGCGGCGGCGCTCGGCAGGCGGCCCGCCCTCCGGTGGGCGGCGTTCTCGACCACGACGATGTCGCCGGTCCGGACGTGCCGCAGCGACCGGCGGCGGACCAGGACGCGGTCGCCCGGGTCGAGCGTGGGCCGCATGCTCTGGCCGTCGACGTCGATCACGACGTAGCGGTGGCGCAGCCAGGCGACGAGGGCGGCGGTCCCGGCGAGCGCGCCCGCGGCGGCGAGGACGGTCCCGGTCATGGCGCGGGCACGTCCATGGCCGGGACCGGCTGGTAGCCGCTCGCCTGGAGCGTGAACAGCCGGGCGTACCTGCCGTCCGCCGCCATCAGCTCGGCGTGGGTGCCCTGTTCCGCGATCCGTCCCTGGTCGAGGACGACGAGCAGGTCGGCGTCGCGGACGGCCGCGAGCCGGTGCGAGATCAGCACGCTGGTCCGGCCCGCGCGGTGCTCGCGCAGCCGCGTGTGGATCTCGTGCTCGGCCTCGGCGTCCAGGCCGGAGCTGGGCTCGTCGAGGATCAGCAGGTCGCGCCGGTCGCGCAGGAAGGCCCGGGCCAGTGCCAGCCGCTGCCACTGGCCCCCGGACAGGGGGACGCCGACCTCGGGGTCGTCGTCTTCGGGGTCCGGCGAGAACAGCTTCGTGGAGAACAGGCGCGACAGCGGCGTGTCGTAGCCGCGTGGCAGCGCGGCCAGCGCGTCGTGAACGCCCGCCTTGCGAGCCGCGGCCTGCACGCGGTCGAGGTCCCGGTCTCGGAGGTCGCCGAGCCCGATGTTGTCGGCGGCGGTCAGGTCGTACTCCATGTAGTCCTGGAACACCACGCCGATCCGTGAGCGCAGTTCGGCCGGGTCCATGTCGCGCAGATCCACCCCGTCCCAGAGGATCGCGCCGCGCTCGGGGTCGTAGAACCGGCACAGCAGCTTGACCAGCGTGCTCTTCCCGGCACCGTTGCGGCCCACCAGGCCCACCGCCCGGCCGTGCGGGATCGTGAGATCGACGTCGCGCAGCGCCCAGGAATGCTCCGGCGAGTAGCGGAACCACACCCCGCGCAGCTCGATGCCTCGACGCAGCGGCGGGCTCGGCCGCGGCCCGGCGGGCACCGGCAGGTCCGGCTCGCTCGCGGTGACGGTGAGGTAGTGGTCGAAGAGCAACAACTGATGGTCGACTTGAGTCACGTTGCTCACCAGGGAGGTCGCCGCGGCCTGGACCCCTGCGACGGACGCGATGAGCAGCGGTATGTCGCCTACTGTGAGTCCACCGGCCCGAGCGGTGAAGAGCGCCCACAGCAGGCCCGCGCCGGAGATCCCGGCGGCCAGCACCCCCAGGCCGGACTGGGTGAGCAGATCGCGCCGATCCATCCGGCGCCGCTGCGCGTCGGCCTCACGCCGCTGCGCGGTCATCAACTCGCGGAAGTAGCGGGCGGTCCCGAACAGCCGCAGCTCCTTGGCCGCCTGGACGCTGCTCAGCAGCCGCTGGAAGAAGGCCTCACGCCGCTCCATGGGGGTGATCCGCCACATCATCCCCGCGCGGAGCCGGGACAGGTGCAGGTGGGCGACGAGCGCCGGGACGGCCGCGAGCGTCACCGCCAGCGTCAGCCAGCGGCTGATCACCAGCAGCGAGCCGAGGAACGCGGCGATGGTGATCGCGCCGCGGCAGACGGTCAGCACTCCGAAGACCAGCATCGCGGGCGCGCGGCCGCCCGCCCCCTGGGCCATCGCCAGGCGGTCCAGGAACGCCGGGTTCTCGAACCTCGCCAGGCCGGGAAGCCGCTCGACCGCCGCGAAGAGCCGGTCCTGGGCGGTCAGCCCGATCCGGCGTTCCAGCTCCTGCCGGATGTAGACCGACATCTGCGGCAGGACGGCGACGGCCGCACCGGCGACCAGCAGCCCGCCGCCCAGCCAGGCCAGCGCCGGACCGCTCGCGGGCGGCCCCGTGATCGCGTCGAGCGCGAGCTTGGTCAGCCACGCCACCCAGACCGGCACCAGCGCCGCGACCAGTTCGAGCGCCCCGTAGCCGAGGATCCGGTGGCGGCCGGCGCGCCAGGCCAGCCCGAGGGCGCTCCCGATCCTGGCGGCACCGGCTCTGACGCCGGTCCTGATCCCGCCGTGGGTGTCGCGCATGAGCGGCGGTCACACTCCGGCGGTGGAGGCCGGGCGGTTCAGCTCCAAGCCACTGGTGACCACGGTCCCGGACTGGTCGAGGATGCCGAACGCGGGGAAGGAGCCCAGCCCCAGCGCCGTGCCGATCCCACCGGTCACCGGCGGCTCGACGACGACCCGGGCGACCGGCTCCAGCCGCTCGCGGTAGGTCTCCGCCTCGTCCTCCGATCCCGCGACGACGGCGATCACCTGGTCGCGTCCGCCGGAGAACGTCCTCGCGTAATCGACGAAGGCGGGCAGCTTCTCCTCGCAGGCACCGCACCCCGGCGCGAGGGCGCCGATCAGGGTCAGGCCGGACAGCCCGTCCCGGGACACCGGCTCACCGGTGGTGGCGACGGCCTCGAACGGCCCGGCGGTCTCCCCTTCGTCGAGGATCGCGTAGGGCCGCCGTCCCCCGGACGACAGGTCCGAGATCAGCTCGGTGTGGTGCCGGAGCCGCCGGACGACGCCGAGCGTGAGAACCAGGTCCAGTAGGCAGACCGCGAGGGCCAGCAGGGCCAGCGCCGCGACGAGGGGCATCAACGCGAGAATCCTTTCGTGGCGTGGTGCGCATCAGGGGGCACCACGGGACGGAACAGTCCGGCGACGTCGTCGGCGGTCACCACGAAGGCGGCGACCACGGCACCGGCGACCGCGGCGATGACGCCGCCCGCCGGCTCGACCGGCCCGTCCGCGACCGCTCCGGCGGCCGTGCCGAGGACGGCGCCGGCGGCGAGCACGCCGTTCCGGACGAGATGCACCCCGCCGACCGGACGGGCCGGGCCCCCGAAACACTGGCAGGGTGCGCGGTCCCCGCGCCGCAGCGCGGCCAGGACCGCCACGGCGAAGGCCGTCGCCAGAAGACCGGCGAGGGCGAACCCGATCCAGGCCGTCCGCGGCGAAACCAGGAGCACCACCACCGCCGCCTCAGCGGCGATCACACCACCGGCCACCACGGGTGCCGGGACCCGGGAGAGCACCCACCCCGGTCCCAGCCGGCCGGCCGCGGCCACGAACCGGGCGTAGGACTCACGCCCGCGAAGCTTGCCCAGGAACGAGGCGACGAACACCAGCCCGACCATGCAGCGGCACCCCAGCGCGACGTACGCCATCACACACCCCTGACGCGGGACTAGCAGGGGTGGGGGTTGGAGTAAGCGCAGTAGGAGCCGGCCGGGCACCGTCCGGGTGCGGTTCCGCCCGGGTTGTAGCAGCACCACCAGTCGCGGGTCCGGTCGCAGACTCCGTCGTTCCAGCAGCACGTCGCCTTGGCGGACGCCTGCGCCTGAGGGACCACCAAGCCGAGCAGGCGGTCACCGAGCTCTTCGAGCTTCGCGAGCATTCTCCAGTCCCCTTCGTCGACCGGTGACCATGAGATCACCAACCGCATTCAGACCGGCTTCATTTCTGCTTCACCGCGGCGCTCAGGCTGTCAGGAGCCTGCTCTTCCACCAGATGAAGGGCTGGATGCCGAGCCAGGTCAGAGCCAGGAGCATGAGAGGGACGGCGAGGGCGACGTTGTCGTCGGCGTCGAGGTCGAGGCCCGACCCGGCCAGCTCGTAGACGGGCACGACCCAGAGCAGGGCCACCAGGCCTTCGACGAGCACGGCCCCCGTGAGCAGGGCGAAGCGGGCGGGCCGGGGTATCCCCCGGCGGGCGAGTGACGGGTTCGTCGCGGTGAAGGCGAGCATCAGCGCGAGCGCGCCCAGGACCCAGGAGATGTCGAATGTGAGGTTGGCTTCGACGGGCCCGGCGGTCGTGGCGTTCTGGTACCCGTACACGACGAGGGCCTCCAGATGGAGGCCGGCGAGGACGGCGAGGACGAGGGCGGGTGCGAACGCCTGCCACCGCGGCTGGAACCACATCACGCCGAGGAGGACGAACGCCGCGATCCAGGGCACCGGCAAGGTCAGGAGCGTCTCCGGCGAGTAGACCCGCAGGGTCCGCGTGGTGCCGGGGCCTGGCCACGGCCCGACCAGGTAGATCAGCAGCGAGAGCGCGGTGCACGCGAGGGCCGCCCTGACGACGCGGCTCGTGCCGCTCCGGGGCGGCTGGAGGAGCGCGGTGCGCGGCGGCCGGTGCGGGATGCGCGACCCCGTGTCGGCCGCCGTCTCGGCGGCGGGGTCCAGGACGGCGGTGAGCAGGGTGCGGACCTGGGCGGGAGAGAGCCGCTCGTCCGGGTCCTTGCGCAGCAGGCCGTCCAGGACCTGCGCCAGCGGGCCGCCGCACCGGGGCGGGGACGGCCGCCGGGTGGCGATCGCGACGAAGAGGGCTCCGTGGCCCGGGCCGTCGAACGGGCGGCGCCCCTCGACCGCCGCGTACAGGGTGGCGGCCAGGGACCACAGGTCCGAGGCCGGGGTGACGGCCCTGCCCTCGACCTGTTCGGGCGACATGTAGGCGGGCGTGCCCAGCACCATGCCCGACCGGGTGATCGTGACGTCGCCCTCCAGCGCGGCGATGCCGAAGTCGGTGATGAGGACACGGTCGCCTTCGATGAGCACGTTGGCGGGCTTGACATCGCGGTGGACGACGCCCTGCGCGTGGGCGGCCGAGAGGGCGTCCAGCATCGCGAGCCCGATCGCGGCGACCCGGCTCGGGGGAAGCGCCCCCTGCTCGGCGAGGAGCTGTTCGAGGGAGCGGCCGCGGACCAGCTCCATGACGATCCAGGGGCGGCCGTCGTCGCCGATGACCCGGTCGTGGACGGTGACGATGCCGGTGTGCCGCAGGCGGGCGGCGGCGCGGGCCTCGCGTTCCATCCGGGCGTACCACGCGCGCCGCTCCTGGTCGGTGACCTGGTCGGGCACCCGGAGCTCCTTGACGGCGACCTCGCGGTCGAGGTCGAGGTCGTGGGCGCGCCACACCGCCCCCATGCCGCCCTGGCCGATCCGGCTCAGCCTGCGGTACCGGCCGGCCAGCACCCCGTCCCCGTCCCAGCCCATGATCGGAATCTATCGGGGCGGGACGGCCGGGAGAAGGTGATCTCTAGAACTGGCAGACGCTTCTGTCTGTACGACCGTCCGGGGTCCGGCGCAGATCGAGGATCGATGCCGGGGGCGAGGTGCCGGCCTCGGGCGCGGCCTCGCCGGTCAGGCGCGGGAGCACGGTCTGCGCGGCGGCGAGGTCCTGGACGCCGAGGCCGATGAGCTTGGCGACGGTGATCTCGGTCTCGCTCCGGCGGGCATGCCCGGCCGGCACGAGGTCGCCGAGTTCCGCGCCGATGCCGGCCTCGGTGACGGCGTGCGCCGCGAGGGCGGCGCGCAGGTCGCCGGCGTGGACGGGCGCGTCGGTCCTGCTGTCGACGACGAGGAGGTCCGCGCGCCGGAAGCAGGCGGGGTCGAGTTCGGCCTTCGTCGCGTCGTCGGCGCCGACGGCGGTCACGTGCTGGCCGGGCCGCAGCCAGGACCCGGCGACGATCGGCCGCCTGCTGGAGGTCGCGGTGACGATCACGTCGGCGGGCCGGACGGCCTCCCGGGCGTTCTCGGTGACGGCGACCGTGACCCGGGGCGCCCGCGCGCCGATCGCCTCTCGCAGCGCCCGC
The DNA here is from genome assembly GCF_039871695.1 of Actinomadura sp. B10D3. Classification (NCBI taxonomy): domain Bacteria; kingdom Bacillati; phylum Actinomycetota; class Actinomycetes; order Streptosporangiales; family Thermomonosporaceae; genus Actinomadura; species Actinomadura sp. B10D3. The sequence goes on from NZ_JBDPLY010000024.1 coordinate 130,192, forward strand.
GCGGCGGCGGCGCGCCTCCCCCAGACCAGGACGGTGTCGATGGGACGTTCCGCGATGGCCGCCAGCGCCTGGAGGTACGCCTGGACGCCGGTGCCGAGGACGGCGAGCGTGCCGGCGCCGCGGGGCGCGAGCAGCCGGGTGGCGAGGGCTCCCGCCGCCGCGGTGCGGACGTCGCTGAGGTGGTGCTCGTCCTGCAGCAGCGCCAGGAGGTCCCCGGTGGCGGCGTCGTGGACCGCGACGTACCCGCTGCCGGCCGGAAGGCCGCGGGCCGCCCGCGCCGCGAACCATGCCGCCACCTTGACGGTGAACACCGGCCGGCCCGGCAGCCAGGCCGACTTGACGTGCACGTCGCCGTCCGGGCCCGCGGGCGCGAAGACCGCGAGGGGCGACGCGCCGAGCCCGCGGCTGAAGGCGGCCAGCGCATCGGCGACCGGGTCGACGAGGTCCTCGAACCCGATGGCGCGGCGGATGGCGGCGGCCTCGAAGATCCGCGGGGCGGTCATGCCGGTCCCGGGAGGGCGTGCAGGCGTCCCGTGCCGACCACCGCGACGCCGCCGCCCACGGTGACCCGGACCGGCCGCTCCGGGGGGCCGTACGCGGTGATCGTGATGGTGCTCGGCCTGCCGGTGCGGCGTCCCTGCGCCAGCGGGGTCTGCACGCCGTCCTCGGCGCGCCCGTGGTGCAGGAGGTAGGCGGCGACGCATCCGGCCGCGCTGCCGGTGGCGACGTCCTCGATGACGCCGTCGTTGTTCCAGTGCCGGCCCTCCGGGGCGGAGGCGTCGAGCACGTAGGCGAACTCCGCGCCGTGGCGTCCGAGGAATGCCTCGAAGTCCGGGGAGGAGATCCGCGCCCTGGCGAGCGCGTCACCGTCGCGCACCGGGACGACGAGGTAGGCGAGGCCGGTCGACCACACCTGCGGCGGGAGCCGCGGATCGAGATCGTCGGCGGACAGCCCGAGCCGGTCCGCGATGGGCGCGGCGTCCTCGGCGGCCGGGGTGCCGACCAGTTCGGGACGGCCGGCGTCCATCAGCGCGGTGAGCCGTCCCGGGGCGCTGCGCCGCGTGGCGACCTGCACCGACCTGGCGGGCAGGTGGATCGTCCATTTGCGGTCGGCGTCGGCGGGCGCGCCGTCGAGGTCGTGCAGGACGGCGGCCGCCCCCAGCACCGGGTGCCCGGCGAACGGGAGCTCCTCGTTCAGGTCGAAGACGCGGGCGTCGGCGGACGGCCCGTCCGGCCGCCGCGTCACGAAGATCGTTTCGAAGTGGCGCAGTTCCCTGGTGACGGCGGCCATCTGGGCCGTGGTCAGCGGGGGCGGGTCGACGAAGACGGCGAGGCTGTTGCCCGCGTAGGGCTCGTCGGTGAAGACGTCGACATGGTGATACGCGGCAGGGCGATCTGCGGCGGGGCCGGACTCGGTCGGGGCTTGGGGCATGGCGCCAGGCTAGAAAGCCGGCCCTCCCATCGAGAAGAGCAATATTGAGATGGTAGGCATAAGATTTTCCAATGGACAGGGACTTCGAGATCGCGGACCTGCGCTCGTTCGCGGGCGCGGTCCGCGCGGGCAGCATCACCCGGGCGGCGGCGGCGCTCCAGCTCAGCCAGCCGACCGTCAGCCAGCGCATCCAGCGGCTGGAGCGGGCCGCCGGCGAGCGGCTGCTCCTGCGGGAACCGCGCGGCATCCAGATCACTCCCGCCGGCGAGACGATGCTCGCCTACGTGGAGCGGGTCCTCGCGCTGCACGACGAGGCGCGCGCGGCGGTCGGCCGGCGCGGGGACGCGCCGCACGGACGGCGCGTGCTGGGCCTCCTGGAAGACCTCGCGATGACCACCCTGCCCACCGCCCTGGCCGACGTCGCCGCCCTGCACCCGAGGATCGAGCTGGAGGTGGTCATCGGCGCCGCGGCGACACTGCGCCCGCTCGCCGACGAGGGCCGCGTGGACCTGGTGTTCGGCGACCCGTCCGTCATGAGCGAGAACGCCGTCCGGTGGCGGCGCCGCGTCCCTCTTCTCTGGACCGCCGCGGCCTCGATGGACCCCCTCATGGATCCGCTGCCGCTGGTGATGTTCTCCCAGCCGTGCCAGTGGCGGGCTCCGGTTCTGGACGCCCTCAACCGGCGGGGGCGGGAGTGGCGGATCGCCTTCGAGAGCAACAGCGTCCACGCCGTCCAGGCCGCGGTCAGCGCCGGTATCGGAGTCGGCGCGCTGCTGGCGGGCAACGTCCCCGCCGGCGCGGCGCGCCTGTCCTGCCACCATGACCTGCCGGATCCGCTCGAGGTCGACATCGCCGTGTCCCGGCGGCCCGGCACCGAGGGGGACCCGGCTCTGGACGGCCTCGAACGCCTGCTCCTCCGGGCGGTCGAGCCGTAGCGGCCCATCCTCGCTAGAACGGGGGACGGTTGAAGCCGGTGTAGAAGAGCCAGATCGCGCCGAACGCGGCCGAGGGGCGGTCGTTGAAATCACCTCGCTCCGGCAGCCGCTCCAGGAGGTCCAGGACGGCGGAGAGGTGGCCGCACCCGGCGGCGGTCTCGATCAGTTGCGTGGTCGGATGCTGCCGCTGCGAGTGCGGTATGCCCTGGAGCCGGGCGTGCTCCCCGGCCAGTTCCCGGATGTCCTCGTCGGTCGGTGCCGCGGGCCGGACCAGTGGCGTGCCCCGGCGGCCCAGCTCGACGAGGTCGTCGCCGACCGCCCAGTTGTGGTCCCCCCACGTCTCCAGCAGGTCGGCGCGTCCCTGCTCGGCGAGAACCCTCAGCACTTCATACGGGACGTCCCAGCCCGGCAGGTTCTGGAACTCGCGGGCCAGGTCGAGGCGGCCGGTGCGCAGCAGGTACACCAGCCACTCCGCCTCCCAGAAGAAGCTGCCGTCCGGGTGCCCGGCGCGGTCGTCCAGGAGGCCGCGCACGAGATCGTCGCGTCCGCACTCCAGCAGCGGGTGGATGACGGCGATGTGGTCCTGCCACGGGTTGGGTTCGAGGCTGATGGACGCGCGGGCGTGCCGGAACCACTGCTCGGCGGAGCCCGTGTCGCCCAGCGCCTGGCAGGCGGCGCCGAACCAGGCCGACCTGTCGGCGTTGAACATCTTGGGGTCCACCGAGGGGTACAGCGACTGCGCGAGGGCGAAGGCGGCACGGGCGGAGGCCGCGTTCCCGGCCCGGGCGAGGATCACGGCGACCTCGGACGCCGCGGCGAGGCGGTCCGCCGGTTCGGGGATGTCGCCGACGAGGGTCATCGCCGCCTCGGGCTCGCCGTGCCGGGCGCGGAGCCGGGCGGCGGCCCGCAGGTGGTCGCCGATGTGGGTGCCCCAGCTGTACCGGTCGAGGTCGGCGAGGGAGGCGCGCGCCGCCTCGAACAGGTCGTCCGCGCTCGCCGTGTTCGGAGGCGGCCACTCCCCGGAATCGTCGCCGTCCGCCTCCAGCTCCTCGCGAAGGTCGCGGAGGATCTCGCCGTCCTCGGAGTCCAGCACGTCCGCGGCGGTGAGGGCGTCGGGCAGCACGCGAAGCTCGCCCCAGCGGATCGGCCAGGCATGCCGTTGCCCGACTCCCCAGGCGAGGAGGGCGTCCAGCTCGTCCTCGCGACCGTCCGGGGCGATCACCGCGTCGGGCTGGAGGGTCATCGCCCAGTGGTCCTCGTCGAGGGCGAAGATCTGCCCCTCGAACTCCTCGACGGCGTCGCCCTCCACCGGACGCGGGCCCGGCGGGACGTACAGGGAGTAGAAGTCGCCGACGACCTCGCCGGTCTCGACCTTCACGAACTGCATGACCACGTCGTCGAGCACGACCAGCGTGTCGTCCGCGCCCCAGTAGACCGTGTCGGCGCCGCCGGCGAGCACGCTGCGGATCAGCCGGGGGTTGGCCGGATCGGCGAACGACCAGATCTCGGCGGACCCCTCGATGGTCAGGAAGGCGGCCCGCTCACCGCCGGGGGCCCAGGCCCAGGCGTTGTGGTCGCCCTCCTGGTCCCCCCATCCCGAATGCGGGACCTGGGCGCTGAAGACGAGGCGGTCGCCGTCGAAGACGTGGACGCCTCCCGTCTCGGCGGTGCCGGTGGGGGGCGTCAGGACGGCCAGCCGGTTGACGGCGCGGCCCGGGGCCCAGTGCAGCGAGACGGGCTTGCCGAGGGCGAAGGGGCCGCAGCGGATCCGCCCGGTGGACGCCTCCCGCAGGAACAGGCCGCGGCGTGAGACGGTCGCGACGAGGGCGCCGTCCGGGCTGAGCTCGGCGAGCCGGCCGGGTGCGTGCCAGACGACCTCGCGCGTCGCCGCGTCCACACCGATGGCGTTCGACCCGTACAGGCGGGTGCCGTCGGGCGACCACGCGGGGTCCTCGATCCACTGCCCCACCAGCCAGTCGCCGTCGCCTTGTTCGAGCGAAGCGAAGTCGTCCCGCACCGCCTGGGGCAGCCGGCGCGCGAGCAGGTACGGGTGATCGGTCTCCACATGGTTGGGCAGCCAGCTCAGGTGGCCGCGTTCCACGGGGACGATGCAGCCCTGGAGCCCGCCGTCGCCGTTGGTGCCGCAGTGGAAGTAGACGCTGCGCCCGTCCGGAGAGAGGGCGAAATCCGACGGGCGGGAGTTGCCGTCCGACACGTCGATCGTGGCGAGCGGTTCGCCGTCGAACGTCCAGACCCCGACCATGTTCGTGCGATGCGCCATGGCGATGCGGGAGGAGTCGGCGGACCACTGGATCGTGCGCGCGTAGCGGGGCCACCCGATGCCGCCGTCGATCCGGCGGACGGTGTTGACGCACCGGCCGGTGGCGATCTCCCAGATCTGCAGGACGCCGCCCGCGTCGTAGTCGTCGCCGACCCAGCTGCCGGTGGCCAGGTAACGGCCGTCCGGGCTCATCGCGTGGGCGACGATCTCCGTGTCGTGCCCGTACGGATGCTGGAGCCGCGCCTCACCGCTGTCGATCAGCCGCCGGGTCGCCAGCCGGTGGGCGCCGGTCACGCCCTCGGCGCGCTCCAGCTCGGCCAGCCGGGCGCGCAGCGGCGGGACGTCGTGCTCGGGCGTGAAGGCCGACCAGTCCGCCCGGTCGAGGAGCGCGTACAGATCATCGGACCCGCGCGCACCCGCCAGCTCGGCGGCCGGGACGAACGGCCGGGGAGGCGGTTCCACCGTGGCGGCGGCGCCTTCCTCCCGCTCCAGCATGCCGATCAGCGCGTCCTCGTCGAGGTACGGCGTGCGGAGCATCGCGTCGGTGCGGGGAACGGGTCCTCGCTCGCCGGGGGCGACGACGATGAGGTCGGTCTCCTCGGTCGCCTCCTCCGCCACCCGGGCGCCGAGGGCCTGGAGCCGCCGTATCGCGGACTCCCTCTCGATCTCCCAGAACTCCCCGTAGAGCACGACCGTGCGCCCACCCAATTTCATGATCAACGGACCTTACCGGTGAGATGCGACATCGGCGCAATCCGTAACATCCGGGAGGTCTCGTAGGGTGGGGGCGTGCCACTAGCGCCGGGTACCCCCGAACTCGCCGACCTGGACCTCCTGCTCTCCGTCGAGCGCCTGGGGAGCCTCGGCCGGGCCGCCCGGGAGCACGGGATCTCGCAGCCGTCGGCGAGCGCGCGGATCAAGCTGCTGGAGCGCCGGCTGGGGCTGGAGCTGCTGGACCGCTCCCCGTCCGGGTCGCGGCTGACCGCGGCGGGCGCGGCCGTGGCGGAGTGGGCGCGCGACGTGGTGACGCCCGCGGCCGACCTCATGGCGAACGTCGCGGCCCTGCGCGACCGGGCGAGCGGCCTGCTGCGCGTGGCGGCCAGCATGACGATCGCGGAGTACCTGATGCCGCGGTGGCTGGTCGCGCTGCGCCGCGAGCGGCCCGAGCTGACGGTCACGCTCCGCGCGGAGAACTCGCACGACGTGGTGGAGCTGCTGGAGGCCGGGGAGGCCGACCTCGGCTTCATCGAGGACCCCGCCCCGCACGACGGCCTGACCGAGCTGGTCGTCGCCGACGACGAACTGGCCGTGGTGACCGCCCCCGGCCATCCCTGGTCGAACGGCCGCGGCCCCCTCACCCCCGGCGAGCTGGCCGCCGGACGCCTGGTGCTGCGCGAGCGCGGTTCCGGGACGCGGGAGACGCTGCACCGGGTGCTCGGCGAGCTGCGCGAGGGCCCGCACCTGGAGCTGTCGTCGACCACGGCCATCAAGGAGGCGGTGGTCGCGGGCGCCGGCGCCGCGGTGCTGAGCGCGCTCGCCGTGGAGCACGAGCTGCGCACCGGGCAGCTCGTCCGGGTTCCGGTGGCCGGGATCGAGCTGACCCGGCGGCTGCGGGCGGTGTGGCCCCGCCGGTCGGCGCCGGCGCCCCACGCGGAGGCGCTGCTGCGGATCGCCGTCCGGGCGGGCCGGGCGTCCGCCGAGTGACCTGGTGGTCAGACGGGCGAGAGCGGCAGCGGCATTCCGGCCAGGCCGCGCCGCGGCGCGTCCAGCGGCAGGGACAGCGCGACGTCCCGGAGCGCCGCCGCCGACGGGCAGCCGGGATGGCTCGCCATGACCGGCACGCCCGCGTCGCCCGACTCCCGCAGCCGCTCGTCGAGGGGGACGCGGCCGAGCAGCGGGACGCCGAGCGCGTCCGCGAGGGAGTCGCCGCCGCCGGCCCCGAACAGCGGGGCGTGCCGCCCGCAGTCGCACGTGAAGCCGGACATGTTCTCCACCACGCCGGCGACCGCGATGCCGAGGTCGGCGGCCATCCGCCCGGCGCGTTCGGCCGTCCGCCGGGCGGCGGGCTGCGGCGTGGTGACCACGATGACCCGCGCGTCCGGGACGAGCTCCAGCAGGGAGAGCGAGACGTCCCCGGTGCCCGGCGGCAGGTCGACCAGCAGGACGTCCGGGTCGCCCCAGTGGACGTCGTCGAGGAACTGCTGGATCGCCTTGTGCAGCATCGGGCCGCGCCAGACGAGCGGTTCGGTGCCCTCCACGAAGAGGCCGGTCGACATGAGCCGCACGCCGTGGGCCTCGACGGGCATCATCCGCCCGCCGAGGACGACCGGCGGGCGGGAGGCACCGAACAGCAGCGGGATCGAAGGGCCCCACACGTCCGCGTCGAGGATCCCGACCGTGGAGCCCGCCCGGGCCAGCGCCACGGCGAGGTTGGCCGTCACGGTGGACTTGCCCACGCCGCCCTTGCCGCTCGCCACCGCGTAGACGGCGGGCCCCCCGCCGGACAGGGCGCCGCGGACCGTGCGCGAGTCCGCCCGGACCCGCTCTCCCAGCTCGGCCCGCTCCCGCGCGCTCATCGCGGAGAACTCCACGGAGACGTCCCGGACGCCGGGCACGGCCAGCGCCGCCGCCTCCACGTCCGCGCGCAGGCGGTCGCGCAGGGGGCAGCCGGACGTCGTGAGCGCGACGCGGACGCGGACCTTGCCGCGCCGCCCCGCCTGCACGTCCGCGACCATGCCGAGGTCGGTGATGGGACGGTGCAGCTCCGGGTCCTCGACCGACGCGAGCGCGGCGCGGACCGCCCGGTCCAGTTCAGACATGTCAGACATGGAAGGCCCGCCGCTTCGGCTTGACGGGGCGCATGAGGAACTCGGGACGCCGCAGCCCGTCCGCGTTCGGTCCGGGCCGGGTCAGCTCCAGCCACTCCCGGTACACGGCCCGCGACCTGCGCGTGTCGACGACCACGTCCCCATACTCGTCGCCCGGTTCGACCGGGGCCAGCCGCACCTTCTGGTGCCAGCAGTGCATCCCGGACAGCGGATCCGGATGCACCGCGAAGGCCAGGTTCTGGTGGACGCCGGGATCGTCCCAGTCGATCCGGGAGCTGTCGGCGTCGCCGGACGCGAACGGCCGGACGCCCTTGCGGTAGCGCAGCCGCCACACCCCCTCCTCGCCGCGCTGGAGGTCCACCAGCCCGCTCACCCACCGGCTGCCGTCCTGCTCGTGCAGCCTCCAGCGGCCCATGTGGTGCGAGAGCGCGACCACGCCGGGACGGATGCCGGCCGTCACCCAGACCCGGGCGACGAAGTGCCCGATCTCGGTGTGCACGCGGACGAGGTCGTCGGTGGCGAGGCCGGCGGCGTCCTCCGGGTTCACCCACAGCGGGTGGGTGTTGCTGATCTCGTTCAGGTACTTGGCGTTGCCGGAGCGGGTGTGGACGAGGGTGGGCAGCCGGAAGGTCGGCATGAGGACGAGGTCCCCGGCGTCCCGGTCCAGCCGGTTCCAGGAGACGTGCGACTCCACGTATCCCGGTGTCGCGTGCTCGGGCCAGCCGAAGTCGGCGACGGCGGCCGAGTAGATCTCCAGCTTCCGGGACGGGGTGAGCCAGCCCTGGGTGGCCGTGCCGTCCTCGTGCAGGACCCCGACCGCCCCGGCCTCGCCGATCAGCGGCGGGACCGAGTCGGGCGTGGTCGGGCGGCGCAGCACGCCCTGCTCGTCGGGCTCGGCGCCGTCCAGTTCGGCGGGCGTGAGGGGCCGCTCGTCGAGCCGGTAGACCCCCGAGTCGATCTCGACCACGCCGTACTTGCGCATGTACTCCAGCGGGGTCAGCTCCGCCTCCTTCGCCTTCTCGGGCAGGCCCGGGACGGAGTTCTCGAAGACGTACCGGTAGTACTCGTCGACGGTGACCTTCTCGCCGGGACGGTACGGGGACTCGAAGTACTTGCGGATCCCGAGTTCACCGTCCGGGTCGATGCGCCAGGACAGCTCGAACCAGAACTCGTTCTCTTCCCAGACTTCGCCCGGGTTGGCGTCACGCGTGTCGGTGAAGGACTGGCCCGTCTTCTCCATCGCGACCCTGCGCACGGGCTGCCTGAAGCCGAGCCACCGTCCCGCGTGGGTCTCGTAGGAGTGGGTGTCGTGCCGTTCCGTCGAGTGCCCCATGGGCAGGACGTAGTCGGCGTACGCCGCCGTCTCCGACCAGGTCGGCGTCAGCGCCACATGACATCCCACCTGGTCGGTATCGGTCAGGGTCTCCATCCACATGAACCCGTCCGGGTTGGTCCAGACGGGGTTGTAGACCCGGCTGAAGTAGACGGCCAGCCTGGCGCGCCCGTCCGCGAGGAGGTGCGGCAGGAGGAACGACATCTCGTTGGTCGACAGCGGGTATTCGCGCGGCCAGAGCAGCTCGTTCCAGCGCTCGTGGGCGTCCGGCATGTTCGGGCCGTGGGCGACGAACTTGTTCCAGCCGTTCGGGCTGGTGCCGCCCTCGGTGCCGACGCTTCCGGTGAGCACGTTGAGGAAGAACAGGGACCGGGCCACCTGCCATCCGCCGAGGTTGCCCGCGGCGGCGGCGCGCCAGACATGCGCGGCGAGCCTCGTCCCGGCGCCGGCGACGATGCGCGCCAGCTCCTCGATCCGCTCCACCGGGATGCGGGCCTCGCGGGCCGCGTACTCGAAGGTGTAGCCGGCGTAGTCGGACTCCAGCCGATCGAGGAAGGTCTCGTAGTCGCGGGGCGCGTCCGGGTGGAGCCGTTCCAGGTAGGTCTGCCAGTTGACCCACCGGCGGATGTAGCCGTCCGCGAGCTGCCGCGTCCGGATCAGGTACGAGGCCACGGCCAGCAGGATCGCCGCCTCGCTGCCCGGCCAGGGGGCCAGCCACAGGTCGGCGTGGGACGCGGTGTTGGACATCCGCGGGTCGAGGACGACGAGCTTCGCCCCGTTCTGCTTGGCCTCCATGATGCGCTGCGCGTGCGGGTTGAAGTAGTGCCCGGTCTCCAGGTGGCTCGACAGGAGCAGGATGACCTTGGCGTTGGCGTGGTCGGGCGAGGGCCGGTCGTACCCGCCCCACAGCGTGTAGCCGAACCGCGCGCCGCTGGAGCAGATGTTGGTGTGGCTGTTGTGGCCGTCCACGCCCCAGGCCTGGAGGAACCGCTCGGCGAAGCCGTCCTCTCCCGGACGTCCCACGTGGTACAGGACCTCGTCGTGGCGGTCTTCGAGGATCGCCTGCCGGATGCGCGCCGCGATGTCGTCGAGCGCCTCGTCCCAGCTCACGCGTTCCCATTTCCCGGCTCCGCGCTCACCGGCCCGGCGCAGGGGATGGAGGATGCGCTCGGGGTCGTCCAGCTGGTTGATCGTGGCGGGGCCTTTGGCGCAGTTGCGGCCGCGGGAGCCCGGGTGCGCGGGGTTGCCGGTCACCTTGGTGACGGACAGGTCCTTCTTCTCGACGTAGGCGAGGAGCCCGCAGGCCGATTCGCAGTTGAAGCAGGTGGTCGGGATGAGCATGAACTCCCGCGGCACCTTGCGCGGGTGGGCCCGGGCGTCGTTCTCGACGTGGTGGTCCCACGTCTCGGGCGCCGGGTAGTTCCGCAACCTCTCGTGGTTGCGCATCCCGGGAAGGTCGATCGTCATAGGGCACTCCTCGGACGGCGGAAGCTAGGACAGCGGGACGTCCTGGCCGGCGCGGACGTACACGCTCTCGTAGGCGACGAGCGCCGCCTGGACGAGCAGGCCGCCCGCGACACCGGCGGCCGGGCCGAGGAGGGCCAGCGCGGCGCCCGCCACGACCGGCACCACCCCGGCGAGCCAGAACGTCCTGGCGTACCGGCCGCGCACGACGAGGTGCGCGGCGAAGGCCGCCGCCCGCCCCGAGTGCCGGCCGCCGTACTCCAGCGCCAGGAACAGCAGGTGGGCGGCCGCCGAGGCGACGAGCGCCCAGGTGAGGAACCGGACGGCCTCGCCTTCCAGCCCGGCGAACGGCGCGGCGACGAGCAGCGCCCCCGAGCCGGCCATCCCGGCCTGGGCGATCAGGTGCCAGAACAGGACGGGCGACTGCCACAGATCACGGCCCTCGGCCTGGCCGAACAGGAAGGCGGTGTACCCGGCCGTCAGCACGGCGATCGGGATCGCGGCCCAGCGCAGCACGGACATGTCTCCGAACAGCAGCCACAGCCCGCCGGCACCCGTGCAGGCGCACAGCACGACCCCGCCCCAGACCAGCCACGATGTCGGGTTGGGACGAAGGAACAGGTACAGGAACCGTTCGGGACGCTTCAGGTCCCAGACGAGCAGGGCCCCGGTACTGGCCGCGCCCGCGATGGCGAGGGCGGGCGCGACGTACCGTCCCACAGGCCCCAGGTCCACACCGGCGATCAGGGCGAGCGCGGCGAGGAGCAGGGCTCCGGCACCGGCGCCCTTGGTCCACAGGTACGTGGTGACGCGCCAGCCCCAGGGCCGGGGATGGGCGGTGTTGAGGGTGGTGCGGGGCCGGCCGGGTTCATCGGAGGGACCGGCGTCCCGTGCCGCCTCCAGGCGCTGCTCGTCCGGCCTCGCCCAGATGTAGGTGTCGTCGACGGGCGCGGCCAGGGGGTCGAGGACGGCGTGGTCGGCGCCGAGGTAGAAGACGTTGGGTCCGGTGTTCTGCTCGGGTGCCCGGACGGCCGTGGGCTGGGTGCTCACCAGCTTGCTGATGCCGCTCTCCGGGTCGTCGAGGTCACCGACCCAGATCGAATGGGTCGGGCAGACCACAACACAGGCGGGTTCCAGATCCTGGTCGACCCTATGGGCGCAGAAATTGCATTTCGCCGCGGTGTGGGTGTCGTCGTCGATGTAGATGGCGTCGTAGGGGCAGGCCTGCATGCAGCTCTTGCACCCGATGCAGCTGTCCCCGTCGAAGTCGACGATGCCGTCGTCGCGCTTGAACAGCGCCTTCGTCGGGCAGATCTTCACGCACGGCGCGTCCGTGCAGTGATTGCAGCGCATCACGCCGAACTCGCGTGTCGTCGACGGGAATTCCCCCTTCTCGACGTACTTCACCCAGGTACGGAACTGTCCCACCGGGACTTCGTGTTCCGTTTTGCAGGCGACGGTGCATGCATGACAACCGATGCATGTGCGCTGGTCGATCGCGAAGCCGTATTGCACGCCGACCAGCGTGCACACAGCGGCGCACGGGCCGGTACCCGCCGGTTGACGATGAGCTCATAGGCATTGCCTATGAGCGTTGACGGCCGCACTCCCGGCTTCCTATGGTCAGAGGTCAAACCACTAGGGAAGGGGTGCGATGGGTCCCGGCACGGTCCGGCTCGGAACCGACCAGCTCTACGACGACCTGCGCGAGGTCTCCGCGGCGCTCTACAAGAAGGCCCTGACCGACCTCCCGCCCGACGTGCGGCACTCGGTGGACGCCGCGCACCGGCGCGAGGAGGGCGGCGCCCGGCGCCGCCTGGAGGTGATGGTCAAGGCGATCGAGACCTCCGACGAGACCGGCATCATCGTCTGCCAGGACACCGGGATCTGCGTGTTCTTCGTCGAGATCGGCACCGAGGCGCCGGTCAACGGCGCCCGGATGACCGAGGCCCTGCGCCAGGGCATCGCCCTCGCCAGCGAGCGGCACTCGCTGCGGTCGAGCATCGTGCACCCGCTCACCCGCGAGAACCGCCAGGACAACACCGGCGACGGCGTCCCCGCCGTGCACGTCGACTTCGCCGACGGCGGCGACGGCCTGGACATCCTGCTCATCCCGAAGGGCTCCGGCTCGGAGAACATGTCGTTCCTGAGCATGCTCTCCCCCGCCGACGGCCAGGCCGGCGTCAAGAAGTACATCCTCGACCGCGTCGTCGAGGCCGGTCCGCGCCCCTGCCCGCCCACGGTCGTCGGCGTCGGCCTCGGCGGCACCGCCGACCAGTGCGCCGCGCTCGCCAAGAAGGCGACCCTGCGCCCCGTCGGGCAGCCCCATCCCGAACCGGAGATCGCCGAGTTCGAGCGCCAGATGCTGGACGCCATCAACACGACCGGCATCGGGCCGCAGGGCCTGGGCGGCGCCACGACCTCCTTCGCCGTCCACGTCGAGTACGCCTGGACGCACATCTCGATGAACCCCGTCGCCGTCAACATCCAGTGCTGGCGGGGCGAGCGGGCGCGTGCGCGCATCGCGGCCGACGGGCAGGTGACGTATGGGTACTGACCGCGTGGGTACTGACCGCGTGCTCCGGCTGGACGCCCCCTTCGACGAGGCCACCGCCCGTTCGCTGCGCTGCGGCGACGAGCTCTGGATCGACGGGACGATCTGGGGCGTCCGCGACGCGTCCCTCATCCGCTTCTTCGACGAGGGCGAGCGCGTTCCGGCCGACCTCGCCGGCGCCCTCTTCCTGCACACCGCGCCGAGCGTCCGCCGCACGGACGCGGGCGGCTACGTCCCCGTCTCCGTCGGCACCACGACCTCGATGCGGATGGACCGCTTCACCCGCGGCTGCGTCGAGGACCTGGGCGTCAGCGCGATCATCGGCAAGGGCGGCCTGAGTGCCGGATCGCTGGAGCATCTCGGCCGGCACGGCGCCGTCTACCTGTCCATCACCGGAGGCGCCGCCAGCTACGAGACTCTTCAGGTCGCCGAGATCGAGGACGTCCTCTGGGAGGACCTCATGCCCGAGTGCCTCTGGAAGTTCCGCGTGACGGGGTTCGGCCCCCTCTTCGTCACCATGGACTCGCACGGCGAGTCCGAGTACGAGCGGACGTCCGAGCGGGCCCAGGCCAGCATGGAGGCCGCCTACCGGAAGCTGGGCCTTTGACCGCTCCGACCGGCCGCTGCCGGCGGGCCGGTGCCCGTCCCCTCCGGCCATGACGCAGATCGTCATCGGCGCGGCCGGGATCTTCCTGGCCGCGCTGCTGGGCGGCGCCACCGGCTTCGGCTTCGGCCTGGTGGCGGCGCCGTCCCTGCTGGCGGCCGGGCTCCCGCTGCGCGAGGTCGTCGCCGCCAACCTCGCGATCGCCCTGCTCACCCGGCTCGCGGCGGTCCGGCGGCTGCGCCGCCATCTGGTCTGGCCGCGCGCCGCCCGGCTGATCGGCGGCGGCGTCCCCGGCATCCTCGCGGGCCTCGCCGTGCGCGGGACGCTCGACACCGGGGTGCTGAAGATCGGTGTCGGGCTGGTCGCGATCGGCGCCGCGCTGGCCATCGCGTTCCGGCCGGGCGACCGCGACGGCCCCCCGGCCGGCGCGGCGACGACCCTCGCCGCCGGGGCCGGCGGCGGGTTCCTCGGGGTGACGACGTCGCTGAACGGCGTCCCGCCCGCGCTGCTGCTGACCCGCGACCGCGTGGAGCAGATGTCGTTCGTCGCCGACCTCACCGTCTACTTCATCGTGTCGAACGTCCTCACGCTGGCGCTCCTCACCGCCACCGACCCGGGCGTCCTCGCGCCGCTGGGGAAGTACGTCGCCTTCTGGCTGCCGCTCGGCATCCTCGGCAACCAGCTGGGCATCCGCGCGGCCGACCGCATCCCCTACAGGGTGTTCCGGGCGATCAGCCTCGGCGTCATCCTGACGGCAGGCTGCGCGACGATCGCCACCGCGCTGTGACCCGCCCCGGACGGATCAGGGCCTTGATCTGCCGCTGGGCGTCGGCGCGCTGGTCGATGGCCGAGCGGCGGGCCACCCGCAGGTTGCGCAGCGCCTCGATCCGGCCGTCCCGCTGCTTGGGGACACCGGTCCGCTCACCG
>NZ_JBDPLY010000025.1:0-143251 GCF_039871695.1 Actinomadura sp. B10D3
CGAGGGGGAAACACCCGGTCCCATTCCGAACCCGGAAGTTAAGCCTCTCAGCGCCGATGGTACTGCATGGGAGACTGTGTGGGAGAGTAGGACACCGCCGGACTCATATTGCAGGAAGGCCCCGCCGATTTCCGGCGGGGCCTTTCTCATTTCACCATGCCGATCCTGGCTGTCGGATGCCGTGGAACGGTGCCAGCAGTGTCGAGTGAGCCAGGAGCTACCCGGCGGGGCTTTCCTCCAGCAGAGCCTCGGCGTAGGCGGCGAGCGAGCGGTTGTACCGGGGGAGGTGGCGGGAGAGGGCGCGCAAGGTTAGCGACACCGCTTCTCTCTCGCGTCCGGCATCGGTGAGTGCGAGTGCGAGAAACGCGATCACGGCGTCATCGAGGTCGTCCGACACGGCGTCGCGTGCGGTGGTCAGCAACGCGATGCTCTCCTCGGCCCGGCCGAGATTTCGAAGGGTGCTGGCGTACTGGATCGTCCCCTCGCGGCGACGCTTCCCGGCCAGTCCGGCCTCGAACGCCCTCTGGTAGTGGACGGCGGCCTCCGCCTCGTTGCCGATCGAGTCATGGGCCGACGCGATCTCGTACTCGGCGACCGCGTCGCCGGGCGGAAGCTCGCCGGCCAGTTCCTCGACCTTGGCGAGGAAGGCCGCCGACTCGTGGTCGTCGAAGGAGGCCCAGAGATCGGCGATCCGCCGCTCCCAATCCGAGGTGATCATGGGGTCGAGGATAGGGCCCGAGGTCACCGTCGCGGGGGCGGGCCCCGTTCCGGGGCAGCGGCGCAACGGTTGTGCAACCTCCGACCGTGCAGAATTGGTCCGCTCGATACTGGTCGGGATCATGGTCGCGCCGGTGCCAACCCACACATCTTGCACCGGCGCGGCCACCGTCCCGGCGAGGAGTCAGGTGCGCGCCTCGCAGCGGACGCGTTCGGCGAGTCCCCCCGCGGCGACAGGAGCGGGGGCGTTGCGCTCCGCCAAGCCGAACAGGGCCAGGGCCAGCAGGGCGCAGGCTCCGGCCCCGACGGGCAGCGCCCCGGCGCCGAGGATGCCGAGCAGCCATCCGCCGAGGCCCGCACCGAGCGAGGCTCCGACGTAGACGGCGCTGCTGCTGAGCGCCAGAGCCTGCGGGCCGCTCTCAGGTCCGGCGAACGCCAGGACGCGCGCCTGGACCGGCGGCGGAACCGACCAGGCCGCCGCCGACCACACCAGCAGCAACGGCACGACGAACGCCAGATGCGCCGGACGCAGCGACCAGACCAGCGCCAGCCCCGCCATCGCCGCGGTGAAGACGGCGGCTGCCAGGGCGAACGTTCTCGCCGGGCCGAAGCGGTCGACCAGCGTGCCGCTGAACCGCCCCCCGATGATTCCCGCGACGCCCGTCAGCACAAGGAGCCCGCCCAGCCCGGACGACGAGATACCCGCCATCCCGTCCAGGAGGGGCGCGAGGTACGTCTGGATCATCAGGTTGCCGAGCACGGCCGCGACGGCGGCGCACAGCACGAACAGCACGGCCGGACGTCCCAGCGGTCGGAGCCGTTCACCCAGGCCGGCCGGGGGCGGCGGCGCGACGTCTGGCACAGCGATGCGCAGGAAGGCCAGGGAGACGAGACCGAGCAGGCCGCCCGTCACGAACGTCGCCCGCCAGCCGAAGGCCGCGCCGACCCAGGTTCCGAGCGGGACGCCGACGACGATGGCGCCCGTCAGCCCGGCCATGACCGTCGCCAGGTCGCGGCCCTGCCGGCCCGGCGGGGAGAGGGCGGCGGTGACCGCGAACACGGTCGGCAGCACGACGGCGGCGGCGAGGGCGGCGACGACCCGCAGGGCCATCAGCGCCGGATAGGACGTGGCGAGCGGCACGGCGAGGTTGGCGGCGCTGAACACCAGCATCCCGCCGGCGAGCAGGTGCCGCCGCGACCACGACGCCGTGACCACCGCCGCCACGGGGGCGCACACGGCACAGACGACGGAGAAGACGGTCACCAGCTGCCCGGCCGCGGCCTCACTGACCGAGAGGCCGGTCGCGATGGACGGCAGCACGCCCACGATCACGAAGTCGTCGGTCTGGAGAGTGAACGCGGTCAGGGTGAGGGCGACGAGCCACAGCCCGCTGGACGGGCGCCGGAAGGTGAGCATGGCGGTTAAGGTAACACGTGTTACCTTATAGGCTGAACATTCCGACGTGAAGGAGGGCAGGGAGTGGCCAGGCCGCGCGACCCGCGTCGCCGCATCGAGATCCTCGACGCGGTGCTCGACCATCTTGCCGAGCACGGGATGTCCGGCCTGTCGATGCGCCCGATCGCCCAGGCCCTGGGCCAGAGCACGCGCGTTTTGACCCACCACTTCGCCGACAAGGACGCGCTGCTCGCCGCGCTGCTGAAGCGCCTGGACGAGATCCAGCACGAGCGGCTCCAGGCGACGGAAGGCTGGGACGACACGGACCGGGGGATCGGAGCGATCATCCGCGCCTCCTGGGACCGCCACCTGGCGCCGGAGAACATCGCGCACACCCGGCTCGTCCTCGAGATCGAAGGACTCGCCGCCGCCGGACGTCTAGGCGACAAGGTTCCGAGATTCCTGGCGGAACGCGCGGAGTTCGTCGCGGGCGCCTTGACCGCCCGCGGACTCGATCCCGCCCAGGCGCGCATCAAGGCGACCTTCCTCAACAGCGCCTACGCAGGCCTGCAGACCGACTTCCTCACCACCGGGGACCGGGAACGAACCGAGACCGCGCTCGCCGAACTCTGCGCGCTCGCCGACTCGTGGACGGAGACGGCCGCAGTCTGAGCGGTCGGCACGGATCGCGATCGCCTGAGCGCCGAACCGTCACAGGACGGTCCAGCCGGTGTCCCTTGATCACGGAAACGCGTGCTCGCTCCGTGCCCGAACCGGCGCCTGTAGGCCGCATTCAGCCCGCCGTTGGAACAGCGTGGCGGTGAGGAGGCGGCTCCGGTGGAGGCGCTCCAGGCCCTCGGAGACGTCCGGCCAGGCACGGAGGCGGTGCCAGGCCCGCACCAGGTGCTCCCGGTCGGCGTCGGTGAGCGCGTCGAGCCCGTGGGCGGGCAGCACCTCGTCCAGCATGAGGCGGTGCAAGGCGTCCAGCGGGCCCCACGGCAGGTCTCCGGCGACGACCCGTCCGAGCGTGGGGCGGTAGCGGCGCCGCCAGCTCTCGGCGACGGCCGTCCAGTCGGCGTGGAGGCCGGCACGTTCACCGACCTCGGCCAGCTCGGCCGCCACGCTCGACCGCCAGTCGGTCAACGTCCCGAACACATCGAACACCGCCGCGTCAACGTTCATGGCAGCCACATCGAGCACGCCCGCCGGAGGAGCGAACCGTAAGGAGCGTCGATAGGATTCGATCATGGCCACCGCCGTGCTCGCGTTCGCCCTCGCCGCGATGATCGTCAATGTCATGCCCGGCCTGGACACGTTGCTCGTGCTCAGGACGTCCATCGTGCAGGGGCGGCGCAGCGGGCTCGCGGCGGCGCTCGGCATCCTGACCGGGTGCGGCGTCTGGGGGCTCGCGACGGCGGTCGGGCTGACCGCCTTGCTGACCGCCTCGCAGGTGGCGTACGACGTGGTGCGCGTGTGCGGCGCCGCGTACCTGGTCTGGCTGGGCACGACGGCGCTGTGGCGCGCGCGGAGGAAGTCCGGCGGGGGCGCCGCGCCGGAACCCGCCGTGGCCGCGACCGGCTTCGCGGCCTTCCGGGCCGGGGTGGGGACGAACCTACTGAACCCGAAGGCCGGCGTGTTCTACATGAGCCTCGTCCCGCAGTTCATGCCGCACGGGGCGCCGGTGTTCGGCACGACCATCCTGTTCACCGCGATCGACCTGGTCGAGCTGGCGGTCTGGTTCTGGCTCGTCTCGGGGGCGGCGGCCGCGCTGGGGGACAGGCTCCGGCGGCCGTCCTTCCGGCGGCGCATGGAACAGGTCAGCGGCGTGGCGTTCATCGGCTTCGCGGCGAACCTCCTGGCGGACCGTCCCTGATCCGCAGCCCGCGGGGAATGCCGGAACCGGACTCGCCGGACGCCGTAGGCTGCTCGGATGACTGACAAGTTGTGGCGCATCGAGCCGTCGGGGCCGCTTCGCGGGGACGTCACCGTGCGGGGGGCGAAGAACGCGGTCAGCAAGCACATGGTCGCGGCGATGCTGGGGGACGGGCCGAGCACCATCGGCAACGCGCCCGACGTCGGCGAGGTCGGCATCACCGCGGGCATGCTGGAGCATGTCGGGATGACCGTGGAGCGGTCCGGCGGGGACGTGACGGTCGTGCCGGGGCCGGTGACGGACCCGAGCGTCGGCAAGGCGTTCACCGGGCTGAACCGCATCCCGATCCTGATGCTCGGCCCGCTGCTGCACCAGGCGGGCGAGGCGTTCGTCCCGCTGGTCGGCGGCGACCCGATCGGGCGGCGGCCGGTCGATTTCCACGTCGAGGCGCTGCGGGCGTTCGGCGCCGAGGTGTCGCACGCGGCGGACGGGATCCACGCGCACGCGACACGGCTCGTGGGCACGCGGATCGACCTGCCCTACCCGAGCGTCGGCGCCACGGAGACGGTGCTGCTGGCCGCCGTGCGGGCCGAGGGGAAGACCGTCATCCGGAACGCCGCGACGGAGCCGGAGATCATCGAGCTGGCGCTGTTCCTCCAGCGGATGGGCGCGCGGATCTCCTTCGCGCCCGACCGGCGGATCGTCGTCGAGGGCGTCGAGCGGCTGAGCGGCGCGCAGACGCGGCTGGACGGCGACCGGATCGAGGCGTTCTCCTACCTGGTGGCCGGGCTCGTGACCGGGGGAGAGGTCCGGGTGCACGGGTGCCCGCAGGACCGTCTCGTCACCGCGATCACCACGCTCACCAGGATGGGCGCCGAGTTCGAGATCACCGACGACTGGATCATGGCGTCCGCGCCGGACGGGCTGAGCCCCGCCGCGGTGCAGACCGACACGCACCCGGGGTTCGCGACGGACTGGCAGACCCCGCTGATGGTGCTGTTCACCCAGGCGGACGGCATGTCGGTGCTGCACGAGACCGTCTACGAGAACCGGCTCGCCTACGTTCCGGCGCTGCAGGGCATGGGCGCGGAGATCGAGGTGTACGACACCTGCCTCGGCGGGCCCGCCTGCCGGTACCACGACACGGCGGCGCTGCACTCGGCCGTGGTGCGCGGCGTGACGAAACTGCGCGGCGGGGACGTCACCATGCCCGACATCCGGGCCGGGTTCTCGGCGGTGCTGGCGGCGGCGGTCGCGGAGGGCCCCTCCACGCTGCGCGGCGTCCACCACATCGAACGCGGCTACCACCGCCCGGTCGAGCAGTTCCGGGCACTGGGGCTCTCGCTGCAGGCCGACTAGCGAGGCGGCCAGGCTCGGCCGGGCGATTCCCACGCGCCACTCCGTTCCCTACCGTGGTGATCAACCGCCGAAGGGACGATCGTGGAGTTCGACCGGACCGACCCCTACCCGTTCTACGCACGGGCCCGCGAGACGGAAGGGCTGACCTACGTCCCCGAGCTGGAAGCCTGGCTCGTCGCCCGGCATACCGACGCGCGGGCGGTCCTGCGCGATCCGGAGACGTTCTCGTCTGCGAACGCGCTGCGGCCCGAGGTGCTGCCGGCGCCGGAGGCCCTCGCCGTCCTGCGGTCGGTGCCGGAGGGCCGTCCCGTCGTGGTCACCGCGGACGGCGACGACCACCGGCGGGTGCGCGAGCCCCTGACCCGCGGGCTGTCGCCGAAACGGGTCGCCGAGACCGTGCCGTTCATCACCGCGCGGGCTCAGGAGCTGGTGGCCTCCTTCGCCGGCGACCACCGGGTCGAGCTGATGGGACGGTACGCGCGCGTCCTGCCGGGCGAGGTGATCGGCCACCTGCTGGGCATCGACCCGGCCGACGTCCCGGCCCTGATCGAGGGAAGCTATCGCGCCGACGACCTGGTCTTCCGGCCGATGAAGACCGCGGAGCAGGTGGCCGCCGCCCGGTCGGTCGCCGGCATGAAGCGGACGCTGGACGCCCACGTGCGGAGCCGCGAGCCGCGCGACGATCTGTGCGACGAGATGGTCCGCGCCATCGAGCCGCACGACACGCTGCTGTCGAACCTGCAGAACATCCTGCTGGCCGGGCACCTGACGACGACGGCGCTCATCGGCACGGCCGTCCTGCATCTGCTGCGGAACCGGGAGCAGTGGGAGCTGCTGTGCGAGCGGCCCGACCTGGTCCCGGCGGCCGTCGAGGAGACCGCCCGGCACGATGCCGCGGTCCAGGGGTTCCGCCGCGTCACCACCCGGCCGGTGACGGTCGCGGGCACCGAGCTCCCCGCGGGCGCGGAACTCTTCGTCGCCTTCGCCGCGGCCGGGCGCGACCCGCGGGCCCACGAGCGCCCCGACGAGTTCGACATCACCCGGACGCCCGCACGGCACATGGCGTTCGGGCACGGCGTCCATGCCTGCCCGGGCGCGCAGCTCGCCCGCGAGCAGGTGAGGATCACGCTGGAGACGCTGACCCGGGAGCTCCCGGGACTCCGCCTCGCGGAGCCGGTGAGGATGAGCCGGAGCCTGATCCACCGGTCGCCCGAGGAGCTGGTCCTTACCTGGTGATGGCCGGAACCTACAAGACGGGTGCCCGGGCGGCGGCCACGCTGGAGTCATGAACCTGACGAAGGCATCCGCATTCATGGCCACGCACGCGCGTCCCCTCGACCGGCGGCGGTTCGAGCTGCTGACCGGCGAGGGCGACCGGGACGCGCTGCTCGCCGCGCTCAACGCCTACCGCAACCCCGACGGCGGCTACGGCCACGGCCTCGAACCCGACCTCCGGTCGCGCACCAGCCAGCCCGGCCCGGCGCTGCACGCGTTCGAGGTCTTCGAGGAGCTGGGGCCGGCCACGGCGCCGGAGGCGGTCGCGCTCTGCGACTGGCTGGACTCGGTGGCGCTGCCGGACGGCGGCCTGCCGTTCGGGCTGCACGTCCCCGACCCGGCCGGGTGCGCGCCGTTCTGGGCCGGCGCCGACCCGACGGTGTCCTCGCTGCAGATCACGGCGGTCGTGGCGGCGACGGCGCAGCGCGTCGCCGTCCACGACAAGGCCGTCGCCTCGCACCCGTGGCTCGAACGCGCCACCCGCTACTGCCTCGACGCCCTGCGCGCGAAGGACGAGCTGCACGCCCTGGAACTGGCATTCGCGCTGTGGCTGGCCGACGCCGTCGAGGACATCGAGGCCATCGACCTGCTGGGACGGCACATCCCCGAGAACGGCCTCGTCCACGTCCAGGGGGGGCAGGAGGACGAGATGATGCGGCCGCTCGACTTCGCCCCCTACCCCGGGCGCCCGGTCCGGAGGCTGTTCAACGACGACCTCGTGGCCGCCGAGCTGCGGCGCCTCGACGAGGAGCAGCAGGACGACGGCGGGTGGCGCGTCGACTTCGCCTCCTACTCGCCCGCCGCCGAACTGGAATGGCGCGGCTACGCCACGGTCAAGGCCGTCTCGATCCTGACCCGCAACCCCTGAGCCCGCCGCGGGACCCGTGCGATCCTGGGGGCGCAGGCGACATCCGCTGGGGGCCGGAGCCTCCAGCAGACGGCACCGGAGGCTCCCATGGACAACGGCCCGGGCTACACGGCGCTCACCCCGCTGGCGTTCCTGCGGCGGTCGGCGGAGGTGTTCCCCGGCAAGACCGCGTACGTCCACGGGGACCGCCGCACCACGTACGCGGACTTCGCCGCCGAGGCGACCCGGCTGGCCTCCGCGCTGCGCGCCTCCGGGATCGGCCCCGGGGACCGGGTCGCCTACCTGGCGCCGAACATCCCGGAACTGCTCGTCGCGCACTTCGGCGTGCCGCTCGCCGGAGCCGTCCTCGTCGCGATCAACACCCGGCTCGCCCCCGAGGAGATCCGCTACATCCTCGACCACTCGGGAGCGAAGGCGCTGGTGATGGACGCGGCGCTGCACCCGTCCGTGGCGCCGCTCGCCGGCGGCCTGCCGCAGGTGGTGACCATCCCGGCCGCCGGCGCCGACCCCGACCCGGCGGTCGGCGGCATCGGCTACGGGGAGCTGACGGCGCGCGGCTCGGACGGCCCGCTCTCCTGGGACGTCGACGACGAGAACGCCGCCATCTCGATCAACTACACGTCCGGGACCACGGGACGTCCCAAGGGCGTCATCTACACGCACCGCGGCGCCTACCTCAACGCGCTCGGCGAGGTCGTGCACTCGCGGCACACGCCCGAGAGCGTCTACCTGTGGACGCTGCCGATGTTCCACTGCAACGGCTGGTGCACGCCGTGGGCGCTCGCCGCGATCGGCGGGAGGCAGGTGTGCCTGCGCGCGGTCGTTGCGGGCGAGGTGTGGCGGCTCATCGACACCGAGGGCGTGACGCACCTGAACGGCGCCCCGACCGTCCTGGTGACGATCGCGAACGCGGCGGAGGCACATCCGCTGGAGCGGGGGCTGACCGTCACGACGGCGGGCGCGCCGCCCAGCCCGACGATCATCGGGCAGATGGAGGCCCTCGGCGCGAGCATCGTGCACGTGTACGGGCTCACGGAGACCTACGGGCCGTACTCGGTGTGCGACCCGCAGCCGGGGTGGCCGGAGCTGGCCGCCGGCGACCGGGCCCGCCTGCTGGCCCGGCAGGGCGTCGGCATGATCCAGACGGACGGGCTGCGCGTCGTCGACGACGACATGAACGACGTCCCCGCCGACGGCGCGACGCTCGGCGAGATCGTCATGCGCGGCAACAACGTCATGAAGGGCTACTACCGGGACGAGGAGGCCACCGCGCGCGCCTTCCGCGGCGGCTGGTTCCACTCAGGCGACCTCGGCGTCCTCCACCCCGACGGGTACGTCGAGCTGCGCGACCGGTCCAAGGACATCATCATCTCCGGCGGCGAGAACATCTCCACGGTCGAGGTCGAGCGGGCGATCGACTCGCATCCGGCCGTGCTGGAGGTCGCCGTCGTCGCGGTCCCCGACGAGAGATGGGGCGAGCGTCCGAAGGCGTTCGTCGTGCTCCGCGACGGGCACGCCGTCACCGGGACCGAGCTGGTCGAGCACGTCCGCAAGAGCCTCGCCCGGTTCAAGGCGCCCGACGCCGTGGAGTTCGTCCCCGAGCTGCCGAAGACGTCCACCGGTAAGATCCAGAAGTTCCAGCTCCGCGAGCGGGAGTGGGCGGGCCGCGACCGCCGCGTCCAGGGCTGAGACCCCCGGCGCGACAGGGCCTCCGGCGAGGTGATGGCCGGCGGTTCGTGGGAAGTGTTCCCTGCGCGACGGCCGAGCGCCGGCCGCCGAGCGAGAGGGGATCGGATGCCCACCGGGAGGCCCGCCGGAAGACCGGACGGGGACGTGCTGATCGTGGGGGCGGGCCCGACCGGCCTCCTGCTGGCCGGCGACCTGGCCGCGGCCGGGATCGCCTGCACGGTGCTGGAGCGCCGCGAGCAGCAGGCGAGCAACCTGACCCGGGCGTTCGCCGTGCACGCCCGCACCCTGGAGATGCTGGACGCCCGCGGCGTCGCGGAGGAGCTGGTCGGGACGGGCGAGCGCGTCGCGCAGCTGCGGCTGCTCGGCGCGACCGGCCTCGACCTGTCGCGGCTCCCGGGGCGCTTCCCGTACGTCCTGGTCACACCGCAGTACGAGACGGAGCGCGTCCTCACGGAGCGGGCGCTGGCCGCCGGCGCGGAGATCGTGTACGGGGCCGAGGCCACCGGGCTCCGCCAGGACGCGGCCGGCGTCGACATCGACGTCCGGGCCGCGGACGGGACGACCCGGACCCGGCGCGCCGCCTACGTCGTCGGCGCCGACGGGGTCCGCAGCACGGTGCGGCGGGCGCTCGGGCTGCCGTTCCCCGGCCGGGCGGTGGTGCGGTCGGTGATGCTCGCGGACGTCCGGCTGGACGAGGCGCCCGCCGACGTCCTGACCGTCGGCGCGACCGGGGACGCGTTCGCGTTCCTCGCCCCGTTCGGCGACGGCTGGTACCGGGTGATCGCGTGGAACCGCCGGCACCAGGCGCCCGACTCCGCGCCCGTCGACATGGACGAGCTGCGGGAGGTGGCGCGCCGCGCGCTCGGCACCGACCTCGGCATGCGCGACCCCCGCTGGACGTCGCGGTTCCACAGCGATGAGCGGCAGGTCCCGCGGTACCGGGTGGGCCGGGTGTTCCTCGCCGGGGACGCCGCGCACGTCCACTCCCCGGCGGGCGGGCAGGGCATGAACACCGGGATCCAGGACGCGGCGAACCTCGGATGGAAGCTCGCGGCCGGACTACAGGGGTGGGCGCCGTCGTGGCTGCTCGACAGCTACCACGAGGAGCGGTATCCGGTCGGCCGGCTGGTTCTGCGGGGCAGCGGCCTGCTGCTGCGGTTCGCGCTGGCCGAGCCGCTGTGGCTGCGGACGGCGCGCGGCGCGGCGGCCTGGGCGGCGACCCATACCCGGCCCGTCGCCCGGCGGATGGCCGGCGCGGTCTCCGGCATCGACATCGCCTACCCGGCCCCGCGCGGTTCCCACCGCCTCGCCGGCAGGCGGGCCCCGGACGTCCCGCTGGCGGGCGAGCCGGGACGGCTCTACCGGCTGCTCGGCGACGGGCGGTTCGTCCTGGTCGTCGCGGCGAACGACCCGGCCGTCACCTACCTGGCGACCCGGCGGTGGGCCGGGCGCGTGCACTGCGTGACGGCGGGCGGCGCGACCCGGACGACGGCGCTGGTCCGCCCGGACGGGTACGTGGCGTGGGCGACCGACGAGACGGCGCCGGACCGGCGGGCCGCGGCGATCAGGGACGCGCTGGAGCACTGGTGCGGGCGGCCCGCCGACCGTCCCGCCCACGACCCGCGCCCGGCCGAGAGCGTCCCGGGCGACGACCTGCCCCGGGACGGGGGGACTCGTTGACCGGGCGCGGCATCCGGCTGCCGGCACGGCAGCGGGATCTGGCCGCCGCCGGCCAGATCCCGCTGCTCCGCGCACGCGCGGCCGGTCAGTAGCGCCGCTCCTCCCTGCCGTAGCCGAGCTCCTCGGCCACGTCGGCGACGTTCTCGTACTCGCGCCTCGGGAGTCCGCGCAACCGCTCGATCAGCTCGCCGGACGCGTCGGCCTCGGCCGCGTGCCGGACCAGCTCGTTCTGGCGGGCCGGGTAGCGGACGCCGGTGAGCATCCGCGCGAGCGCGCTGCGGGACTCGACGTCCTGCGCGCTCATGCCGGGCGGGGACCCCTCCCGCTCGTCGGCGGCGGCCGTGTCCGGGTCGGCGGGCGGATCGTCGGAGAAGGGTTCGGTCTCCTTGAACTCCTCGGCGTGCGTGGGATGCCCGCCGCTGACCATGCCCCGGGTCTCGCGGCCGATCTCCTCGTCCAGCTTCGCGCCGTGCTTGTCGCTCTTGTCTGGCATCGTGCGTCCTCCCTGCGCGCGTACCCGTCGATCGTTCCCGGGCGGGCGGGCCCAAACATGCGGGCGATCCCGCGGCGGAGGCGGGTACGGTGTGGCGCATGCTGCCGGAGGAGGGCGTGAACGCCGTCAGGGTCGTGGTCGCGCTGCTCGTCCGGGGCGACTACGAGGAGCTGGAGACGCTGACCGAGGGACGCCGGCTCAGCGCGTCCGACATGGCCGCCGCCCTCGCCGGGCACGACCTGGTCAGCCCGCCGGAGGAGGCCTTCCGGCAGCTGGAGGTGACCGGCGCCGATCAGGTGTCCGCCGCCGAGCGCGCCTTCCACGTGACCTTCCCGCTCTGGACGGCGCGGGAGGGCCTCTCCGCGCTGAGGCTGCGCCTCACCGTCACCGAGATCATGGCCGGCGTGTGGGCCGCGGACCTGGACGGCATCGGCCCCTGACGCCGGCGCGGGTGGCCGGTCAGGACTGCGGGATGCGCATCAGCTTCAGCACGCGCCGCACCAGCGAGTTCGGCTCGGCCCCGGCCGGCGGGTCCGGCTCGGTGTCCTCCTCCGGCTCGGCGGGGGCGGGGGCGGGGCGCGGCGGCCCCCCGGCCAGCTCGTAGGTGACCGGCAGGGACCGCAGCCCGCGCATGATCGGCGACGACCGCCACGGGAGCTGGTCGGCGGGCAGCGCGAGCCGTAGCGTGGCGAACCGGTCGAACAGCCGCTCCACCGCGATGGTGGTGATCGTGGTGGCGAGGTCGCGGCCGAGGCAGGCGTGCGGCCCGGCGCCCCACGCCAGGTGCGCGCGCGAGCTGTAGATCGAGTCGGGCGTGGTGGACCCGGTGAACGCCGGGTCCAGGTGCGCGGCGGCGGGCGACACCATGACCGGGTCGCCGGCCGCGATCTGGAACCGGCCGAGGCGCACGTCCGTCCTGGCCCAGCGGAACGCCAGGTTCGCCATCGGCGGGTTGGCCGCCGACGCGCGGTTGATCGCCTCCTGGAGCAGGCCGGCCGACAGGCTGTCGCGGGCGCCGGTGTCGCCGATGAGCACCTCGGTGATGGTGTTGCAGATCAGCGTCCCGGTCACGTCGCCGACGAGGCCGGTCATCATGGCCATCTCGGCGGTCAGCTCCTCGGCCGTCAGGTCCGGCACGGCGGCCAGCATCGCGGACGGCAGGTCGTGCCCCGGCGCGGCCATCCGCGCCGCGCACAGGTCCGCGACGCGGGCGTTCCGCCGCTCGGACGCCTCCTGCGCGTCCGGGCCCGCGTCCATCACCCGCCACAGGTCGATGATCAGCTCGTCGCCGCTGTCCGCCCCGGAGCCGAGCAGCCGCCCGATGACCATCAGCGGCAGGGGCCGCGCGTACTGCGCCGACAGGTCCGCCCAGCCGGACGGGCCGCCGTTCTCCGACAGCACCGTGATCAGCTCGTCGGCGTACCGCCGGACGGCCTGCTCCAGCGCCTTCGCCTCGGGCCGCGTCCGGTCCTGGAACGGTCGCAGGCCCTCGCTCCAGGCGCTGCGCAGCCGGGTGGACTCGGCGCCGTCGCGGAACCCGCAGTTGTCCGACCCGACGACCGGCAGCATCGGCCAGTCCGCGGGGACCTGGCCGTCCCGGTAGGCGCGCCAGGAACCGATCCGCCTGCTCCAGATGCCGCGCGTGTCGCGCAGGATGTCGAGCGTCTGCGCGTACCCGATGACCAGCCAGGCCGGGACGCCGAGGACGTCCACCGGCGCGACGGGCCCGTACTCCGCGCGGAGCCGCTCGTAGAACACCGCGGGCCGGGCCTCGTAGTCGCGGTTCAGGAGCGGCTGGACGGCCAGCGACTCCAGCGGCGGATGGGCGGGGAGGGGTTCTGCGTGGGGTGTCTGCGGATCCACGTGCACAGACCCTAGGAGAGATCATTCGCCTGCGGCCGGTTTATGCTGGAATCTCCCACGATGATCTTGTGGGGGCACGAGTCCGCGGCCCACGCGGGGTATGTGACGCTAGGTGTGCCCGAACGAGAGCTGGAGGTCCGCATGGCCGACTCGGCAGGAGAGCCCGACCAGGGCGAGGACGACGTGAAGCGCAGGTTCCGGGAGGCCCTGGAGCGCAAGCGCGGAGCGGCGGGCAAGAACGCCGGTGCCGGCGGCAGGAACGGCTCGAAGGTGCGCGGCACCCACGACCGGGCCGATCACCAACGCCAGTTCCGCCGCAAGAGCGGCTGACGGGGACGAAGCGCCCCTGACTCCGCTGTGACCGACGGCCCCCGCGTGGAACGCGCGGGGGTCAGCCCTTGTACAGCAGTTTGGAGTAGTTCGCCTCGGTGTAGTGCTGTTCGAGCCGGTCCAGCGATTCCTCGGTGTACTGGACGTCCTTGACGATGCGGGCGTGCGACGGCAGCGCCTCCGGCTCCCACGAGTCGGGCTTCCACAACTTCGAGCGCATCAGCGCCTTCGCGCAGTGGAAGAAGATCTGCTCGATCTCCACGACCAGCGCGAGCGCGGGGCGGTGCCCCTTGACGACCATCGCGTCGAAGAACGGCGCGTCGCGGACGAGCGTGGCCCGGCCGTTGATCCGCAGCGTCTCCCCGCGCCCCGGGATGAGGAAGATCAGCCCGACGTGCGGGTTGCCGAGCACGTTGAGGAACCCGTCGGCGCGGCGGTTCCCCGGACGGTCCGGGATCGCGATCGTCGTGTCGTCGATGACGTGGACGAAACCGGGCGGGTCGCCCTTGGGGGAGACGTCGCAGTTGCCGTCGGCGTCGCTGGTGGAGATGAGGCAGAACGGGGAGTTGGCGAGCCACTCCCGGTCCCAGTCGTGCAGCGTGACGCGCTCCTTGTCGATCGCGCGCCGCATCGGCGCGCCGAGAAGCTCGCGCAGCTCCTGCGCTGACGTGATCGCAGTGAACTCGGGGGCGACCGTCATCGCGCCGCTCCTTCCACCCCGGGGGGAACCGGCGATCATCGTAACCCGGGCGTGACCGGGCGCCCGGCGGCGGGGGGTCAGCGCCGGACGGCGTAACTGCGGACCCCGCCCGCCTCGTGTGCCTCCAGCACGCCCTGGTCCGTGAGCACGTCCAGGTGCGCGTCGATCTCCAGGACGGCCAGCATCCTGCTGAACGCGTCCAGGTCGCCGAGGCTGCGCCGGCGGCGCGTCCACGGCATGGCGGCCGCCACCTCGAACGCCGTGCCGCGGCCGGCGCGGACCTGCGCCGCCGCGATCTCCAGCCGCTCGGCGTGGTGCTCCAGCAGCTGGTCGACCCGGGTGTGCACGCTCGGCGTCACCGGGCCGTGCGCCGGCAGCAGCAGCGTGTCGGGCATCCCGCGGACCAGCCGCAGCGACTCCAGGTAGCTGCGCAGCGGCTTCGGCTCGGGCTCGGTCTCCAGCCCGATGGACGGCGTGATGTGGGGCAGGATGTGGTCGCCCGCGAACAGCAGCCCGGCCCCGGCGTCCCGCAGGACGATGTGCCCGCGGGTGTGCCCCGGCGTCGCGAAGACGTCCAGGCCCCGTCCGGTCAGCGCGAGCCGCTGGCCGTCGTCCAGCCACGAGTCCGGCATCGTGTGCGGGACGTCGCGCTCGGACCCGTCCACGGGCCTGCCCGCGATCTCGTCGGCGAGCTCGTGCGCGCCGCACCGGCGGAGCAGCTCCACCTGCCGGGGGTGCAGCCCGAGCCGCCGGTCGAACGCCTCGATCGACGGCCGCTCGCCGCGCCCGATCCGCACCCGCGTCCCGAAGGACTCGCGCAGGGCGAGGGCCTGCGAGTAGTGGTCCCAGTGGGCGTGGGTGACGAGGAACTGCGCCACGTCGTCCAGCCGGTGGCCGAGCGTGGCGAGGGCGCCTTCGAGCGCGGCGCGCGAGTCGGGCATGGCCCAGCCCGAGTCCACGACGACGAGGCCCTCGGGGTCCTCGATGACGTACACGTTGACGGCGTGCAGCGACGGGATCGGCAGCTCCAGGGGGACCCGGTGCACACCCGGCGCCACCTGGTGAGCGCCCGGTTCGGTCCAGTCAGTCGGCTGTTCCACGACCGGTGCCGTCACCGCACGCCCCCTCTGAAATCGAATCACGTTCGAGAACGAAGGTACTTCATCCCGTCCGGCCGCTTGACCGGCAGGGTGCCGAGGTCAGCCGTGGCGTGCGTCACGGTCGGCGGCCCGCCGGGTGTCCGCGGCGGCCCTGCGCGCCTCCCGCGCCGCCTCCTCGGCGCGGGTCCGGTTCTGCTCGGCGCGCGCGGCCCGCCGGGACGCGGCGTCCCGCTCGGCGATCGCCCGGTCCAGCTCGTGCCGGAGGCGGCCCACCTCCGCGGACGCCTCCTCGACCTCGCGCCGGGCGGCGTCGGCGCGCTCTTCCCGCTCGGCCAGCTTCTGCTCGGCCTGCTCGGCGCGCTTGCGCAGCGTCTCGGCCCTCTTCGCCCGCGCGGCGCTCGTCCGCGTGATGTTCGACCGCGCCCGCTCGGGCTCCTTCTTCTCCTTGGGGCGCCGTTCGGGCTTCTTCTCGGGCTTCGGTTCGGGACGCTCCTTCTCCTCCGCCGGCGCCATCGGGAACCCGGCCGGGACGAAGCCGGTGTGGCTGCGCGGCTGCGGGAGCCGTCCCGCGCGCACCTCCTCGGCGACGTCGGCGTCCACCGTGGCGGCCTGGAGGGTGTCCTCCACCTCGCGGACGGCCTGCTCCCGCAGCGGGCCGCCCGCCTCGGCCGCGAGATCGGCGGCGCGGCGCACCAGCGCGCGGACCAGCCCGGCCCGGCGCTGCTCCAGGTCTCCGAGGCCGCGGCCGGAGGCCCAGGCCGCGCGCATCTCCTCGCCGACGTCCAGCAGGTCGCCGAGCTCGCCGGAGGCCGAGCGCGCCAGCAGGTTTACCGCCCAGGCCGACAGCGTCGGCCGCCGCAGCCCCCCGATCCGCTTCGCGAGCGCCGCGTCGCCGTCCGCCTTCGCCTCCTGGGCCAGGCGCTTGCGCCTGTCCACGAACTCGGCGGGCGGGACGCCGTAGAGCTCGTCGGCCGCGCTGGAGAAGTCCACGCCTGGTCTCTACCCGCCCGGCGTCCCGGTGATCTCGGACGCGGTGATAGGGCGATACGTCCCCGCGGAGCATTGGCGGAACGTTCCCGGCATGTGACCATCCGCTCATGGACACCTCGTTGAAGGCCTTCCTGGAAGGCGGCCCCGCGGACCTTCCGCACCGGATCGTCGGGATCACCCCGCCCGGCGCCGAGCTGAGGCTCCCCTTCCGCGGCGGATACGAGCACTTCAGGGCGACGTCCCGGCACCGGGACACCCCGGAGGGCAGGCTCCCGGTGTTCCGCTGGTCCGGGCGCACCAGCGCCCCCGGCCCCCTCTAGCGGGTGTCGAGGAACCGGTCCAGCACGCGGGTGCCGAAGGCCAGCCCGTCCAGCGGCACCCGCTCGTCCACACCGTGGAACATCCCGAAGTAGTCGAGCTCCGGCCCGAGCCGCAGGGGCGCGAACCCGAAGCTCGTGATGCCGATCCGGTGAAACGACTTGGCGTCGGTGCCGCCCGCCATCACGTACGGGACGGGACGGGCGAGCGGGTCCTCGGCGCGGAGCGACCCGGCGAGCGCCGCGAACGTCGGGCCCGCCGGGTCGGCCGCCGGGGCCTCCTCGTAGTTGATGAACTCGCGGGTGACCTTCGGGCCGAGCAGCCGGTCGACCGTGGTGAGGAACTCCTCGCCCGTGCCGGGCAGGTAGCGGCCGTCGACCTGCGCGGTCGCCGTGCCGGGCACGACGTTGACCTTGTAGCCGGCGTCCAGCCGGGTCGGGTTCGCCGAGTTGCGGATCGTCCCGGCGAACAGGAGCCCGGCGCGGCCGAGCCGCGCGGCCTCATCGTCGAGGCGGTCGTGGTCGATGGTGGTGCCGAGCGCGTCCGCGAGCCCGTCCAGCAGCGCCCGCACGCCCGGCGTCAGCCGGACGGGCCACTCGTGGGCGGCCAGCCGCGACACCGCGTGCGCGAGTTCGGCGACCGCGTTGTCGGGTGCCGGCTTGGAGCCGTGCCCGGCGGTGCCGCGCGCGGTCAGCTTCATCCAGGTTGTGCCGCGCTCGCCGGTCGCGATCGGGTAGACGCGCGCGCCGCCCGCGTCCACGCTGAACCCGCCGGACTCGCTGATCGCCTCCGTGCACCCCTCGAAGAACTCCCGGTGCTCGCGCGCCACGTACCGGGAGCCGTAGTCGCCGGTGCACTCCTCGTCGGCCAGGAACGCCAGGACCAGGTCGCCGCGGGTGCGCCGGCCCTCCCGCATCCGCCGCCGGACGGCCGCGAGCGTCATCGCGAGGCTGCCCTTCATGTCGACGGCGCCACGCCCCCATACACACCCGTCGCGGACCTCGCCGGAGAACGGCGGGACGGTCCAGTCCGCCGCGTCGGCGGGGACCACGTCCAGATGGCCGTGGATCAGGAATGCGGGGTGGGACGGGTCGGTCCCGGCGACGCGGGCGAGCACGCTCGCGCGGCCGGGCGCCGACTCCACGATCTCGGCCGCCACGCCGGCCTCGTCCAGCAGCGCGGCGACGTGCTCGGCGGCCGGCCGCTCCGGGTGCGCCACGCCCTCCCCGCGGTTCGTGGTGTCGAACCGGATCAGGTCGGCGCAGATCGCCGCCGCCTCGGCCCCCGCCAGGTCCGCCGCCTCGTCCGCCCTCGCGCGCAGCTCCACCCCATCAGCCCCTTCCGCAACGAACCTTCATTTTGCTCTCGCGCTGACCTGTGTCAATGAATGATCAAAAACGTCTCGATCCGGTTTCGACTCCGTCAGCGGCGTACCCAAACCGTCAACCTTGGGACGACGCTGCCAGCAATCTAGGTGGCGGCGGGCGGTCGAGCCGTCCGCGCGACGAAGCAAAACGGGGCCGAGGAGGAGCATGACCAGCCTGAGGGGTGCCGGAAGGGGCGTCCGCGTGAAGGTGGCGGCGCTCGCCGCGGTGGCGCTGGCCGCGTCGCTCGGCCTGACCGCCTGCGGCGGCGACGACGCCAAGGCCGGCGACGGCACGTTCACGGTGGGCCACTCCGAGCCCGACCACCTGCTGCCCGCCAACACGACGAGCAGCTACTCCTTCGACGTCATCACGGAGATGTTCGACAACCTGATGACGCTGACCAACGACGGCAAGGCCGTCCCGCTGGCGGCCGAGTCGGTCACCTCCGACGACCAGAAGGTCTGGACGATCAAGGTCAAGGCCGGGCAGAAGTTCCACAACGGCGAGCCGGTGACCGCGCAGAGCTTCGCGGACGCGTGGAACAACGCCGCATACGGGCCGAACGCGATGGGCGCCAACGACTACTTCTCGTACATCAAGGGGTACGAGGAGATGAACCCCGAGGACGAGGACGCCAAGCCGAAGGCGGACAAGCTGTCCGGGCTCGAGGTCGTCGACCAGAACACGCTCAAGGTCACGCTGAACGATCCGTTCAACCAGTTCCCGCAGCTGCTCACCTATCCGGCGTACGCGCCGATGCCGAAGGCGGGGCTCAAGGACCTCAAGGGATTCGACGACCAGCCGATCGGCAACGGCCCGTACAAGATCGAGGGCAAGTGGGAACGCAACAAGCAGATCAAGCTGGTCGCGTTCGAGGGCTACACCGGGCCACGCAAACCTAAGAACAAGGGCGTGACCTGGAAGAGCTATTCCAGCGCCGACACCGCCTACACCGACCTCCGGGCCGGCCGGATCGACGTCCTCCAGACCATCCCGGCCGGGAAGGTGTCCGAGGCCAAGCGGCTGCTGGGCGACAGGTTCCTGCCGCGCAAGATGGGCACCATCGACTACCTCGGCTTCCCGCTGTTCGACAAGCGCTTCGCCAGCGCCGACCTGCGCAGGGCGTTCTCCATGGCCATCGACCGCGAGGGCATCAACAAGGCGGTCTACAACGGCGACTACATCCCCGCCGACTCCCTGCTCCCGCCGATCATCTCCGGGTACCGCCAGGGCGCCTGCGGCGAGCTGTGCACCTACAACCCGACCAAGGCCAAGGAGCTGTACGAAAAGTCGGGCGGCTTCGAGGGGACGCTGGAGCTGTACTTCTCCAATGCGCAGCCGACGTACGCGCAGTGGATGACGATCGTCGCGAACTCCCTGCGAGACAACCTCGGCATCCAGAAGATCGAGTTCCGCCAGGTTCCCGCCTCCGACTACTTCTCCATGCTCAGGGCGCGCGAGGAAAAGGGCCCGTACCGGCAGAACTGGGAGGCCGACTACCCGAGCGCGCAGAACTACCTGGAGAACATGTGGCGCTCGGACGCCAACCGCATGGGCTGGGAGAACAAGGAGTTCGACGAGCTCATCGCCAAGGCCAACCGGTCGTCCGACCAGCAGGAGGCCCTGAAGCTCTACAACCAGGCCGAGGACGTCGCCATCCGTGAGATGCCGATGATCCCGCTGTGGACGTGGGTGGGCCAGGGTGGCCGGTCAGAGAAAGTGGACAATGTCAAGATCACCCCGTACGCGTCGGGGCTGGTCGCCACCGAAGTGACGGTGAAGTAGCCGGCGATGTGGCGCTACGTCCTCCGGCGGCTCCTGCAGGCGGTCCCGGTCTTCATCGGCACCACGCTGTTCATCTACGCGATGGTGTTCGCGCTGCCGGGCGATCCGATCCAGGCGCTCGCCGGGGACAAGCCGGTTCCGGAGAACGTCCTGCAGACGCTCCGGGACCGGTACAACCTGAACGACCCGCTGCTGGTGCAGTACGCGAAGTACATGTGGGGCCTCGTCCAGGGCGACCTGGGCGAGAACTACACCGGCCAGAGCGTGTCGGAGATGCTCAGCGGGCGCTGGGCGGTGACCGCGCAGCTCGCGGTCACCGCCTGGCTCTTCGAAATGGGCATAGGGATCATGCTCGGTGTGTGGGCGGGCCTGCGGCGTGGCAGGCTCGCCGACACCCTCGTCCTCGGCGGGACGACCCTGGTGATCGCGGTCCCGGTGTTCGTGCTCGGCTACCTCGCGCAGATCCTGTTCGGCCTGCACTGGAAGATCTTTCCGACGGCCGGGACGGACGACGGGTGGCCGATCAGCTACCTGCTGCCCGGCCTCGTCCTGGGCTCGCTCGGCCTGTCGTACGTGGCGCGGCTGACCCGGACGAGCCTCGCGGAGAATCTGCGGGCCGACTACGTCCGCACCGCCAACGCCAAGGGGCTGTCCCGGGCCCGGGTCATCGGGCGGCACGCCCTGCGCAACTCCCTGATCCCGGTGGTGACCTATCTGGGCGTCGACTTCGGCAACCTGATGGGCGGCGCGATCGTGACCGAGGGCATCTTCAACCTGCCCGGCATCGGGCAGCAGGTGTTCACCTCGATCCAGCTCAAGGAGGGCCCCGTGGTGGTCGGCGCGGTCACGCTGCTCGTGCTGATCTTCCTGCTGGTCAACCTGATCGTGGACCTGCTGTACGGGGTGCTGGACCCGCGGATCAGGTACGAGTGAGGAGAACATGACGATCAAGGAGCCGGACGCCGGGCCGCCGGGCGCCGAGCCCGCCGCGGGCGCGGGGGCCCCGGGCACCGGCGCCGCGGCCGTCGCGGTCGCGGGCGGCGAGATCGGCAGGGCCTCGCTGTGGGACGATGCCTGGCGCGACCTGCGGCGCCGCTGGGTCTTCTGGGGCTCGATGGCGATCCTCGCCGTGGTGGCGGCGATGGCCGCGTTGCCGCGGCTGTTCACGGCCACCGAGGCCAACAAGGGGTGCGACCCGAACGTGGCCAAGCTCGGCCCGTCCGGCGACCACTGGTTCGGCACCGACCTCGCGGGCTGCGACTACTACGCGCACGTCGTGCACGGCGCCCGCCCGACCCTGCTGATCGGCGTCGCGGTCACGCTGTTCGCGCTGCTGATCGCGCTCGTGTTCGGGATGCTCGCGGGTTACTACGGCGGTGCCGTCGACGCACTGATCGCCCGGCTCACCGACGTGTTCTTCGGGCTGCCGTTCGTGCTGGGCGGCACGGTCATCCTCGTCGCCTTCCCCGGGCACGGCGTCGGCGCGATGACGCTGGTGCTGGTGCTGCTCGGCTGGACGACGATGATCCGCATCATGCGCGGCCAGGTCATCGCCGTCCGGGACGCCGACTACGTGCACGCGGCGCGGCTGCTCGGCGCGTCCGACCGGCGGATCATGATGCGGCACATCCTGCCGAACGCGATCGCCCCGGTGATCGTGATCGCCACCCTCAACGTCGGCCACGTGATCGTGGGCGAGGCGACGCTGGACTTCCTCGGCGTCGGCCTGCAGTACCCGGAGGTCTCCTGGGGCCTGCAGCTCAACCAGGCGAAGGACTCCTTCATCGACCATCCGCACCTGCTGATCTTCCCCGCGGCGTTCCTGTCGGCCACGGTGCTGAGCTTTCTGATGCTCGGCGACGCCGTCCGCGACGCCCTCGACCCGAAGCTGCGGTGATCGGAGACATGAGCACGGAACTGAAGGACGACCCGGTACCGGCGCCCCGGCCCGGTGCGCCGCTCCTGGAGGTCGACGACCTGCACGTGCGGTTCCGCGTACGGGACCAGGACGTCCGCGCGGTGAACGGCCTGTCGTACACCCTCGCCGAAGGGGAGACGCTCGCGATCCTCGGTGAGTCGGGGTCGGGCAAGAGCGTCGCGGCGCAGGCCGTGATGGGCATCCTCGACGTCCCGCCCGCCCGCATCGAGCGCGGGTCGGTGAAGCTGCGCGGCGAGGAGCTGCTCGGCCTGCCCGAGAAGCGCCGCCGCGCCTACCGGGGCGACCGCATCTCGATGATCTTCCAGGACGCGCTGACCGCGCTGAACCCCGTCTTCACGGTCGGCGACCAGCTCCGCGAGATGTACCGGGTGCACCGCGGGCTCGGCCGCCGGGAGGCCAGGGACAAGGCCGTCGAGCTGATGGAGCGGGTCAGGATCCCGTCCGCCGCCAGGCGGCTCGGCGACTACCCGCACCAGTTCTCCGGCGGCATGCGCCAGCGCATCATGATCGCGATGGCGCTCGCCCTGGACCCGGACGTGCTCATCGCCGACGAGCCGACCACCGCGCTCGACGTGACCGTGCAGGCGCAGATCATGCGGCTGCTCGCCACGCTCCAGGACGAGCTGCGCATGGGCATGGTGCTGATCACCCACGACCTCGGCGTGGTCGCCGGCGTCGCGGACCGGATCGTCGTCATGTACGCCGGGTCGGTCGCCGAGCAGGCGCCCGCCCGCGAGCTGTACGCGCGGCCCGCCCACCCCTACACCCGGGGGCTGCTGGCGTCGGTGCCGCGGCTCGACCGGCGGGACGCGGCGCTCGTGCCGATCAAGGGCTCGCCGCCGAACCCGGCCGCGCTCCCGCCCGGCTGCCCGTTCCAGCCGCGCTGCCCCCGCGCCGAGGCGGTCTGCGCCGCCGAGACGCCGCCGCTCGTGACGGTCGCCCCCGGGCACGACGCCGCCTGCCACTTCGCCGCGGAGGTGTACGGTGCCGGAGCAGAGTGAGCAGCCGATCCTCCAGGTCGAGGGGCTCGTCAAGCACTATCCGGTGACCCGCGGCATCGTGTTCCGGCGGGCGGTCGGGCACGTCAAGGCCGTGGACGGCGTCGACCTGGAGCTGCGCCGCGGCGAGACCCTCGGCGTCGTCGGGGAGTCCGGCTGCGGCAAGTCGACGCTGGCGAAGCTGCTGCTCGCCGCCGAGCGGCCGACGGACGGCACGGTCCGCTTCGATGGCCGCGACGTCTTCGCGCTGCCGAAGAGCGAGCTGCGGGCGATGCGGCGCCGCATCCAGATGGTGATGCAGGACCCGTACTCGTCCCTCAACCCGCGCATGACGGTCGGCGACATCGTCGGCGAGCCGTTCGCTACCCACCCGGAGGTCGCGCCGAAGGGCGAGCGGCGCCGGCGCGTCCAGGAGCTGCTGGAACTGGTCGGCCTCGACCCCGGCCATGTCAACCGGTACCCCCACCAGTTCTCCGGCGGGCAGCGGCAGCGCGTCGGGATCGCCCGCGCCCTGGCGCTGCGGCCCGACGTCATCGTGTGCGACGAGCCGGTGTCGGCCCTGGACGTCTCGGTCCAGGCGCAGGTGATGAACCTCCTCGCCGAGCTGCAGCGCGAGCTCGGCCTGGCCTACGTGTTCATCGCGCACGACCTCGCCGCCGTCCGCCACATCTCCGACCGGATCGCCGTCATGTACCTGGGCAAGGTCGTCGAGACCGGCGACCAGGAGCAGATCTACGAGCACCCCACCCATCCGTACACGCAGGCGCTGCTGTCGGCCGTGCCGGTGCCCGACCCGGACGCGGCCGGCTGGACGGACCAGATCCGGCTGGAGGGGGAGCCGCCGTCGCCGATCGACCCGCCGTCCGGCTGCCGGTTCTGCACCCGCTGCTGGAAGGCGCGGGACGTCTGCGCGGAGGAGGAGCCCGCCCTGGAGGCGCGCGACGGTTCCGCCCATCCCAGCGCGTGCCACTTCGCGGCGGAGGTCACGCTGACGGAACGGACGTGAGGTACCGCGGGCCGTGCGGGGCGCGGTCCGTAGGGTGGAGGCCATGGCACGCAAGGGCAGGCACGGACCCCGGCCGCGGACCTACGAGATCGCCGGCGGGGAGGCCGAGCTCCTGCGGGACGCCGACCGCGACGGCGGCTGGATGCTCCTCGTCGACGGCGTGCCCCAGTCGTACGTGAACCTGACCGACCCGACCTACCTCGACTTCGAGTACATGCGGCTGATGGGCGACGTGGTCGACTCCCTCGGGCCGGACGGCGAGGCGTTCGACGCGGCCCACATCGGCGGCGCCGGATGCACGCTGCCGCGCTACATCGCCGCGACGCGGCCCGGCTCCCGGCAGGTCGTGCTGGAGCCCGACGCGGAACTGGTGCAGCTCGTCCGGGAGCGGCTGCCGGTCAAGGGCGTCCCCGGCCTGCGGATCCGCGTCACCGACGGGCGCACCGGGGTCGCGGCGCTCCCGGACGAGGCCGACGACCTCGTGGTGATGGACGCGTTCGCCGGGGCGTCGATGCCGCCGGAGCTCGCGACACGCGAGTTCGTCCTGGACGCGGCGCGGGTGCTGCGCCCCGCCGGCGTCTACCTGGCCAACGTCGCCGACGGCTTCCGGCTGCCGTTCGCCCGGCGGGTGACCGCGACGGTGCGCTCGGTGTTCCGGCACACGCTGCTGATGGGCGATCCCGGCGTGCTGCGAGGCCGCCGCTTCGGCAACCTGATCGTCGCCGCGTCGCGCGAACCGCTCCCGGTCGCGGAGCTGACCCGCCGCGCGGCGGGCGGCATCGTCCGGGCGCGGCTGCTGGAGGGCGGCGACCTCGCCGCCTTCTGCGCGGGCGCGGCGCCGCTGCGCGACGGCGAGGAGATCGTCACGCCCGTCCCGCCGCCGCAGGTCTTCGGGAGGTCCTGACCCGCGACGGCGCCACATGAGAAGGAGGAAGCGATGATTCTCGTCACCGGGGCGAGCGGCACGCTCGGCACGCCGGTCACCCGGCTGCTCGCCGAGGCGGGCGCGGACGTGCACGGGCTCAGCCGCCGCGCGCGGGAACCCGAGGCCGGGGTGACCTGGCACCAGGGCGATCTGTGGAAGGGCGAGGGCGTCGACGCCGCGCTCGAAGGCGTGGAGACGATCGTGCACTGCGCCAGCGACCCGTTCCACACCAAGCGGGACCTGGCGGCCACGCGCCGGCTGGTCGAGGCCGCGCGCAGGCAGGGCGCGCCGCACCTGATCTACATCTCGATCGTCGGCGTCGACAAGATCCCCTACAGCTACTACCGGACCAAGCACGCGGTGGAGAGGCTGATCGAGGACTCCGGCCTGCCGTACACGATCCTGCGCACCACCCAGTTCCACACGCTCCCGGACATGGTCTTCACCGTCCTCACCAAGATCCCCGGGGTGGTGGCGCTGCCCAGGAACCTGCGCGACCAGCCGATCGACGTCGGGGAGGTCGCGGAGCGGCTCGCCGAGCTCGCGCTGGCCCCCGGCCCCGCGAGGCGGGTGGAGGACATGGGCGGCCCGGAGGTGCTCACCGCCGAGGAGATGATGCGGGACTACCTGGCGGCGCGCGGCCTGCGCAAGCCCGTGCGGCTTCCGCTGCCGCTGCCGGGGAAGGCCGCGCGCGGATTCCGGGAAGGCCACCATCTGACCCCGGACCGGGCGGTGGGGAAGCGGACTTGGAGGCAGTTCCTGGACGAGACCCGTACGCATCGGTAACGGACGGATTCCCCTCCCGTATCGGCCTCATGCGGCCGCGCCATGTCCCATAATCGAGCGATGGAGTCGTCCACCCGAATTCTCATTCTCGGCATGGACTCGTCGGGGAGAATTCTTCAGTTCGACCGCAATGCCGCTGCCGTGCTGCGCCCGGACCCGGACGACCTGCTGGGCGCGCACCTGGACGAGGTCATCCCCGGTGCCCGGGAGCCTCTGCTGGAGGCGCTGAAGGCCAGGCGGGAGCGGACCGCCATGCTCGCTGTGGAGAACCCCGCGGGCGGGTCCCTCGACGCGGTCGTGACCGTCCATCCGATGAACGGCGGCGCGCCCGACGTCGTCGCGCTCGCCGTCGTGCGGGTTCCGGTGCCGCTCGCGGACCGTTTCGTGGACCCGGCGGTCATCCGGCGGGCACTGCTGGACGACGCGCTGCCGCGGATCGGCTCCACGCTCGACCTGGAAATGCTGGCCCGCGGCCTGATGGACGTGCTCGTCCCGCATTTCTGCAATTCCGGTGCGCTGATGCTCCTGGAGAGCCATATCGACGCCGACGAGCCGCCGGAGGGTCCCGACGGCCCGCAGCTGCGCCGGATGGCGATCGGGTTTGACGACGAGGATCCGGCCTGGGACGCGACCTTCCCGACGGGGGAGTCCCTCGTCTACCCGGAGGGCAGCCCGCACGTGCTCTGCCTGGAGTCGGGCGAACCGGTGCTGCGCGCCCTCGGCGGCGAGGGCGCGGCCAGGCTCGCCGCCGCGTGGCGGCGCCCTCCCGTCGCCGAACTGCTCAAGGGCGCGTCCCTGCTGCTGCTGCCGATCACGTCGGCGGCGGGCATCCTCGGCATCTTCGTGTGCACGCGCAACGCCGCGCACCGGCCGTTCGACGCCTACGACGTCGAGATCGGGATGGAGTTCGCCAACCGGGCGTCCATCTTCATCGAGAGCGCCCGGCAGTACTCGCGGGAGCGCGCGACCGCGCTGACCCTGCAGCGCAGTCTGCTGCCGACCGGGCTGTCCGCCCCGTCGCCGGTCGAGGTGCACCACCGCTACCTGCCGGGCAGCCGCCTCATCGAGGTCGGCGGCGACTGGTACGAGTCGATCGCGCTGCCCGGCGGCCGGGTCGCCCTCGTGGTCGGGGACGTGGCCGGGCACGGCGTGAAGGCCGCCGTCACCATGGGCCGGCTCCGCACCGCGATCCACACCCTC
This sequence comes from Actinomadura sp. B10D3, assembly GCF_039871695.1. Taxonomy (NCBI): domain Bacteria; kingdom Bacillati; phylum Actinomycetota; class Actinomycetes; order Streptosporangiales; family Thermomonosporaceae; genus Actinomadura; species Actinomadura sp. B10D3. Next base: position 26,658 of record NZ_JBDPLY010000025.1, read on the forward strand.
GCCGGCCTGGAGCTGCCGCCCGCCGAGGCGCTGGAGCGGCTCGACTGGCTGATGGAGACGCTCGGCGAGCGCGAACCGCACTTCGCCACCTGCGCCTACGTCGTCTACGACGCGGTCAGCGGCCGCTGCGAGGTCGCCAGCGCCGGGCACCTGCCGCCGCTGCTCGTCCCGCCCGGCGCCGACTCGGAGTACCTGCCGGTGCCGCCCGCGCCGCCGCTCGGCGTCGGCGGCGACGGCCCGATCGTCAGCCGCGAGTTCACCGTCGAGGACGGCACGCTGCTGTTCCTCTACACCGACGGCCTGGTGGAGAACCGGGCCCGCGACATCGACGACGGGCTCGCCCGGCTGCAGGCGACGTTCGGCCCGGGTGCCGCGGCACGGCCGCTGGAGGACCTGTGCCAGGCGGCGCTCGACGGCGTCTACGACGACCAGCACCGCGACGACATCGCGATGCTCGTGGCGCGGCTGGCGCGCATCCCCGCCGACCGGCACGCCTCCTGGGAGCTGCCCGCCGAGCCCGCCGCCGTCCGCCGCGCCCGCGGCCTGATCCGCGACCGGCTGGCCCGCTGGGGCCTGGAGGACATGGCCTACACGACCACGCTCCTGGCGTCCGAGCTGGTCACCAACGCGATCCGGCACGCGGGCGGCCGGATCGGGCTGCGGCTGGTGCGGGAGGGCGGCCTGGTCTGCGAGGTGTTCGACTCCTCGGACGGGCGGCCCCGCATCCGCCACCACGACGAGGAGGACGACGACGCGAGCGAGTCGGGCCGCGGCCTGCACGTGGTGGGGCGGCTGGCGCAGCGCTGGGGCGTCCGCCGCACCAAGGGCGGCAAGGTGGTCTGGTGCGAGCAGGAACTGCCGTGACCGCGCCCTAGCGCAGCACCGAGATGTGCACGTGGTCGTAGTGGTTCTGGGTGATGCTGCCGCGGTCCTCCATCGGCCGCCAGCCGCCGCCGCGGACGTTCCAGATCCGCTGCCGCCAGATGACGTAGGAGATCCCGAGCCGGCGCGCGTTCGCCACGGCGTACGCGGCGACCTGGTCGCCGTGCCGCTGCGCCCCCGCGCTCGGCATCCGGCCGCCGGTGCTCTCCATGAAGTCGCAGGCGCGGCCCACGCCGTGGTCCTGCGGGTCGCCGGTGGAGCGGTGGCAGCCGATCACCGGGAACGGGCCGAACATGCCGGCGATCTCCAGCAGGACGGTCCGCATCGTGGGCGTCATCATGTTGCCGGTGATGGGCGTGCGGTCGCCAGAGGCCCCGTCCGGACGCCCCGTGACCTGCGGCCGGCCCCTGCGTTTCCCGGAGCCGGCGGGGGTCTTCGGCGCCGCCAGCGCCGCCACCTTCGTGCCGCGCGGAAGGATCCTCCGCAGCCGCTTCGCCAGCTTCGCGGTGTCGGCCTTCGGGGCGCTGATGACGAGCCCGTTCCCGTCCGGCAGGCCGAGCGCGCGGGCCTGCCGGCGCGACACGACCGCGTCGATGTCGCCGATGCCCATCGACGCGTAGGCGCCGACGCGGACCCGCCCCGGGCTCGTGCTGCGGCCCGCGGTGACGACCGAGCCCAGCGGCAGCGCGTCCCGGCCCTGCTCGAAGGAGACGGCGAGGCCGCCCAGGGCGATGGTCTGCCACAGCTGGTCGGATTCGGCGGTCGGCCCCGGGACGAACGCCCGGAACCCGGACGGGTCGACGCCGAGCAGCCCCATCCGGCGCCCGCCGACCTGCGCCCGCGCGGCGTCCACGACCGTGACCCCGGCGACGCCGTCGAGCCGCCTCGCCCGCTCGACCGCCTGGGGCGGTAAGGAGGACGGACCCGCCACGAGCAGGTGCGGCGTGTACCGGCGGGTGAGCGGCGCGACGGTGGGCGTCCGCGGCGCCTGGTCCACCGAGACGAGGTTCCCGGGCTTGGCCGGCCCATCGTCGGTTCGGCGGTGCACGATGACGCCGACGTCGGCCGCCAGGGTGAGGACGACGCCCGCCGCGATGCCCGCGCAGAGCCCCCTGCCGCCTCGCATCCGTGCCCGACCCCCTCGCCGTCCTCCGCCGCATCGTAGGGGAGCGGGCGCCGCGGCGCGGTGCCGGATGGCGCCGCGGCGCAGGGTCAGACGGCGCCGCGGGCCTCGTCGCGGCGGAGCACGATCATCGCGACGTCGTCCTCGCGGTGCCCGAACTCGGCGAGCACGCGGTCGCTGAACCGCTCGAGGTCGTCGTCCATGCGGCCCGCGACGACTCGCAGCCGCTCCAGGTTGTCGGCCAGCGGGATGCCGCGGTCCTCGATCAGCCCGTCGGTGAGCAGCATGACGATGCCGCCCGGCGGCACCACGGTCTCCTCGACCGCCACGTCCTCCGCGGGGAACCCGAGCAGCACGCCGCCGCCCGAGCCGTAGCAGGCCCGGCCGTCCGAGATGTGCAGGGGCGGGATGTGCCCGGCGCTGGCGATCTGCGCGGCGCCCGTGCGGGGATCCAGCGTCAGCAGGCACATCGTCGCGGTCTGGTCGCCGTGGTAGCGCTCCAGCACGTCGTTCAGCAGCCGCAGGATCGTGACGGCGTCGTGGCCTTCGGCGGCGAAGGCCCGCAGCGCGTGCCGGATCTCCGCCATCACCGTCGCGGCGAGCAGCGAGTGGCCCTGCACGTCCCCGATGGCCACCAGGACGCGGTCGCCGCGGTCGAGGACCTCGTAGAAGTCGCCGCCGACCTCCGCCTGGTCGCCGGAGGGCGCGTACCGGACGGCGAACGCCCAGCCGGGCACCGGCGGGGTCGCCGCCGGAAGGAGGCTGCGCTGGATGGTGAGCGAGACCGTGTGCTCCTCGGTGTAGGACCTGAGCGCCTCCATCGCGAGGGCCAGGGTCTGGCCGAGCTGGCGCAGCAGGTCGGTGTCGCCCTTCTCGGGGACGCCGCGGGCGTCGATCACGATCGCGGCCGCCGGGCGGTCCGCCTTCAGTCGCGAGACCACGATCACGGCGTCCCCCTCCACCACCGTGCCGGGCATCAGCTCCCGCCATGCCCCGGCCGGCATCCGCATGACCTCGGTCCCGGTGTCGTCCGCGAGCCCGGTCATGCCGGCCAGCCGGGGGAGCAGGCCGGACGGATGGTCGCGGTACTCCGGCCCGCCGCCGCGCTCCACGGTCCGCACCGGCCTGCCGTCCAGCGGCTGGGTGAACACCGCGGCCGGCGTCCCGAAGATCGTGTGGGCGCCGTGGACCGCGACCGCCGCGAGCTCCTCGAAGGACTCGGCCGCGTTGATCCGCAGGGACGTGCGGGTGAAGGCCGCCAGCCGGGACGCCATCCGCTCCGCCCGGTGCAGGGCCCGGTAGTAGCGCAGCACCGCCTCCACGGTCGCGAGGAACTCGCCGGGATCGATCGGGTCGGTCATGTAGGCGTCCGCGCCCCGGCGCAGCCCGTGGACGCGGTCCGCGGTGTCCACGGCGTGCGCCGAGATGTGGATCACGGGCAGCGATCCCGTCCGCGGGGTGGACTTGATCCGCTCGCAGACCTCGATGCCGCTCATGTCCGGCAGCCGTACGTCCAGTACCACCAGCTCGATCTCGTGCTCGGCGAGCTGCCGCCAGGTCTCCGCCGCGGACGCGGCCTCCACCACGGCGTGCCCGGCGCGGCGCAGCCAGCTGCCGATGATGTAGCGCTTGGTGTCGTTGTCGTCGACCACCAGCGTCGTGCACACGGGCGTGCCGGTCATGCCGGCCCCCCGGTGCCGCGGAGGCCGGGAGTTTCGCCGGCCAGGGCGGTGCGCACCGCATCGGCGAGCGTCTCCGGGCCGATCCTGTCCTTGGCCAGCACCGCGCCCGCGCGGTCCAGCCGCGGGTCGTCCGAGGCCGCCACGTCCGCCGAGGTGACCAGCACGACCGGCGGCTCCGGTGGGAGTCCGGCGAGGACGTCGACACCGTCCACTTCGGGCATGCGCAGGTCCAGCAGGATGAGGCCGGGCGGGTCGGCGGCGACGGCGGCGAGCGCGACACGGCCGTCGGCGGCCTCGCTGACCCGCTCCGCGGCCTCCTCCACCAGGCCGCGCAGGAGCCGGCGGGTCGCGTCGTCGTCATCGACGATCAGCACGTGGCCGAGACCGAGCTCGGCCAGGGGCCGGTAGGGCGGCAGCCGCAGCGTCACCGTCGTCCCCTCGCCCTCGGCGCTCTCGAGGAAGAGCTCGCCGCCGAGCGCGGCGGCGAGGTGGCGGGCGTAGGGCAGGCCGAGCCCGGTCCCCCGCGCCGTGCCGCCCGGCGCCCGGTAGAACTCCTCGAAGACCCTTTCCTGCTCGCCGGGCGGGATGCCCGCGCCGGTGTCGGTGACGACGAACTCGGTGTGCCGGGGCGTCGCTCCGGCGGTGAGGCGGACCTCCCCTTCCGCCGTGAACTTCAGCCCGTTGCCCACCAGGTTCCGCAGGATGCGGGAGAGCATCTCCGGGTCGGTCACGATGACGGGGGGCGCACGGGACACGTCCACGGAGAGCGTGAGCCCGGCCTGCTCGGCCATCGGGCCCATCAGCTCCGCCAGGTGCGTCAGCAGCGCCGGGACGTTCACCGGCGCCGGCCGCGGCTCCAGCCGGCCCTGCTCGGCCCTCGCCATGTCGAGCAGCTCGTTGACCAGCGCCAGCAGGGTGCCGCCGGTCTCGCCGATCAAAATGATCTGCTGGCGCTGCTCCGGGGTGACCGGGTCGGCGGCGGGATCCAGCAGCAGCCGGGACAGGCCGATGATCCCGTTCACGGGGGTGCGCAGCTCGTGGCTGATGTTGGCCCAGAACCGGTTCTTGACCTCGACCGCCCTGCGCAGCTGGTCGGACTTCTCCTCCAGGTCGGCGTGCAGCGCCACCACGCCGCTGTTGGTCTCCTCCAGCTCCTCGGAGATCTCGTTGTAGAGGGCCATCACGCCGTGGTTGGTCGTCTCCAGCTCGGCGTTGAGGTTCCGCAGCTCCTCCAGTGCGGCGAGGAGTTCGGCGTTCTGCGTCCTGAGCTCCTCGAGCGCGGGGGCGGGCCGGAGCCGGCGGAGCCGGACGCGCAGGGCGGCCACGTCCTCGTCGGCCAGCGGAGCGGCGCCGGAGGGAAGGTCCTTGCGCAGCCGGACGCGGTCGCGGTCGCCGGTCCGGTCCTCCTCGACCAGGGTCATCAGCCGGGCCGCAGCGTCCAGCGCCTCCGGCGGGCGGTCCGGCCGGGCCCGCCCGAGATCGAGCTCGACCTCCAGGCCGGGGCGCCCGCCGCGGTCGAGGCGGAACACGACGGACACCCTCCCGGCGGACGCGTACAGCTGCCGCCCGGCCTCGCTGAGCGCGGTGGCGACCCGGACCTGGTCCTGGTGGTCGAGGCCGACCGCGGCGGCGACGTGCCGGCCGGCCTGCCGGACGGCGAACACGCCGTGCTCGTCCACGATCTCCATGCGGAGCAGGTCGCCGGCCATGCGTCACCTCCCTCCGGCCGCGGTGACGGCGAGCACGGACCGGTCGTCCCGCCGCACCCCGGCGTCGCGCAGCAGGGTCGCCGCGATCAGCAACGGGTCGCGGCGGCCGTGCCGGCCGGCGAGGTCCCACTGGCCGGTCAGGCCGTCGGAGTGCAGTACCACCACCGCGTCCGGCGGCAGGTCGTAGGAGTGCTCCCGGATCCGGTCGGAATGGACGCCAGCGATCCCCGGGACGGAGATCATCCCGGTGCGGCGCTCCGGCCCGACGATCCAGGCGCCGATGTTCCCGATCCCGGCGAACCGGACCCGCCCCGCGGACGGGTCGACCGAGGCGACGCCGACCGCGCCGCCCCGGGTGGCCGCCATCCGCCGGTGGACGTGGCGCAGGACGTCGCCGGGCCGGGCGTGCGGCGCCGCCTCGTGCGCCGCCCTGACGGCCTCCCACGACGCCCGCGCCGCCAGCGGGCCGTGCCCGAGGCCGTCGCAGAGCAGCGCGTGGACCGTCCCGCCTTCGAGCCGCGCCGTGTACGCGTCGCCGCACACCTCCTCGCCGTCGATCGTCACGGCGAGGCCGGCGAACGGCGGGTCCGCGCCGCCCTGCCCGGCGGGCGTGCCCGGAGGCAGGAACCGCGCGTACAGCACCGTGCCCGTCCGGGGCAGCGAGAACATCCCGCAGCGGTCGGAGAGCCGCTCGATCGATCCGAGCCCGAGGCCGAGGGTGCCGCCGGTCGAGTAGCCGTCCGCGCGGGAGACCGGCACGTCGGCGATCCCGGGCCCGCGGTCCATGCACACGAACTCCAGCAGCGCGGTCTCACCGGACCGGACGATGCGCACCACCATCTCGCCCTGCCGCGCGTGCCTGGCGAGGTTGGTGGCCGCCTCGGTCGCCGCGAGCTGGACCTGGCCGAGGCGCTCCCCGCCGAACCCGAGCCGCTCGGCGAACGCGGTGATCCGCCGCCGCACGCCGGCCGCCGCGCTCGGCTCCTCCACCCGCACCAGCAGCGAGTCGCCCGCCGCCGGGCTGGTCGTCCATCCGCCGCCGCTCAACGGAGCCATTTGGCCACCGTCACCGTGGTGCCCCTGCCCGGTTCGCTCCGCAGGCTGAACTCGTCGCTCAGCCGGCGGGCGCCCGAGAGGCCGAGCCCGAGCCCCGTCCCGCTCGTCCAGCCCTCGCTGAGCGCCTGGTCCACGTCCGCGATGCCGGGGCCGTCGTCGGTGAAGACGACGCGCACGCCCCGGCGGCCTCCCTCGCCGGTGGCCTGCTCCACCCGTACCGTCCCGCCGCCGCCGTGCGCGTAGGTGTTGCGGGCCAGCTCGCTCGCCGCCGTGACGATCTTGGTCTGGTCGACCAGGGACAGCCCCGCCGCCGCGGCGGCCGACCGGACCAGGTGCCGGACCCGGACGACGTCGTCGTTGGAGGCGATGGGCATCTCGCCGCCGGACGGCAGGGTCATGGGCCGTCCGCCGCGGCGGTGCGGGCGCCCGGCGGCCCGGCGCCGAGCTGCCGCATGCCCTCCTCCAGGTCCAGCGCGGTGCGCACCCCGCCCAGTGACAGCCCGAGCTCCACGAGCGTGATCGCCACCGCCGGGCGCATCCCGACGACCACCGTCTCGGCGTCCATGAGCCGCGACATGGAGGCGATGGTCGCGAACATCCGGCCGATGAACGAGTCGACGATCTCCACCGCGGTGATGTCGATCACGACTCCGCGCGCGCCGGTGCGGGAGACCCGCTCGGCCAGGTCCTCCTGCAGCGCCATGACGGTCTGGTCCTGCAGGTCGGTCTGGATCGACACGAGCAGCACGTCCCCGATCTTCAGGATCGGCACCCGTTCCATCAGTCCTCCCGCCCGGCGGCCGTCCGCACGCCGGCGCGCGCGAGCGTGTAGGCCAGTGCGTCGGCCATGGTCGGCTTGGTCACGATGTCGCCGAACTCGATGCCGAGCGTCACGATCGTCTGGGCGATCTGCGGCCGGATTCCCGAGATCACGCAGTGCGCGCCCATCAGCCGGGCCGCCATCACCGTCTTCATCAGGTGCTGGGCGACCTCGGTGTCCACGGCGGCCACGCCGGTGATGTCGATCACCGCGAACCGGCAGCCGGTCTCCATGAGCGTCTGCAGCAGCGTCTCCATCACGATCTGGGTGCGCGCGGAGTCGAGGGTTCCCACGAGCGGGACGCCGAGCACCCCGTCCCACAGCTTCACAACCGGCGTCGACAGCTCCAGCAGCTGCTCGGCCTGGTCGGCGATGACCTGCTCGCGCGCCGCCGCGTAGGTCTCGAACGTCGCCAGTCCGAGCTCGTCGACGTAGGCCGAGAAGTCGATGATCTCGCCGTAGGCGCGCTGGTCGCGGGTGGTCCTGATCTGCTCGTACAGCGCCTGCTTCAGGGCGAACACGCTGATCGCGGTCTCCCGCGGGCTGAATCCCTGCCGGGCCCGGTTCCGCGAGATCTCCGCCAGCGTCGCCCGCAGCTCGCCCGTGGCCGCCTCGTCGCCGTCCAGGGAGCGCTCGACCAGCCCGTACAGCTCGGCCAGCTCCGTCTGGACCTCACGCTCGGTGAGCCTTCCGCGGAGACCGGGGGTCACCAGCTCGACCCAGCGGGCCAGCACCGGCTCCCGCCAGGAGCGCAGCAGCTCCGTGATCCGTACATCGCCCGAGCCGTCGGTCATCGCCGCGCTCCCTCCGTGCCCCGGTCCGGACGGCGGTCGCTCGGCGGGGGTCGCCCGCGCGCATCATTCGGAGGGTCCGTCCCGGCCGCGCCACCCGGTGCTCACCCGCCCCACGGTAACCGCGGAATCGGCGGGCCCCACCGGTGGTGGCCTGGACGTTTACGTGAGATGACCACCTTTTGGCTTTGATCTCAATCCCACCAGAATGACCAGTTCGTCTTGCCGCGGATCTCCTCCGCGTAGCCGGCCAGCGTCCCCGGGCCCTGGAACAGGATGTCCGGGCAGAACGCCCAGTGCTCGGCCGCGACGTGCACGGCGTGCCGGGTGGTGACGGGGGGCGCGGCGACGCTGAGCTCCAGCGTGTTGAAGCCGAGCCCGATGACGCGGGCGCCGAACCGGTCCTCCCAGCCGCGCAGGACGGCGGCGAGCGGCGCGGTCCACTCGTTGTGGTTCAGGGCGCCCTGCCAGCCGACGGCGGCGAGCGCGTCGGCGCCCCGGTCCACCGCCACCAGGCCGAGCGACAGGCCGCGGGCGGCGAGGGCGCGGGCGTGCCGGTCGGCCACGGCGTCCGGGTCGTCGACCGGGACGCCCGCCGGGGCCGGGCCCGGACAGTGCCGCCCGAACGGGGCGAGGTCGTCGTGGTCGCCGTCCGCCTGCTCCGCCCAGTCGGCCCACACCTCGTACATGAACGCGTGGGGCTGGTAGTTGCCGACCTCGGCGACCGGCTCGGGGGCGATCTGGCCGGCCGCCCACGGCTGGTCGGTCTCGTCCATCAGCAGGGGCCACAGGCCCGAGCGCGGGTGCTCGGTGCGGAACCTGGCCCACACGCCCCCGCCCACCGGGTCGTCGCTCAGCCAGAAGGCGGGCCGCATGAGGAACTGCCGCTGCGGGTAGCCGGGGTCGGGCCAGACCAGGTCCCCGTCGGGCAGCGGCACCGACAGCGTCCGCCCGGCCGCGCCGTCCCCGGCGCCGCCGTCGAACAGCTGCGGCAGATCGCCCGGCAGGTGCCGGACCTCCACATCATCCATTTCACGCCGTTCCGGTACAGAGCATGCCAGTGGCGATCGTAACGGCGGTGAGGCCGCCCGGGGGGACGAGCCGTGCGGTTCGGCCGTCCCGGGCGGCGGGGAGGGCGGCGGGTCACTGCCCGCGGCGCCCCCGGAGGAGGAAGTCGATCAGCACCGCGACGACCGCGGCGCCGGTCAGGGCGCTGACGGCGATCTGCAGCCAGGTGTCGCCGAGGACCACGTTCGAGATGGCGTTGACGGCGATGAGGATCACGGCCAGCGTCCAGCGGGTGGAGTTGCTCATGGACGTCTCCTTTCAGGAGAGGGAGGGGGAGGTGCGCCGGCGCAGGACCGCCCGCGCCGGCAGGAGGATCGCGGCGGCCGCGGGGCCCGCCGTGCCGAGCAGGACGGCCGCGCAGGTCAGCGGCGGGACCGAGGGGAGCGGGAGGCCGGTGACGGCCGCCGCGAAGGTCAGCAGCGTCACGGCCGCGATGAGCGCCCCGGCCGCGATGCCGGTGCCGAGCACGATCGCGGCCTCCAGCCGCAGCATCCGCAGCACCTGGCGGCGGGTCGCGCCGACCAGCCGCAGCAGGGCGAACTCGCGCCGTCGCGCCGCCGTGGCGACCGCGAGCGTCGTGACGAGCCCGATGAGGACGAACCCGGTGATCGCAGCGACGATCATGCGGCCGGCGAACCCCTGCAGCCTGATCTCCTGCGAGAGGCCCGTCCGGAACGCGGCGGGGGAGACCACCCGCACGCCGGCGTAGGCGGTGGTGACGGCCGCCAGGTCCGCGTCCCCGCGAACGAGGACGTGGTCGTCGAGGGGTGCCGACGAGTGCGCGGCGACCAGCTCGCGCGGGAGCAGGACGTCGCCGAAGCCGAAGCCCCGGTCGTAGACCGCCACCACGCGGGCGCGGACGCGCGTCCCGTCGGCGAGCCACAGCGCCGCCGTGTCGCCGACGTCGACGCCGCCCGCCACGTCCCGGCCCAGCGCGACCGCGTTTCCACGCAGGTCGGCGAGCCGTCCCGAGGAGACGCCCGGATCCATGGTCGCCGCGGCGTCCGGGCCGACGCCGCGGGCGTCCAGCGAGCGGAGGTTCTTCTCGCCCAGCTCCTTGACCGCCATGACGACGCCGGTGCGCTTCACCGGCGTCGCGGCCGTCACGCCGGGGGTGCGGCGCACCGCCTCGGCGACCCCGTGCGGGAGGCCGGGGCCGGACGACACCACGACCCGGTCGGCGCGAAGGCCCTCCTCCGCCTGCACCCGCGCGGCATGCGCGACCGTGGACTGCGCGAACAGCTGGACGCCCCCGAACGCGACCGCCAGGGCGACCGGCGTGATCAGCGATCCGGCGCGCAGCGCGGCGGTGCCGGCGGCGTGCCGGGCCATCCGCCCGGACACCGGGGCGACGCTCCGGGCGGCCCGCCCGAGGACCCGGGTGCCGAACCGGGCCAGCAGGGGGCCGAGGAAGGCCGTCGCGATGATCAGTGAGATGACCAGGCCGCCGAGCGAGGCGTTCGCGGTGGGCCCGGTCGCGCCGACCGAGAAGCCGAGCGCGTTCAGGCCGAGGACGAGGAACGCCACGCCGGTGACGACGCGCCACCGGGGCAGGCCGGAGGGCTCGGCCGCCGCCTCGCCGAGCGCCTCCACCGGGCGGATCCGCGACACCCGCAGCGCGGCGAGGAGCGAGGTCGCGGCGGCGGCGAGGACCGCGGTCGCGGCCGCGGCCAGCGGGGGCAGCGGGCTGAGCGACAGACCGAAACCGTCCGGCAGCACGCCCTCGCGGACCATGGCGGCGTGCATCCCCGCGCCGAGCGCGAGGGACAGCGCGCCGCCCGTCACCGCGGCCGGGACGGCGATGCGCATCGTGTCCCGCACGATCACGCCCCGGACCTGGCCCGGCGTCGCCCCGACCGCCCGGAGCAGCGCGAGCTCGCGGCCCCGCTCCCGCACCGACAGGACGATCAGCCCGCCGAGGACCACGCACGCGGTCATCACGGCCAGGCCGCCGAACGAGGCGGTCAGCTCCACGATGCCGGGGCGCGCCGCGGCCGCGGCCGGGTCCTCGGCGTCGCCGCGCGCCGCCCCGGTCGCGACGGTGAGCCCCGGGGCGGCCTTGCGGAGCGCGTCCCCGTCCGCGTCGCCGATGACCGCGAGGGCGTCGGCCCGGCCCGGGTGCCCGCCGAGGGCGGCGGCCGTCGCCGTGGTGAAGTAGGCCGCGCCGGGGCCGTCCGCGACGAGCCCGGACACCCGGTACGGGCGGGGTGCCCCGCCGGCCTGCACCCGGACCTCGTCGCCGGGCCTGGCGCCGGCGGAGGCGCTCAGCACCACCTCGTCCGGCGCCTGCGGCGCGCGGCCCGCGCTCAGCCTGGAGGGACGCAGGGCCGCCGACTCCCAGCCGTGACCGGTCACGGTCTGGCCGGTGGAGAGCAGGACCGGGAAGGAGACGTCCGCCACCACGTCCCGCACCCCAGGGACGGCGCGCAGCTTCACCGCGACCGTGAGCGGGACCGGGGCGCGCTCGGTCAGGGGGCGGCTCTGCCTCTCCGGCTCCTCGCCGAACCGCTTCATCCGGTCCTCGACGCTCTGCGGCCCCGTCACGACCGCCGCGGCGGCGCCGAACCGCTCGACCGGGGCGTGGGCCCGCAGCGCCGACTCCAGCAGCACCCCGCACGCCCCGACCAGCGCCGCCGCGAACGCCAGCGCCGCGAAGATCCCGGCGGCCGGGCCCCTGCCCCTCACAGCGTCTCCCAGCGGGCCATGACGGCGGACGCGGTCGGGGCGGCCAGCTCGTCCACGATCCGGCCGCGGCTGAGGAACACCACCGTGTCGGCCCACGCGGCCGCCACCGGGTCGTGCGTGACCAGCACGACGGTCTGGCCGGTCAGGTCCACCGCCTCCCGCAGCATCCGCAGGACGTCGCGGGCCGTGCGCGGGTCGAGCGCCCCGGTCGGCTCGTCCGCGAACACGACCTCGGGACGGGTGATCAGCGCGCGGGCGAGCGCGGCGCGCTGCTGCTGCCCGCCCGACAGCTCCGGCGGCCGGTGCCGGAGCCGGTCGGCGAGCCCGACGCGCGAGACCACCTCGCCGAGCCAGGCGGGGTCGGCCTCGGCGCCGCCGAGCCGCAGCGGGAGCGTGATGTTCTGCTCGACGTCCATGGACGGGATCAGGTTGAACGCCTGGAAGACGAAGCCGATCCGCTCCCGGCGCAGCCGGGTCCGCTTCGCCTCGCTCAGCCGGCCGAGGTCGACGCCGCCGATCCGGACGGTGCCGGCGGTCGGGCGGTCGAGCCCGGACGCGCAGTGCAGGAACGTGCTCTTGCCCGACCCGGACGGCCCCATCACCGCGGTGAACCCGCCGCGCGGGAACGCCCTGGTGACGCCGTCCAGCGCCCGCACCTCGCCATAGGTCTTGGTGACCGAGTCCAGGCTGACCGCGCCAAGACCCGTCGCCGCCGCTGGGGCCTGGGCCGTCATCGTCGTCATGTCTTCCCTCCGTGGGACGCCGCCTCTCACCTGGACGAACCTAGGTTTAAGAGGTGGCCGGGCACATTGCCGCGTACTACCGAATCGGTGGTGTAGCGGGCTACACCACGGCATGGGTGCAGGCACGGGTGCGCGGTGCCCCGGCGTCGCTTACGGTGTGCTTCGAGGCGACATGGACAGGGCCCTGAGACGCAGCGCGGACGCGACCGCGGAGCTGGTGCGCGCGCTGCGCACCGGCCTCCCCGCGCTGGCCGGGCTCGTCCCGCTGGTGGCCGTCCTGGTGCTGCTGCCGATCGCCCTGCCCTGGCTGCCGTCGGCCGCGAAGGCGCTGCGGGCGCTGGCGAGCGCGGAGCGGCGCCGCGCCGGCCGCGTCCTCGGGCGCGAGATCCCCGAGCCGTACCCGCCCTCCCGAGGGGAGGGCGTGGCCGAGGCGCGCCGCCTGGTGCGCTCGCCGGCGACCTGGCGGGACGCGGCCTGGCTGGCGGTCCACGGCCTCACCGCCCTCGCGACCGCGATGATCGCGGTGGGGGTGTGGCCGGCGATCCCGTTCACGCTGTCGCTGCCGCTGTGGTGGTGGGCGGCGCCGGAGGGCTCCCAGTCGGCGTTCATCACGCTGGACAGCTGGCCGAAGGCGCTGACGATGCCCTTCCTCCAGGGCGCCTTCGACCTCGCCATCCTGCTGTGGCTGGTGCCGCGGCTCGCCCGCTGGCAGGCGCGGCTCGCCGAGGTCCTGCTGTCCCCGACCCGCCGGACGAGCCTCGCCGAGCGGGTCGAGGAGCTGACCGAGACGCGTGCCGAGGCCCTGGAGGCGCACGGTGCCGAGCTCCGCCGCATCGAGCGCGACCTGCACGACGGCACGCAGGCCCAGCTCGTCGCCGCCGCGCTGCGGCTCGGGCTCGCCGACCGCCGCTTCGACGGCGACCCGGAGGCCGCGCGGGCGTTGTTCCTGGAGGCCCGGGAGGGCATCGAGGAGGCGCTCGCCCAGCTGCGGACGGTGATCCGCGGCATCTACCCGCCGATCCTGTCCGACCGGGGCCTCGCCGGGGCGCTGCGCGCGCTCGCCGCCGGACAGCCGATCCCCGTCGAGACGGACGTCGAGGACGGCCGGGCGCCCGCCGCCGTCGAGGCCGCCGCCTACTTCGTCGTGGCCGAGGCCCTCACCAACATCGCCCGGCACAGCGGCGCCCGGCGCGGCCGGGTCGAGGTCCGCCGCGCCCCCGGCCGGCTGACGATCAGCGTGCGGGATGATGGCAAGGGCGGGGCCGACCCGGACCGCGGCAGCGGCCTCGCGGGCATCCGCCGCCGGGTGGCGGCGCTCGACGGGACGACCCGCCTCGACAGCCCCGGCGGGGAAGGGACGACGCTCGAGGTGGAGCTGCCGTGCGGATCGTGATCGCGGAGGACAACGCCCTGCTCCGCGAGGGCCTCGTCATGCTGCTCGAAGCCGACGGCCACGAGGTCGTCGCGTCCGCCGCCGGCGGGCCCGACGTGCTGCCCGCGCTGCTGGAGCACCGCCCGGACGCCGCCGTCCTCGACGTCCGGCTCCCGCCCGGGTTCCGGGACGAGGGGCTGCGCGCGGCGATCGAGGCGCGCAAGAGGCTGCCGGGCCTGCCGGTCCTGGTGCTGTCGCAGTACGTCGAGGAGACCTACGCGGCCGAACTGCTCGCGGGCGGCGCCGGCGGGGTCGGCTACCTCCTCAAGGACCGCGTCGGCCGCGTCGACGAGTTCCTGGACGCGCTGTCACGCGTCGCCGCGGGCGGCACCGCCCTCGACCCCGAGGTCGTCTCCCAGCTGATGGCGTCCCGCCACGACCCCCTCCAGGCGCTCACCCCGCGCGAGCACGAGGTGCTCGGCCTGATGGCGCAGGGCCTCGGCAACGCCACGATCGCGGCCACCCTCGTCATCACCGAGCGGTCGGTCAGCAAGCACATCGGCGCGATCTTCGCCAAGCTCGGCCTGCCGCCGTCCGACAGCGGGCACCGCCGCGTCCTCGCGGTCCTCGCGTACCTGAACGCATGAGGGGCCTGCCTGGACGCGTGAGGGTCCGCCGAGCCGTCCGCGCCCTCCTCCTGGACGGCGACGCGCTGGTGCTGCTGCGCCGCACCCGCCCGGACCGCCCCGTCTACTGGACGACGCCGGGCGGCAAGATCGAGCCCACCGACGCGAGCCCGGAGGCCGCCCTGCGCCGGGAGTTGGACGAGGAGCTCGGCGCGACCGCGGGGCCGCTCCGCCAGGTGTTCGCGTGCGGCGAGCAGAGCCCCGACGTGCACCGCCTGAACACCTTCTACGTGTGCCGCCTGGAGACGATGGACCTGTCCCGCAGGCACGGCCCCGAGTTCGACGACCCTGCCAAGGGCCGGTACGACGTGGACCTCGTCCCGTGCACGCCCGCCGGTCTCGCGGAGATCGACCTCATTCCCGAGACCCTCGCCGCCTACCTGAGCGAGTACGCCGACGACCTTCCGGGTCTCCTCCCTTAGCGGGGGCGTGCGGCCAGCGCGATGAGGTCGGCCAGTTCAGGGAGCGGAAACGGCAGGTCGTGCAGGCGGCTCGTCGCGATCCGCAGGTGCGGCGCGGACGGGACGACCTGGTAGCGGCTGCCCGGCGCGGCGGCGACCCCGTGCGCGGCCAGCGTGACCAGAGCGTCGGACTCGTCCGCGACCGGCACCCACAGCATCAGGCCGTCGCGATTGCCCGTGGGCACGCCCCGCTCCGCGAGCGCGGCGGCCAGGCCCTCGCGGCGCTCGGTGTAGGTGCGGCGGGCATGCGCGACGGTCTCGCGGGTCGGCGGGTCGCTCAGCAGGTGCGCCAGCGCGTCCTGCAGGATGCGGCTCGTCCAGCCGGTGCCGAAGCTGCGCAGCACCCGGACCCTCTCGACCGGCTCCGCCGCGCCGCCGACGACGGCGATGCGCAGGTCGGGGCCGTGCGACTTGGAGTACGAGCGGACGAGGACGGTGCGGTCCGGCAGGTGCGTCCCGACGCTGACGGCCGGTGAGGTGGACACCTCGCCGGTCCCGTCGTCCTCGATCACCAAAGTGTTGGCGGGGGCGAGGAGCGCGGCGAGGTCGGCGGCGCGGCCGGCGGTCAGCGCGTGCCCGCGGGGTGTGTGTGCGCGCGGCTGGTACACGAACGCCGCGGGCCTGGACGTGAGGGCCTCGGCGAGCGAGCCCGGCACCGGGCCCTCGGCGTCGCAGGCGACCGGGACGATCTCCGCCCCCTGCGCCTCCAGGATGTCCAGCAGGCGGGCGCCGGTCGGGTCCTCGACGGCGATCCGGTCGCCCGGGACGGCGACGGTCTGGCAGACGAGCTGGACGCCCTCGTACCCGCCCCCGACGGTCAGGAGGCCGGGCGCGGGGAACGGCCAGTCGGGCTCGACCGCGGCGCGCAGCGCGGGCGTGATCGTCTCCCGCGTGTAGTCGTTCAGGTCCGCGGTCCGCGCGCCGGCCGCGAGCGCCGCGTCCAGGGACGGCAGCAGGGCCGGATCGGGCGCGGCGACCGCGAGGTCGATCGCGAGCCGGGTGCCGAACTCGCCGATCCGCTCGTACCGGGCCGGATGCGGGACGTTCGGCGGCCCGATCACCACCGTGCCGCGGCGCCGCTGCGCGCTCACGACGCGGTGCCGGCGCAGCGTCGTCCAGGCGTCGGCGACGGTTCCCGGGCTCACCCGCAACTCCGCGGCGAGCCCGCGGACCGTCGGCAGCCGGGTGCCCGCCGGGATCTCCCCGCTGCGGATCAGGCTCGTCAGCGCGGCGGCGATGCCCCGGGCCGACCTGTCTGCGATGCGCTCGGCCAGCCATGGCGCGTCGATCACGAACCCCTCCGGCAAAGTTTTGTGCAGTAACAAAACGCCCATTGTACTGGCTACAAACAGACCCTAGAGTC
Organism: Actinomadura sp. B10D3; assembly: GCF_039871695.1. NCBI lineage: Bacteria > Bacillati > Actinomycetota > Actinomycetes > Streptosporangiales > Thermomonosporaceae > Actinomadura > Actinomadura sp. B10D3. The sequence goes on from NZ_JBDPLY010000025.1 coordinate 43,099, forward strand.
GGGACGCATCGCGCCCCGAGGCGCGTCTCCAACCCCTCCTACATGCGGAAATGGAGCGTCGTGCCGGTTCCACGGATACGCCTGGCGGTGCGGGACTGGGACCACGTCGTCCCGCTGCTGACCGGCCGGGCGCGCGCCCGCGGGGCGGCGCTGGAGATCGAGACCCGGGACATCACCCCCGACGTCCTCGCCGAGCCGGGCCTGCACGGCGGCGAGACGTCCTTCAGCCGCTACTCCCTCGGCCGCTCCGGCGGCGACGATCGCCTCGTCGGCCTGCCGGTCTTCCTGATGCGCGGCTTCCGGCAGCGCTGCGTGCTGGTCCGCCGGGACAGCCCGCTCACCTCGCCGCGGGACCTCGCGGGCGCGACGATCGGGCTCACCGGCTGGCCCGACTCCGGCAACACCTGGACGCGGGCGCTGCTGCGGGCCGAGGGCGTCGACCTGTCCGCCGTCGAATGGCGGGTCGGGCCCCTCGCCGCCGGTGAGACCGGCAAGGACCGCGTCGGCCCCCGCCCGCTGCCCGGCAACGTGCGGGTCGCGGAGACCTCCCTCGTCGAGGGCCTCGCCGGCGGGACGTTCGACGCGATCTTCACGCCGTTCATGCCGCCGGAGATGTTCACCGCCCGCGGCCGGTTCCGCCACCTGTACGGGGACTACCGGGCCGCCGAGGCCGCCTACTACGGCCGGACGGGGTTCGTCCCCGGGATCCACCTCCTCGCCCTCAAGCGCGAGGTCGTGGACGAGCACCCGTGGCTCCCCGAGGCGCTCCAGGACGCCTTCGAGGAGTCCAAGCGGATGTGGCTGGAGCGGCGCCGGCTGCTCGCCGACACCACGCCCTGGCTGCTGGACGAGCTCGAAGCGCAGGCGCGGATCTTCGGACCCGACTGGATGCCGTACGGGACCGAGGCCAACGCGGCCATGACCGCCGCGTTCTGCGAGGAACTGCACGAGCAGGGCATCGCGCCCCGCCCGATCAAGGCCGAGGAGCTCTTCGGATGAGGATCGCCGTGGGCCAGTTCGCCTCCACCGAGGACTGGCAGACCAATCTCAAGACCTGCATGGGGCTGATCGACGAGGCGGCCGAGGATGGGGCGGACCTGCTGGTCCTGCCCGAGGACTCGCTCGCCCTGTTCATCGAAGAGCCGGAGCGGATCGCCGAGGCGGCGCAGCCGCTCGACGGCCCGTTCGTGACCGGCCTGCGCGCCCGCACCGAGGGCTCGCCGACGACGGTCGTCGCCGGCGTCCACGAACCGGCCGGGGACGGCAAGGTCTTCAACACCCTCGTCGCCGTCCAGGACGGCGAGCTGGCCGCCGTCTACCGCAAGGTCCACCTGTACGACGCGTTCGGGGCGCGCGAGTCGGACCGGGTGGCGCCCGGCGACGGCGAGCCCGTCGTCCTCGACTGCGCCGGCTGGCGCGTCGGACTCATGACCTGCTACGACGTACGATTTCCGGAGATGGCCAGGCTGCTGGTCGACGCGGGCGCCGAGGTGCTCGCCGTGCCGGCGGCCTGGGTGCGCGGCCCCGCCAAGGAATGGCACTGGCAGGTCATGGTGACCGCCCGCGCGCTGGAGAACACCTGCTACGTCGCGGCCTCCGGCGAGTGCGGCCGCCGCAACATCGGATCGAGCATGGTCGTCGACCCGCTCGGCATCGTCCGCGACCGGCTGGGCGAGCGCCCGGGGCTGCTCTGGGCCATCGCCGACCGGGACGAGCTGGCCGACGCCCGCGGCCTGCTGCCCGTGCTCGCCAACCGCCGGTTCCGCGTCGACCCGTCCATCCGTCCCGTAGAGGAGTCCGCATGAGACGCGCCATCGCCGCCCTGTCCGCGGCGGCCCTGCTCGCGGGGGCCGCCGCGTGCGGGGCGAACCCGCCGGAGGCGGAGGGCATCCTGAACGGCAAGTCGTCGCAGGGCGTCGACGAGGCCCAGCTCCGCCAGACCCTCGACCGCGAGCTGCACGGCCGGCTGCCCGCGAAGAACAAGGCGTCCGGCAAGCTGATCTCGGTCAACAACGGGTCGTTCCCGCCCTACGAGATCGCCGGGTCGGACGGGCGGTCGCTGAGCGGCGCGTCCGCGGACCTGACCACCGCGCTCAGCCAGCTGCTCGGCGTCAGGATCGAGCACGTCACCGTGGACGGCCTGCCGAGCCTGCTCACCGGGATCAAGGCCGGCCGGTACGACTTCGCGATGGGCCCGGTCGGGGACTTCCCGGAGCGCGAGGCCGCCAACGACTTCGTCGACTGGGTCCGCGAGTTCGTCGTGTTCGCCGTCCCGAAGGGCAACCCGAAGCGCATCGGCTCCATCGCCGACACCTGCGGGACGAAGATCTCCGTGATGGCGGGCGGCTCCGCGGAGGACGTCGTCAAGACGCAGTCCTCCACGTGCGTGCAGGAGGGCAAGCCCGCCGTCGAGGTGCAGTCCTACAAGGACCAGCCGACCGCGATCCTCGCCGTCCGGTCGCACCGGGCCGACGGGTTCTTCTCCTCCCAGGCGCCGCTCAGCTACTTCGTCAAGCAGTCGGGCGACGACCTCGAACTCGCGGGGACCGGCAAGCCCAACGGGTTCGACGACCTGTACCAGGGCTCGGTGGTCGCCAAGGACTCGCCGCTGCGGGACGTCCTCCTCGAAGGGTTCCGCAGGCTCATGGAGAACGGCACCTACAAGAAGGTCATGACCAAGTGGGGCCTGGCCTCCAACATGCTCGACAAGCCGGGCGTGAACCTGGCGCCCAGAGAGGGGTGAACCGGACGTGACCCTGACCAAGGAGCAGTCCCGCGACACCGTCGCCGACGTCGACGTGGCGGGCGCCGCGCACGTCCGGCACCCGCTGCGGTGGGTCGCGTCGCTCATCGTGCTCGTCCTGGCCGCCCAGTTCACGCACCTGCTGTGGACCAACGACAACTTCCAGTGGGACGTCGTCGGCCGCTACATGAACGCCTCGATCATCGGCGACGGCATCGCCATCACGATCGAGCTGACCGTCATCGCGATGGCGGTCGGGATCGCGGGCGGCGTCCTGCTCGCCGTCGGGCGGCTGTCCGACAACCCGCTCCTGCGCACCGCCTGCGGCCTGTACGTGTGGTTCTTCCGCGGCGTGCCCGTCCTCGTGCAGCTCGTCATCTGGTACAACCTGTCGGCGCTGATGCCGCGGCTGTCGGTCGGCATCCCGTTCGGGCCGGAGTTCCTGCACGGCGACACCAACCACCTGATCACCCCGCTGATCGCGGCCATCCTCGGCCTCGGGCTGAACGAGGCCGCCTACATGGCGGAGATCATCCGCGGCGGCCTGCTGGCCGTCGACCCCGGCCAGACCGAGGCGGCGCAGGCGCTCGGCATGGGCGGCGCCCGCACCTTCCGCAGGATCGTGCTGCCGCAGGCGATGCGGTTCATCATCCCGCCGACCGGCAGCCAGGTGATCAACATGCTGAAGGCCACCTCGCTGGTCAGCGTGATCGCGCTCGCCGACCTGCTCTACACCGTCCAGTCGATCTACAACCGGACGTTCCAGACCATCCCGCTGCTGCTCGTCGCCTGCCTCTGGTACCTGGTGATCACCTCGATCCTGTACGTCGGGCAGTCGTTCATCGAGCACCACTACTCGCGCGGCGCGACCCGCAACGCCCCACAGGGCTTCTGGGACTTCGTCCTGATGCGGCGCCGCCGCCCCGCCCCGGAGGTGTCGCCGTGACCGCCCCTGTGAAGGAGTCCGTGCCGATGGTGCGGGCGCGCAACGTCCGCAAGAAGTTCGGGCACCTGGAGGTGCTGAAGGGCGTCGACCTCGACGTGAGCCCCGGCGAGGTCGTGGTGGTGCTCGGGCCGTCCGGGTCGGGCAAGTCGACGTTCCTGCGCTGCGTGAACCACCTGGAGACCATCGACGGGGGCTCCGTCCACGTCGACGGCGAGCTGATCGGCTTCACCGCCTCCGGCGGGAAGGTGCGGCACCTGCGCAAGCGCGACGTCACCCGGCAGCGCCGCGAGATCGGCATGGTTTTCCAGCAGTTCAACCTGTTCCCGCACCTGACCGTGCTGCAGAACGTGATCGAGGCGCCCACCGGCGTGCGCGGCGAGCCCCGCGCCGCGGCCCGCGCGCGGGCCGGCGAGCTGCTCGCCAAGGTCGGCCTCGCCGACAAGGCGGACGGCTACCCCCGGCACCTGTCCGGCGGCCAGCAGCAGCGCGTCGCGATCGCCCGCGCCCTCGCCATGCGGCCGAAGCTGATGCTGTTCGACGAGCCGACCTCGGCGCTGGACCCCGAGCTGGTCGGGGACGTCCTGGACACCATGAAGACCCTCGCCGAAGATGGGCTCACGATGATCGTCGTCACGCACGAGGTCGGCTTCGCCCGCGAGGTCGCCGACCGCGTCGTCTTCATGGACGGCGGCGTGATCGTCGAGTCGGGCCGCCCGTCCGACATCCTGGACAACCCCACCAACGAGCGGACGAAGGCGTTCCTGAGCAAGGTCCTCTAGGCCCTGGCCGGGACCGGACCTTGCCAGGACCGCCGGCATATGTCAGCTTTGCGGGGCCTCTGTGATCAAGGAGCCCCGATGCCGCGCACCGCATCGCCGGGAGCCGGAGCCGTCCTGGCCGCCGCCCTGCTGATCCCCGCCACCCTGGCGGTCCCGGGAACGGCATCCGCCGCGACCGTCGGCGGACGGACCATGTCGGCGACGATCCGCTACACCGAGTACGGCATCCCGCACATCACCGCCAAGGACTACGCCGGCCTCGGGTACGGCACCGGGTATGCGGCGGCGAAGGACAACGCCTGCCTCATCGCGCAGGGCATCGTCACCTTGCGTGGGGAACGCTCCAGGTACTTCGGGCCCTCGGAGCGGCCCGACAGGTCGTTGTCCTCTGCGTCCACCAACCTGGCCAGCGACGTCTTCTTCATGGCCGTCAACGACAGCGGGGTCGTCGAGCGGCTGGCGGCGGCGCCCGCTCCGTACGGGCCGACCGAGGACGTGCGCCGGCTCAGCCGGGGCTGGGCGGCCGGCTTCAACGGGTTCCTGCGCGAAGGCAAGGTCACCGACCCGGCCTGCAAGGGCGCCCCGTGGCTGCGGCCGATCACCGAGATGGACGTCTACCGCCGCGGCTACGCGCTGGCGATGCTCGGCGGCTCGGGCATGGTGACCGACCAGATCACCGGGGCGGAGCCGCCCGCGGGGAACGCGGTGAAGCCCTCGAAGCAGGCGCCCGGGAAGGCCGCCGAGGGTGCCCGGAACCTCATGGCGGACGCGGGCATGGGCAGCAACGCCATCGCCGTGGGCGGCGGCGCCACGGCGAACGGCCGGGGCCTCCTCCTCGGCAACCCGCACTATCCCTGGCACAACGGGCGCCGCTTCTGGCAGATGCACCAGACGATCCCCGGCGAGCTGGACGTGAGCGGCGCCGCACTGCTCGGCGCGCCCTCGGTCAACATCGGCCACACCTCGACGTTCGCCTGGAGCCACACGGTCGCGACGGGCGTCCCCTTCACGCTCACCGAGCTGCGCCTGGTGCCGGGCGACCCGACGTACTACCTCGTCGACGGCAAGAAGGAGAAGATGACCCGGCAGCGGGTCACCGTCCAGGCCAGGCAGCCCGACGGCTCGCTCAAGCCCGTCACAGCGACGCAGTGGCGCACGCGGTACGGGCCGGTCGTCACGTCAGTGTCGTCCATCGACCTGCCCTGGACGACCTGGAACGCCTACGCGATCACAGATCCGAACGCCACGAACCTGCGCCTCGCCAACACCTCGCTCGCGCTGGGCAGGGCGCGCACCACCGATGACGCCGTCCGCGCGCTGAAGCAGACCCAGGGCCTGCCGTGGGTCAACACCATCGCCGCCGACTCGCGCGGCGAGGCGCTCTTCGCCCAGATCCAGGTCCTGCCGAACGTCACCGACGCGTTCGCGGACCGCTGCAACACCCTCCTCGGCCACCTGACGTTCCGGCAGGGCGGCCTGGCGATCCTGGACGGGACGAGATCGTCCTGTGCCCCCGGCAGGGCCCCGGGCACCGTCCAGCCGGGCATCCTCGACCCCGGCCGCTACCCGGTGCTGACCCGCGCCGACTACGTCACCAACTCCAACGACAGCTACTGGCTGTCGAATCCGAACGAACCGCTCACCGGCTACGACCGCATCATCGGCGACGAGAAGGCCGCCCGCTCCCTCCGCACCCGCAGCGGCCTGGTCGCCGTCCGGGACCAGCTCGCCGGCGGGCGCTTCACACGCTCCGGCATGCAGAGCCTCGTCTTCGCCAACCGGAACCACGCGGGCGAGCTCGCGGCGTCGGGCACCGTGGCCATGTGCCGCGACATGCGCCTCGGTGAGCCCTGCGACATCCTGGCCGGGTGGGACAGGACGGCGGATGCCGGCAGCCGCGGCGCTCTGCTCTTCGACCGCTACTGGCGCAGGGCCACCGACGCATGGGACCTGTGGAAGACCCCGTTCGACGCGTCCGACCCGGTCGACACGCCCCGCGACTTCAACACGAATTCCTGGGCGGCGCGCAAGGCCCTCCGGGACGCCGTCGACGAGCTGACGTCGTCCGGCATCCCGCTCGACGCTCCGCTGGGCGACCACCAGTACGTCGTCCGCAACGGCGAGCGGATCCCGATCGGCGGCGGCACGGAGGGTCTCGGCATCCTCAACAAGATCGAGGCGCCCTGGACTCCGGGGAAGGGCTACGCCGAGGTCACGACCGGCTCCAGCTACGTACAGGTCGTCTCCTTCGACGGCGATGCCTGCCCCGACACCCGGACGCTGCTGACCTACTCCCAGTCCGCCGACCCCACCTCTCCGCACTACGCCGACCAGACCCGCTTGTTCTCGAGGAAGGCGTGGGTGACCGAACGCTTCTGCGCCGATGAGATCAGCAAGGCTCCCGGGCTCGACGTCATCAAGCTCAGCGGGAACCGAGCCGGCTGAGCCCGTCGAGAAGGCAGTTCAGCCCCTCGGTGAACGCGGTGTCCCAGCCGTCGTCACCGAGATGGCCGTGTTCGGCGAGGTTCGGATACAGGTCGCGGTTGCGGGCGACGTACTCCGCGGCGTCCTGCTCCTGAGCGTCTCGCATGACAGGGCCGCGATAGCGGGATGCCGGACGGGTATTTGATCATTCCGCCGGAGGGCGCGAGGCTGCGAGGGAACTGGGGAGGGCGTGGCAATGGACGACTGGCCGGGAAGCGGGCTCACCGACGAGGAGCTGGACGTCGCCTACAACGTGCGGCGGAAGGCGGGCCCCGAGCTGTTCGAGCGGCACATGGCGCGGTACCGGGAGATGTCCGAGCAGGCGGTCGAGGGGCTTTCCGGGCATCGCGGGATCGTCTACGACGAGGCCGGCGGCGAGCGCCTCGACGTGTGGGGAGTCGGCGGCGAGCCGCGTCCCGTGTTCGTGTTCCTGCACGGCGGCTACTGGATGGCGCTGTCGCGGGACGTGTCGTCGTTCATGGCGCGGACCCTGCACGAGCACGGCATCGCGACCGTCGTGCCCGACTACACGCTCGCGCCGAAGGCGAGCCTGGAGGAGATCGTCCGGCAGGTGCGGGCTTCCATCGCCTGGATCCACCGGCACGGGCGCGAGCACGGGCTCGATCCGCGGCGGATCGTGGTCGGGGGCAGCTCGGCGGGCGGGCACCTGACCGGCATGACGATGGTCGGCGGCTGGCAGGAGGCGCTCGGGCTGCCCGAGGACGTCGTCAAGGCGGCCATGCCGATCAGCGGGCTGTTCGACATCAGGCCGATCACCCGCATCTACGTCAACGAGAACGTGCAGCTGGACCTGGAGCGGGCGGCGGCGCTCAGCCCGGCGCTGCTCCCGGCGCGCTACCGGTGCCCGGCCGTCGTCGTGGCCGCCGAGCACGACGGGGACGGCTTCCTGGAGCAGTCGCGGCTGTTCCATCCGCTCTGGGACGCCGGCGACCTGATGATCGTGCCGGGGCGCGACCACTTCGACGTGGTCCTCGACCTGGCGGACGCCGCGTCGATGCCGGGGAAGGCGCTCATCGACCTGGTTCGCGCCGTGTGATCGCGGCGGCCTCGCGCCGCAGGTGGTCGAGCATGAGGCGGGCGGACGGGGTCGGCGCCCGGTGCGCGGGCAGCGTGACCCCCACCTGGCGGCGGACGGGCTCCAGCGGCACCGGCAGCGGCGCGATGTCGGCGTCGGTGCGGGCGACGAGCTCGGGGAGCGCGGCGATCATGTCGGTGTCGCGGACCAGCGTGCGGACGGTCAGGACCGACGTGCACTCGACCAGGTTCCCGGGCGGTTCGAGGCCTTCGGCGCGGAAGACCTGCTCCAGCTCGGTGCGCAGCGCCGTCTGTTCGAGGGGCAGCACCCACGGGTAGGCGAGCAGGTCGGCGAGGCACGGGTCCGGAAGGGACCGGGCCGGATGGCCGCGGCGGGCGACGAGGCGGACCGGCTCGCCGTAGAGGGTGATCTGCCGGAGGCCGCGCAGGTCGTCGATCGGGTTGAGGCGGCCGAGGATGAGGTCGATCTCGCCGTCCAGCAGGCGCGGCACCTGGGCGTCGAACGTGGCCTCCTGGACGATGACGGTGATGCCCGGCCTGTCCTGCTTCAACGCCGCGATCGCCCGGGGGAGCAGGACGTTGGAGCCGGCCAGCAGCGTGCCGATGGTGACGGTGCCGACCGCGCCGTCCGCGAGCCCGGTGATGCGCTCGCCGGCGCGGCGCAGCTCGGCCAGGACGGCGCGGGCGTGCTCGACGAACACCTCGCCGAACATCGTGGGCGTCACCCCGCGCGGGCCGCGGGTGAACAGGTCGACGCCGAGGATGCCCTCGGCCTCGCGCAGGCTGCGCGTCACCGCGGGCTGCGCCAGGTGCAGGTGCTCCGCGGCCCGCAGCACGCTTCCCTGGTCGGCGATGGCGACCACGAGCACGAGGTGCCGCAGCTTCAGCCGCCCGTTGAGCAGATCGATCGCGCGCATGCCGCCTTACTATCACGAGTTCGTGATAGCTCCCAGGCTGTTTGGTATTTGCCAGGCATACCCGGGCGGGCGGAGGATCGGGGAGTGCCGAAGCGTCCGGGAGGAACTGGAATGAAGGCCGAGCACTACGTCGGCGGGGTGTTCCGTTCGGACGGGCAGGCCTTCCCGCTCATCGCGCCGGTGGACGGCACCGAGCTGGGCTCCGTCCCCGAGGCGACGCGGGAGGTCGTCGACGACGCGGTGGCGGCCGCGCGGGCCGCGCTGAAGGGCGCGTGGGGATCGGCGGGGACCGGTGACCGGGCGGCCGCGCTGCGGCGGATCGCCGACGGCGTCCAGGAGCGGTTCGAGGAGTTCGTCGACGCCGAGGTCGCCGACACCGGCAAGCCGCGGGACCTCGCCTCGACCGTCGACGTCCCGCGGGCGATCGGCAACTTCCGCGCGTACGCCGACCTGCTGTACGGGCGCCCCGAACGGGCGTACATGACCCAGGTGCCCGGGTGGAGCGGCGGGACGGGCGAGGCGCTCAACTACACCGTGCGCAAGCCGCTCGGCGTGGTCGCGGTCATCTCGCCCTGGAACCTCCCGCTGCTGCTGCTCACCTGGAAGGTCGCGCCGGCGCTCGCGGCCGGGAACGCCGTCGTCGCCAAGCCGTCCGAGGAGACCCCGTCCACCGCGACCCTCCTCGCGCGGGTCATCGACGAGGCCGGGCTCCCGGACGGCGCGTTTAACCTGGTGCACGGGCACGGCGCGGGCGCGGCGGGGGAGTTCCTCACCGGCCATCCCGGCGTGGACGCGATCGCGTTCACCGGCGAGTCGGCCACCGGCACCGCGATCATGCGCAACGCCGCGGACCACGTCACGCCCGTCTCGTTCGAGCTGGGCGGCAAGAACCCGGCGCTCGTCTTCGCCGACGCCGATCTCGACGCGGCCCTGGACGGCACGGTCCGCTCGTCCTTCACCCACTCCGGCCAGATCTGCCTCTGCACCGAGCGCGTCTACGTCGAGCGGCCCGTCTTCGAGGAGTTCACCGCGAGGCTCGGCGAGCGCGCCCGGGCGCTGGACGGCTACGGGCCGATGATCTCGGCGGAGCACCGGGACAAGGTCCTGTCGTACTACCGGCTCGCCCGCGAGGAGGGCGCCACGGTCGTCGCGGGCGGCGGCGTGCCGGAGTTCGGCGACGCCCGCGACGGCGGCTTCCACGTCGAGCCGACCGTGCTCACCGGGCTCCCGGAGACGGCCCGCACGGTGAAGGAGGAGATCTTCGGCCCGGTCTGCCACGTCGCGCCGTTCGACACCGAGGAGGAGGCCGTCGCGCTCGCCAACGACAGCGTGTACGGACTCGCGGCCACGGTGTGGACGCGGGACCTGTCGAGGGCGCACCGGGTATCGCCGCGTCTCGAAACGGGCATCGTCTGGGTGAACTGCTGGAACCTGCGGGACCTGCGCACGCCGTTCGGCGGCGTCAAGGCGTCCGGAATCGGCAGGGAAGGCGGAGAGTACTCGCTGGACTTCTTCTCCGATCCCGTCAACATCTGCGTCCAGATCTGAGAGCGAGCCCCGTGACCACCGACATCGACGCCGCCGCCGACCGGCTCCTCGGCGCCTACGCGACCGGCACCCCGTGCGCGCCCGTCCGCGACCTGATCACGGCCGCGGACGACGCCTACGCCGTCCAGGACCGGCTCACCGAACGCTGGCTCGGGCAGGGCCGCCGGCTCGCCGGACGCAAGATCGGCCTCACGTCGCGGGCGGTGCAGCGGCAGATCGGGGTGGACAGCCCGGACTTCGGCATGCTGTTCGCCGACATGGCCGTCCCGGACGGGGAGGAGGTCCCCGCCGGGGCCGTCCTGCAGCCGCGCGCCGATGCCGAGGTCGCGCTGGTGCTCGACCGGGATCTGACTCACGAACGGCACACCGTCGCCGACGTGATCCGCGCGACCGCGTTCGCGCTGCCCGCCATCGAGGTGGTCGGCAGCCGCGTCCGCGACTGGGACATCACGCTCGCCGACACCGTCGCCGACAACGCCTCGTCCGGCATGTACGTCCTCGGCAACCGCCCCGTCCCGCTCACCGGCGTCGACCTGCGGCTGTGCGGGATGGTGATGGAGCGGCGCGGCGTGCAGGTCTCCACCGGCAACGGCGCGGCCTGCCTCGGCCATCCGCTGAACGCGGCGCTGTGGCTCGCCGACACCCTCGTCGCGGTCGGCCGCCCGCTGCGCGCCGGCGACACCGTGCTGACCGGCGCGCTCGGCCCCGTGGTCCCGGCCGCCCCCGGCGACGTGTTCGAGGCGCGCATCGACGGGCTCGGCGACGTCCGCGTCGCGTTCGGCAAGGAGGACTCGTGATGGTGGACGTGCACGCGCTGGCCGCGACGCTGGACGAGGCCGCCCGCGACGTGCGGGCGATCCCGAAGCTCACCGCGAGGACGCCGCTGGACGTCGCGACCGCCTACGCGGTGCAGCGCGCCGGGATCGACCTGCGGCTGCGGCGGGGCGAGCGCGTCGCCGGGGTGAAGATGGGCTTCACCAGCCGCGCCAAGATGGTCCAGATGGGCGTGGACGACGTCATCTGGGGCCTGCTGACCGACGGGATGCCGGCCGAGGCGTCGGTGGACGTGTCGCGCCTCATCCATCCCCGGATCGAGCCCGAGATCGCCTACCTGATCGGGCGGGAGGTCCGCTCCGCCGCCGGGGTCGAGTCCGCCGTGGCCGGGGTCGCGGTCGGGTTCGAGGTGCTCGACTCCCGCTACACCGGCTTCGAGTTCACGCTCCCGGACGTCATCGCCGACAACGCGTCGGCGGCCCGGTTCGGGTTCGGGACCTGGCACCCGCCCCGCGACGTGTCCAACGTCGGGCTGCTCATGGAGATCGACGGGCGTCCGGTCCAGACGGGCTCGTCGGCCGCGATCCTCGGCGACCCGGCGCGGGCGCTGCGGGCTGCGGCGCGGCTCGCGGTGGGCGCCGGGATGGCCCTCGAACCGGGCTGGATCGTCCTCGCCGGCGCCGCGACGGCCGCCGTGCCGCTGCCGAAGGACGCCCACGTCCGCGTGACCGGCGCGGGCCTGGGAAGTGTGGAGGTCACCACATGATGAGCGGAGCGAACCGGGGGGTGCGGGGGGTCGGCTCCCCGCAGAGGACAGGGATGAGTGACGCGATCCTCGTCGAAGGCAAGGCCCGGCCGCGCGGCCGGTTCCCGCACGTGCGGCGGGCGGGCGACTTCGTGTTCGTGTCCGGGACGAGCTCGCGCCGCCCCGACGGCACGTTCGCCGGAGCGTGCGCCGACGCGATGGGGGTCACCGACCTCGACATCCGCGAGCAGACCCGCGCCGTCATCGAGAACATCCGGGATCTGCTGGAGGCCGCCGGCGGCGGGCTGTCCGACGCCGTGAACGTCACCGCCTATCTGGTCAGCATGAACGACTTCGGCGGCTACAACGAGGTGTACGGCGAGTACTTCGACGAGACCGGCCCCGCCCGCACGACCGTGGCCGTCCACCAGCTCCCGCACCCGCATCTGCTCGTGGAGATGTCGTGCGTCGCGCACATCCCCCTCGGAACGTCGACCGGTGAGGAGGCCGGAGCATGACCCTGCCGCAGCTCTCGTACGGGCGCCCCTTCAATTTCGAGGCCTGGATCGACGAGCACCGCGACCTGCTGAAACCGCCGGTCGGCAATGTCCAGGTGTTCGACGAGGCCGGGCTGATCATCATGGTGGTCGGCGGCCCGAACCAGCGCACCGACTTCCACGACGACCCGATCGAGGAGTTCTTCTACCAGCTCAAGGGCAACATGGTCCTGCGCGTCATGGAGGAGGAGGGCCGCCCGCCCACCGACCTTCAGATCAACGAGGGCGACGTCTTCCTGCTGCCGCCGCACGTCCGGCACTCGCCGCAGCGGCCCGAGGCCGGGTCCATCGGCCTCGTCGTGGAGATCCCGCGCCCCGAAGGAACGAAGGAGGCGTTCGAGTGGTACTGCACCGAGTGCCACCACCTCGTCCACCGCGCCGAACTGCAGGTCCGCTCGATCGTCGACGACCTGCCGCCCGCGTTCGAGGGCTTCTACGGCAGTGACCGCAAGTGCCCCAACTGCGGCGCGATCCACCCGGGCAAGAAGTGGCCGCAGACGATGACCCCGACCACGGCGCCCCGTGTCTGAGCACGCCGTGCCCGAGGGCGGTCCGCTGAGGGTCGTCGACGTCCACGCCCATGCCTTCCCCCGCATCACGCGGGAGGAATGCCGGGTTCTCGGCGCGGGAGCGCCGTGGCTGCGCGTCGACGGCGGCGGCAGCGGCATGATGATGAGCGGGGACGACGAGTTCCGCCCCGTGGGCGACGCGCTCTGGGACCCCGCGCGCCGCGTCGCCGACATGGACGCCGCCGGCGTCGACGTCCAGGCCGTCTCGTCCACCCCGCTGATGTTCGGCTACGCGGCCGAGCCGTCGCGCGCCGCCGACTGGTGCGAGCTGGTCAACGAGCGGATCCTGGCGCTCTGCGCGCACGCGCCGGACCGCCTGCTCCCGCTGTGCCAGGTCCCTCTCCAGGACGCCGCCCTCGCCTGCGACGTCGCGACCCGCGCCGCCGCGGCCGGCCACCGCGGCGTCCACATCGGCACCCACGTCGGCGCCCGCAACCTCGACGACGACGGGATCACCGCGTTCCTCGCGCACTGCGCCCGGATCGGGCTGCCCGTCCTCGCGCACCCCTGGGACATGCTCGGCGCCGACCGGATGCGCGGCCACATGCTGCCGTGGCTGTCCGGGATGCCCGCCGAGACGCAGCTGAGCATCCTCGGGCTGATGCTGTCCGGCGCGTTCGAGCGCATCCCGCAGTCGCTGCGGCTGTGCTTCTGCCACGGCGGCGGCAGCTTCGCGTTCCTGCTCGGCCGGGCCGACAACGCGTGGCGCCGGCGCGACATCGTCCGCGCCGACTCGCCCCGCCCGCCGTCGGAGTACGTCGGCCGCTTCCACGTCGACTCGGCCGTGTTCGACCCGCGGGCGCTCCGGCTGCTCGTCGACGTCATGGGCACCGGCCGGGTGATGCTCGGCACCGACTACCCGTTCCCGCTCGGCGAGGAGGAGCCGGGAGCGGCGATCCGGGCCTGCCCCGGACTGGACGACACCGGCCGCGCGCGGCTCCTCGGCGGCAACGCGGCGGCGTTCTTCGCCCGGCCGGACGTGCCCGCCCCCGCCGCGGCGGACCCGGCCGTCGCCGGGACCGCACCGTGAGGAAGGACGCCGTGAGCGACGAGGACGAGGCCCGCCGGCTCGACGAGACCGACCCGCTGCCCACGCTGCGCGGCGAGTTCCTCGTCCCGCCCGCGCCCGGCGGGACCTGCGAGGAGGCCGCCTACTTCGCCGGCAACTCCCTCGGCCTCCAGCCGCGGAGCGTGGCCGGGCGGCTCCGCGAGGAGCTGGACGACTGGGCGCGGCTGGCCGTCGAGGCGCACACGCGGGGGCGCCGCCCGTGGGTGGACTACCACGAGCTGCTCCGCGAGCCCGCCGCCCGGCTCGTCGGCGCGCGACCCCACGAGGTCGTCGCGATGAACTCGCTGACCGTCAACCTGCACCTGCTGATGGCGAGCTTCTACCGGCCGTCCGGGAGGCGGACCCGCATCCTCATCGAGGACACCGCGTTCCCGTCCGACTCGTACGCGGTCGCCAGCCAGGCCGTCCACCACGGGCTCGACCCGGCCGCGACGGTCGTGCGGCTGCGGCCCCGCGACGGCGAGGACAACCTGCGCACCGAGGACGTCCTCGCCCTGCTCGAAAGCGAGGGCGACACGATCGCGCTGGTCCTGCTCGGCGGCGTCAACTACCTGACCGGCCAGCTCATCGACATGGCGGCGATCACCAAGGCGGGCCGGGCCGCCGGCGCCGCCGTCGGCTGGGACCTCGCGCACGCCGCCGGGAACGTTCCCCTCCGGCTGCACGACTGGGACGCCGACTTCGCCGCGTGGTGCACCTACAAGTACCTCAACGGCGGGCCGGGCGCGGTCGCCGGATGCTTCGTCCACGAGCGGCACGTCCGGGACGCCTCGGTGCCGAAGCTGCAGGGCTGGTGGGGCACCGACCCCGCGGTCCGGTTCCGGATGGGGCCCGGCATCGCGCCGCCGGCGTCCGCCGACGCCTGGCAGCTGTCCAACCCGCCGATCATGGCGCTGGCGCCCGTCCTGGCGTCCCTGGAGATCTTCGACCGGGTCGGGATGGACGCGCTGCGCGCCAAGAGCGAGCGCCTCACCGGCTACCTGGCGTCCCGGCTGCGCGCGGCCGGCCTGGAGATCATCACGCCGGCCGACCCGGCGGCCCGCGGCGCCCAGCTCTCGCTGCGGGTGGCGGACGCCGGCGGGCTCGTCCGCGCGCTCGCCGACCGGCACGGGGTGATCGCCGACGCCCGCGAGCCCGACGTCGTCCGGCTCGCGCCCGTCCCGCTGTACTGCACCTTCCACGACTGCCACCGGGCCGCCGCGGCACTCGCCGATCTTGCACAGGGTGTCGGTTCCCCCAACCGGGGCCGCATCGGGTAAGTTCGGGGTGTTGCACGATGGCGTCCGGCCGCGGCCGGGCACCAGGCAGTCTCGAAGCGTTTTCTCCGGGTGACCGGCGGGCGTGAGGGAGTCCGCTGCAGCCCGGCCCGCCGACCGGCGGGCCGGTGACGTCCACCCGGAAGGAAAGATCATGGCCGAAGGCACCGTGAAGTGGTTCAACTCCGAAAAGGGCTTCGGGTTCATCGCGCCCGACGGCGGCGGCCCGGACGTGTTCGTCCACTACTCGGCGATCGCCACCAACGGCTACCGCAGCCTTGACGAGAACCAGCGCGTCGCGTTCGAGATCACGCAGGGCCAGAAGGGCCCGCAGGCCGAGAACGTCTCCCCGCTCTAACCGCGGCGGATTCAGCGCATCGAGGCCGGGGACGCTCGCCGTCCCCGGCCTTTCGCATGCCCGCGGGCCGGCGGCGCCCTACTCCCTGGGCAGCCGCTCGCCGGTGCGGAGCCGGTCGAGGCCGAGCCAGATGAACTCCACGGCCATCTGCTCCGCGCGCTCGCGCGGGGTGTCCGGGTGCTCCAGCCACCACGACACCATCGACAGCATCGACCCGTACATCAGCGGGACGAGCAGCCGCGCCCGCCGCTCGTTCACCTCCAGCGCGGCGGGAGACAGGGCCGGGTCGGCGCGGCGGCGGCGCAGCAGCAGGTCGGCGAAGGCGGTGCCGAGCCGGTCGCGCAGCTCCCGCAGCTCCAGCCCCACCTCGGGCTTGTCCAGGTGCCGGACCACGAGCGCCCACGCGTCCGGCTCCTCGGTCGCGTAGTCGAACAGCACCCGGATCATCGCCCGGATGCCGTCGGCCGAGCCGTGCGCCGCCAGAACGGCCTCGTTCAGCCGGCCGGTCAGCTCGGCGACGATCGCCTCGGTGACCTCGGCGAACAGCTCCTCCTTCGAGGTGAAGTGCTGGTACAGCAGCGCCTTCGACACCTGCGCGGCGGCCGCCACGTGCTCCATCTGGGTGAGGTGGTAGCCGCGCCTGCCGAACTCCTCCAGCGCCACCCGGAGCAGCTGCTCGCGCCGCCGGGCGTGCGGCATCCGCCGCCGCGTGCCCGCGGCCGGC
This sequence comes from Actinomadura sp. B10D3, assembly GCF_039871695.1. Taxonomy (NCBI): domain Bacteria; kingdom Bacillati; phylum Actinomycetota; class Actinomycetes; order Streptosporangiales; family Thermomonosporaceae; genus Actinomadura; species Actinomadura sp. B10D3. The sequence continues at coordinate 59,624 of NZ_JBDPLY010000025.1, forward strand.
GCGACCTCCCCCGTGTCACCGGTCATGTGCCGAGGTACCTGCCCAGCTCGGCGCGCGCCACGGACCGGACGTGGACCTCGTCCGGCCCGTCCGCCAGGCGCAGCGTGCGCAGGCCGGCCCACATCGCGGCCAGCGGGGTGTCGTCGCTGACGCCGGCGCCGCCGTGCACCTGGATGGCGCGGTCGACGACCTCCAGTGCGACGCGCGGGGCGACCACCTTGATGGCCGCCACCTCCGACCTCGCCGCCTGGACGCCGTGCCTGTCGATCATCCAGGCGGTCTTGAGCGTGAGCAGCCGCGCCTGCTCGATCGCCATCCGCGACTCGGCGATCTGCTCGCGCACCACGCCCTGCTTGGCGAGCGGGCCGCCGAACGCCACGCGGGAGACCGCGCGCTCGCACATCAGCTCCAGCGCCCGCTCGGCCATCCCGACCGCGCGCATGCAGTGGTGGATGCGGCCGGGGCCGAGCCGGGCCTGCGCGATCGCGAAGCCGCCGCCCTCCTCGCCGACGAGGTTCTCCACCGGGACGCGGACGTCGGTGAAGGTGATCTCGCAGTGGCCGTGCTGGTCCTGGTAGCCGAACACGGGCAGCGGGCGGACGACCTCGACCCCGGGCGCGTCCAGCGGGACCAGCACCATCGACTGCTGCCGGTACGGGTGCCCCTCAGGGTCCGTCTTGCCCATCACGATCATGATCTTGCAGCGCGGGTCGGCGGAGCCGCTGATCCACCACTTGCGGCCGTTGATCACGTAGTGGTCGCCGTCCCGCTCGATGCGGGTGGAGATGTTGGTGGCGTCCGAGCTCGCCACGTCCGGCTCGGTCATCGCGAACGCGCTGCGGATCTCGCCGTTCAGCAGCGGCGTGAGCCACCGCTCCTTCTGCTCGGGCGTCCCGAACAGGTGCAGGACCTCCATGTTGCCCGTGTCGGGCGCCGCGCAGTTAATGGCCTCGGGCGCCAGGCCGGGGGAGCGCCCCGTCACCTCGGCGAGCGAGGCGTAGTCGGTGACGCTGAGCCCGTGCGCGGGGTCCTCGCTGCCGGGGAGGAAGAGGTTCCAGAGGCCCCGCTTGCGGGCCTCCACCTTCAGGTCCTCGACGATCTGCGGGACGTGGTGCTCGCGTCCGGCCGTGCGCAGCTCCGCCCGCTGGGCGGCGTAGACCGGCTCGGCCGGGTAGACGTGGGAGTCCATGAATTCCTGGAGGCGGCCGAGGTACTCCTCGGCCCGCCCGCTCAAACCGAAGTCCATTCCGCTAGAGTAACTGACGAGTCAGTTACTTCGGGAAGGAGTCCCCATGCCAGCCTTCGACGGCACCGGCAAGGTCGCCCTGATCACGGGCGGATCCAACGGCATCGGCGCCGCGGTCGCGCGCCGGCTCGCCGGCGCGGGTGCCCGCGTGGTCCTCGCGGACGTCGACGCGGAGGCCGGGGACGCGCTGGCGAAGGAGCTGGACGGGGCGTTCGTCCGCTGCGACGTCCGCGAGCCCGAGGCGAGCGAGGTCGCCGTGGCGGCCGCCGTCGAGCGGTTCGGGGGCCTGGACGTGGCGTTCCTCAACGCCGGGGTCGCCGGGGGCGGCGGCGTGGGGGACGACTTCGACCTCGCCGCGTACCGGCGGGCCATGGGCGTCAATCTCGACGGCGTCGTGTTCGGCGTGCACGCCGCGCTGCCGGCCCTGCGCGCCCGCGGCGGCGGCGACATCGTCGCGACCGCCAGCATGGCCGCGCTGACCGCGACGCCGTTCGACCCCGTCTACGGTGCGAACAAGGCCGCCGTCGTCGGCCTCGTGCGCGCCCTGGGCCCGACCTTCGCCGAGGAGGGCATCCGCGTGAACGCGCTCTGCCCCTCCTTCGCCGACACAGACATACTCACGCCGATGAAGGGGCGGCTTGAGGAGACCGGCTTCCCGATCCTGGACGTGGGCGACGTCGTCGAGGCGTTCATGCGCATCCTGGACGCCGACGGGACCGGCGAGGCGTGGTACGTCGTTCCGGGACGCCCGTCCGAGCCCTTCACGTTCCGCGGCGTCCCCGGCCCCCGCTGAGCGGGTATCAGGCCCTTGAGGAGAGTCATGCGCGCGATCCAGATCACCGAGTTCGGCGGGCCCGAGGTCCTGAACGTCACCGAGCTGCCCGACCCGGTCGCCGGGCCGGGCCATCTGCTCATCGACGTCGCGCGGGCCGGGATCAACTACGCCGACACCCACCAGGCCGAGAACAGCTACCTGGCGGCGTCCACGCTGCCGATGGTGCCGGGCGGCGAGGTCGTCGGCACCGCCGGGGACCGCCGCGTCGTCGCGCTCGTCGGCACCGGCGGCTACGCCGAGAAGGCCGTCGCGCCCGAGGCGCTGGCCTGGGACGTCCCGGACGCCATCGACGACGTCACCGCGCTCGGCATGATCGTCCAGGGCGCGTCGGCGTGGCTGCTGCTGCGCCGCAGCGTGCACCTGGCGCCGGGCGAGTCCGTGGTCGTGCACGCCGCCGCGGGCGGGGTCGGGACGCTCGCCGTCCAGCTCGCCAAGGCCTGGGGCGCCGGCCGCGTCATCGCCACCGCGTCGTCGGAGGACAAGCGCTCGCTCGCCCTCGAACTCGGCGCCGATGTCGCGATCGACGCGAACGAGCCCGACCTCAAGGACGCGCTCATCGAGGCCAACGAGGGCAGGCGCGTCGACACCGTGCTGGAGATGACCGGCGGCACGGTCACCGACCAGAGCCTGCGCGCCCTCGCCCCGTTCGGCCGCCTCGCCTTCTACGGCATGGCCTCGCGCGAGGAGCCGTCGCCCGTCCGGCCCGCCGCGCTGATGGCGCACTCCACCACGATCTCGGGCATGTGGCTGGCGCACGTCTTCCGGCTGCCCGGCGACGTGATGGGCCAGGCCCTGGACGAGCTGTTCGGCCTCGCCGCGGAGGGCCGCCTGCGCGTGGTCGCCGGCGGCGAGTACGGGCTCACCGAGGTGCGGCGGGCCCACGAGGATCTGCGCGCCCGCCGCACCACCGGCAAGCTCGTCCTCGACCCTTCGCGCTGACCGGCCCGCTAGCCGACCAGGCCGTTCTCGTAGGCGTAGACGACGGCCTGGGTGCGGTCACGCAGCATGAGCTTGGTCAGCACGTGCCCCACGTGCGTCTTGACCGTCTGCTCGGCCAGGACCAGTTCGGCGGCGATCTCGGCGTTGGACAGGCCGCGCGCGATGAGCCGCAGCACGTCCAGCTCGCGCGGCGTCAGGCCGGCGGTGGCCTTCGGGCTCGGCCGCTGGTGCCGGCGGCGGCGGGCGAAGTCGCCGATCAGCCGCCGGGTGATGGACGGGGCGAGCAGCGCGTCCCCGGCCGCCACCACCCGGACGCCGTTCACCAGGTCGGCGGCCGACGCGTCCTTGAGCAGGAACCCGCTCGCCCCCGCGCCGAGCGCCTCGTAGACGTACTCGTCCAGGTCGAACGTCGTGAGGACGAGCACCTTCGGCCGCGCCTCCACGGGGTCGGCGTCGGGGTCGAGGTCGCCCGTCAGCTCGGCGGTCGCGGCGAGGCCGTCCATCTCCGGCATCCGGATGTCCATCACGATCACGTCCGGGTCGAGCCGGCGGGCCATCTCCACCGCCTCGCGGCCGTTGCCCGCCTGCCCGATCACCTCGATCCCGGGATCGGAGGACAGCAGCGCCGCGAGCCCGTCGCGGATCATCACCTGGTCGTCGGCGATCAGCACCCGAATCGTCACGAACCAACCTTACGGGGCCGGGGCGATCGTCAGTCCGGATCTCCATAGGGCAGCTCGGCGGCGACCGCCCAGCCCTCGTCCCGCGGGCCGGCGTCGAGGCTGCCGCCGAGCATCGTCACCCGCTCGCGCATCCCGACCAGCCCGTGGCCGCCGCCCTGCGACCGCTCCGGCTCGTCGCGGGCGCCGTCGTCGGTGACCGACACCGCCAGCGAGTCGGAGCCGTACTTCACCTCGACGTGCACCCGCGAGCCCGGCGCGTAGCGGGACGCGTTGCTCAGCGACTCCTGGACGATCCGGTACGCCGACAGGTCGACGCCGGTGTTCAGCGGGCGCGGCATCCCCACGACGACGGTCGCGACCGACAGCCCGGAGCGGCGGGCCGCGGCGACCAGGTCGTCCAGCCGGTCGAGGCCGGGCTGGGGGGCGCGCTCGGCGCCCTCGTCGTCCGAGCGCAGCAGCCCGACGACCCGGCGCGTCTCGGTGAGCGCCTCGCGCGCCGCGTCCCGGACCACCCCGAACGTCTGGCGGGCGGCGTCCGGCAGGTCCGGGATCTTGTAGGGGGCGGCCTCCGCCTGCATCGCGATCACCGACATGTGGTGCGCGACCACGTCGTGCAGCTCGCGGGCGATGCGGGCGCGCTCCTCCAGCACCGCCTGCCGGGCCAGGTCCGCGCGGTGCTGCTCCTCGCGCCGGCGCAGCTCCTCCACGGCCGAGTGCCGCCCGCCGACCGCGTCGCCGAACGTCAGCGCGACCGTCGCGACTCCGGCGAGGATCATCCCGAACCAGCCCGGCATCCCGAGCACCACCGCGGGCAGCAGCACGGCGGCGATCGTCACCGCGCCGACGCCGACGGTGGTCTGCCGGTCGGCTCCGACGCCGGTGAAGAACAGGATGACGACCAGGGCCAGGATCGCGGTCACCGGCCACGGCATGAACCCGTCGCCGTGCCGGACGACGACCGTGAGCAGCAGCCCGATCATCGCGATCCGCCAGGCGGCGAGCGGCCAGCGGGCCGCGAAGATCAGCGGCGTCGCCTGCAGCACGCCGAGCGGCCACGCCAGCCCCGTATCGACGCCGTACATCTGGATCGGGATGGCGATGGACCCGCCGGTGAAGCCGACCGCCAGCGCGAACAGGAAGACCAGGATCGGGGCGCGCAGGGCGAGGGACCCGGGCAGCAGCAAGACGGCCGGGTCGTCCCGGCCGGGCACGACGGCGGCGCGGACGCCGGCGAGCAGCCGGGCGCCGCTGCCGGACGCGGGGTGGTCTGGTTCGTTCATTTGCTCGTGAGCCTAGAACGCCCGGCGCCCCACTGACCTGCCCCCCTGGAGGGAGATCCGGACCGGCCCCTGGGTATCGGCTACCTGTTATTTCCGATTGACTTTATAGGGAACCTGGAGCATCCTTGTCGCCGTGACGATCACCGGACTCCTTCACGAGCGCCTCCACGTCGACCTGCGCCGCCAGGCCAGCGCGCTGTGTCGCCGCCCGTCCTGAAACCGGCGAGGACGAACGGCCCACACCGCGAGGGGAACGACCCAGATGACCGTCACCACGACCGATGCCGCCGTGCCCGGAACCCGCGACGGACGCTTCGCGCCGCCGCGGCTCGCCGAGCGGGCCCGCGAGATCGCCGCCGCCCCGCACGAGTGGGTGCACCGGGTCCGGCTCGATCCGGACGGGCGCTGGTACGAGCGCGTCCACCTGGACGCCGACCACGAGATCTGGCTGATCAGCTGGCTGCCGGGCCAGTCCACCGGGTTCCACGACCACGGAGACTCCGCGGGCGCCTTCGCCGTCGCGCTCGGCACACTGGAGGAGGACCGCGTCCGCACCCGGGAGGACATCGGCGCCGGGCAGGTTCGCGCGTTCGGCCCCGGCTACGTCCACGACGTGCGCAACACCGGCGACGCGCCCGCCGTGAGCGTGCACGTCTACTCGCCGCCCCTGGCCACCATGCGCCGCTACGACCTCGGCCAGGACGGCGAGCTCGTCCGGCTGGCCGACGAGTCCGCCGACGACTGGTGACCGCGGCGCGCCGCCGGGCCGCGATCTTGCAGTGATCGCCGGGGCGGCGGAGACTGCGGGGATGAGCGACCTGAGCCATCCGATCTTCGCCCGGCTCTATCCGCGGCTGGACGCCCAGTGCGCCAGGGCGGGCGGCGACGCGCACCGTGCCGAGCTGCTCGCCGGGGCGTCCGGCCGCGTGCTGGAGGTGGGCGCCGGATACGGGGCCAACTTCGCCCACTACCCGCCCGAGGTCACCGAGGTCGTCGCGCTCGAACCCGAGCCGCGGCTGCGCGCGATGGCCGACCACGCGGCGGGCCGCGCCCCGGTGCCGGTGACGGTCCGTCCCGGCGTCGCCGAGGACCTGGACGTCGACGACGCGTCGTTCGACGTGGCGGTGGCCTCGCTCGTGCTCTGCTCGGTGCGCGACCCCGCCCGCGCGCTGGCCGAGCTGCGGCGCGCCCTCAGACCGGGCGGCGAGCTGCGCTACTACGAGCACGTGCGGGGGAGCACGCCGGGGAAGGTCCGGTTCCAGCGCTGCGCCGACGTGCTCTGGCCGTTCCTCGCCGGCGGCTGCCACCTCACCCGCCCGACGGGCGAGCTGATCGCCCGCGGAGGCTTCACCGTGCGAACCGAGCGGCGCTTCGAGTTCCCCGAGCCGAGCCGGGGCAACCCGGCCTCGCCGCACGTCCTCGGAATCGCCATCCGCGACTGAGCCCGCGGCAAAGGGTCCGCATAAGGTTCCCCCTCCCGGGAAGATCCGCCCCCATGAGCGCTCCAGGAAGCGGGACGGCGGCGGACGACCGGGCGGAGGGGGCGGAGGGGGCGGCGCACTCGTCGGCCATCGCGGTGCTCCTCGCGGGCGCCGCGGCACTCGGCGGCTTCCTGTTCGGCTACGACTCCTCGGTGATCAACGGGACGGTCGACGCGCTCAAGGAGCAGTTCGGCCTCGGCGGCTTCGCCGTCGGCTTCGTCGTGTCCGCCGCGCTGCTCGGCTGCGCCGCCGGCGCCTGGTTCGCCGGGCCGCTCGGCGACCGGATCGGCCGGGTGCGGGTGATGCTGATCGCCTCCGTGCTGTTCGTGGTCAGCTCGCTCGGCTCGGCGCTGGCCTTCAGCGCGGTCGACCTGACCTTCTGGCGGCTCGTCGGCGGCCTCGCCATCGGCGCCGCGTCCGTGATCGCCCCCGCCTACATCGCCGAGATCGCCCCGGCCGAGCTGCGCGGGCGGCTCGGCTCGCTGCAGCAGATGGCGATCGTGCTCGGGATCTTCGCCGCGCTCGTCGTCGACTACGTCATCGCCCAATTCTCGGACGGCGGCGCCACCGGGACGTTCCCCTGGGGCGGCGGCGCCTGGCGCTGGATGTTCGCCAGCTGCATCGTCCCCGCCGTGATGTACGGCGTGATCGCCACCACCATCCCCGAGTCGCCCCGCTACCTCGTCAAGAAGCACGAGACGGCCCGCGCGCGGCAGGTGCTGCGGCGGGTCATGGGCGGCCGCGGCGACGTGGACACCAAGATCCGCGAGATCGCGCGGTCCATCGCCGCGGACCGGCCCGTGCACCTACGCGACCTGCGCGGGCCCCGGCTCGGCCTGCTGCCGATCGTGTGGGCCGGCATCCTGCTGTCGGTCTTCCAGCAGTTCGTCGGCATCAACGTGATCTTCTACTACTCGTCCTCGCTGTGGCAGGCCGTCGGGTTCTCCGAGGACGACGCGATGCTCACCTCGGTGATCAACTCGGTGGTCAACGTCGCCTTCACGCTGGTCGCGATCGCCCTCGTCGACCGGATCGGGCGGCGGCCGCTGCTGCTCACCGGCGCCGCGGGGATGGCGGTCTCCCTCGGCGTCCTCACGGTCTGCTTCGCGACCGCGCCCGTGGTGGACGGCGACCCGCGCCTCGGCGACGCCGCCGGGCCGGTCGCGCTCGTCGCGGCCAACGTGTTCGTCGCCTCCTTCGCCGCGACCTGGGGCCCGGTCGTGTGGGTGATGCTCGGCGAGATGTTCAACAACTTCATCCGGGCCTCCGCGCTGGCCGTCGCCGCCGCCGCGCAGTGGCTCGCCAACTGGCTGATCACCACGACGTTCCCCGGCATCTCCGGCTTCTCGCTCGGCCTGGCCTACGGCATCTACACGCTGTTCTCCGTCCTGGCGTTCGTGTTCGTTTTCCGCGCCGTGCCCGAGACCAAGGGCCGCGAGCTGGAGGACATGGACCGCCTCGAAGCGCCGCGGGCGTCGAGAGCCCGCGCGTGACCGCGTGGAACCGCCGTGCCGCGCGCGTGCCCGTCGGCTACAGTGGTGGCATGCCGTTCGCCTGTTTCGAGACGACGACGCCGGGTCACTCCCGGCGCGAACGCGGCATGTCCTGACATCGCACGCGGAAGGGCCCCGGGAGCGTTCCCGGGGCCCTTCCGCTGTCCGGGGACGTGCCGGGCCTCCGCCCGACGAGAGGAGCGGCCGATGGAGCCGCATGCGTCCGGGGGACACCCCGAGTCGATAGCATCGGAACCCGCTGATCCCAACCCACCATCGCGAGGAGTACCCGTGTCCACCGTGTCTGAGCTGCGCATCACCCTCGACGGGAGCGAGCGGGCGGTGCCGGCGGGCACCACCGCGGGGCAGGCACTGGAGGCCGACGGCCGCACCGTGATCGCCGCCCGCGTCAACGGTGAGCTGCGCGACCTCGCCGGCGAGCTGCGCGACGGCGACGCCGTCCAGCCGGTCGAGATCGGCTCCGACGACGGCCGGGCGATCATGCGGCACTCCGCCGCGCACGTGATGGCGCAGGCCGTCCAGGAGCTGTTCCCGGAGGCGAAGCTCGGCATCGGCCCGCCGGTGGAGAACGGCTTCTACTACGACTTCGACGTCGCCGAGCCCTTCACCCCCGATGACCTCAAGCGCATCGAGAAGCGGATGCGCGAGATCGTCAAGCAGGGGCAGCGGTTCTCCCGCCGTCCCGTCTCCGAGGAGGACGCCCGCGCCGAGCTGGCCGCCGAGCCCTACAAGCTGGAGCTGATCGGGCTGAAGGGGGCCGGCCCCGTCGAGGACGCCGCCGACGGCGCCGACGTCGAGGTGGGCGGTGGCGAGCTGACCATCTACGACAACCTCGACGCCAAGTCCGGCGATCTGCGCTGGAAGGACCTCTGCCGCGGCCCGCACGTGCCGTCCACCCGCGTCATCCCCGCCTTCAAGCTGATGCGCAGCGGCGGCGCCTACTGGCGCGGCAGCGAGAAGAACCCGCAGCTCCAGCGGATCTACGGCACCGCGTGGGAGTCGCGCGAGAAGCAGGACGAGTACCTGAAGTTTTTGGAGGAGGCCGAGAAGCGCGACCACCGCAGGCTCGGCGCCGAGCTCGACCTGTTCTCCTTCCCGAACGAGATCGGCAGCGGTCTCGCGGTCTTCCACCCGAAGGGCGGCGCCGTCCGCAAGGTGATGGAGGACTACTCGCGCCGCCGGCACGAGGAGGAGGGGTACGAGTTCGTCAACACCCCCCACATCTCCAAGGGCAACCTGTTCGAGACCTCCGGGCACCTCGGCTGGTACAAGGACGACATGTTCCCGGCCATGGAGGTCGACGGCGGCGACTACTACCTCAAGCCGATGAACTGCCCGATGCACAACCTGATCTACCGGGCGCGCGGCCGGTCCTACCGGGAGCTGCCGCTGCGGCTGTTCGAGTTCGGGTCGGTGTACCGGTTCGAGAAGTCGGGGGTCGTGCACGGCCTCACCCGCGTCCGCGGCATGACCCAGGACGACGCGCACATCTACTGCACCGAGGAGCAGATGGGCGAGGAGATCAAGCGGCTCCTCGACTTCGTCCTCGGCCTGCTGCGCGACTACGGGCTGAACGAGTTCTACCTGGAGCTGTCCACCCGCGACGAGTCCGAGAAGTTCATCGGCTCGGGCGAGATGTGGGAGAAGGCCACCGCCGCGCTGCGGGAGGCCGCCGAGTCCACCGGGCTCGACCTCGTCCCCGACCCGGGCGGCGCCGCGTTCTACGGCCCGAAGATCTCCGTGCAGGCCAAGGACGCGATCGGCCGGACCTGGCAGCTGTCCACCATCCAGGTCGACCCGAACCAGCCCGAGCGGTTCGGCCTGGAGTACCAGGCGGCGGACGGCTCCCGGCAGCGGCCGATGATGCTGCACCGGGCGCTGTTCGGATCGATCGAGCGGTTCTTCGGCGTGCTGCTGGAGCACTACGCGGGCGCGATGCCGCCGTGGCTGGCGCCCGTCCAGGCGGTCGGCATCCCGATCGGCGACGCCCACGTCCCGCACCTGGAGAAGGTCGCGGCGAAGCTGCGCGAGCACGGCCTGCGCGTCGAGGTCGACACCTCCTCCGACCGGATGCAGAAGAAGATCCGCAACGCGCAGAAGCAGAAGGTCCCGTACATGCTGCTGGCGGGCGACGACGACGTCGCCAAGGACGCGGTGTCGTTCCGGTACCGCAGCGGCGAGCAGAAGAACGGGGTCCCGATCGCCGAGGCCGTGGACGAGATCGTCAAGGCCGTCGAGGCGCGCGTCCAGATCTGAGCCGGGGGCCGTGCCCGCCCCGCGGGCACGGCCGGTCCGGGCGCCCCGACCGGGACGGAGTTGGTAGCCTCATCGACCACGTGCGAGGACCGGGGAGACAGCGGAGATGAAGTCCAGGAGGCCGGCGCGGAGGGCGCGGTCGCTCTGGGCACGGATCGCCGGCTACACCGGGACGCTGGCGCTGGTCGCCGCTGCCGTCATCGTGCTGCTCATGCCGCTCATGGACGACGGCGGCAAGAGCGCCGCCGGTGCCCGGGGGACCGCCGGGCCGTCCGCGCCGGCGGGCGGGGCGCCCGGCGGTTCCGGGCTCCCGGCGACCCCGACGAACCCGGTCCCGCAGCAGGACGGGAGCGGCCGGCCGTATCCGTCCGGGCAGGACGGCGGCGGGTCCGGGGGCCAGGGCGGCGGGCCCGTGATCCCCACCCAGGGCTCCGGCGGCATCGGCTGGTGCCCGAGAGGGACGGCGTTCTACAAGCCCGCTACCACCGGCGTCGACGTCGTCGTCACCGTCGCCTCCAGCGGCGCGATCAGGGCCGAGCTGCTGCTTCGGGGGCGGGAGCCCCAGTCCCAGCAGACCACCGTGCGGAGCGGCGGGCCGCACGCGTTCCACTTCCAGGGGGTCGCGCCGCAGCTGGTCGAGCGCGTCAAGGTCAACACGGTCTCCGTCGGCGTCGCCATGCAGACGTGCTATGCCCGCCCCGGCGCGTGACGTCGGGCGGGCGCTGCGGGCCGGGCGTGCTCAGCGAGCGGGCGGCGCCGCCCCCGGCGCGGCCGGCTTCGGATCGCCGGCCTTCTGAGCGGTGCCCTTGCGGGTGGGCGGCATGCGGACGTCCTCGACGGACACGTTGACGGCGGCGACCCGCGCCCCCAGCATCATCCCCGCCACCCGCGCCACGTTGGCCTTCACGACCTTCGCCACGTCCTTGATCACGACGCCGTAGTCGACGGCGATGGCGACGTCGACCGTCACCTCGTCCTCGTTCTGCACCACCCGCACGCCCGCGGCGGGCGCCTCGTCCCGGGCGGTGAGCGCGGCGACCCCCTCGACCTCCAGCGCGGCGAACGCGGCGATCTTCCCGATCACCGCGTCCCCGATCGTGATGCGGCCCTCCACCGGCGAGGTGAGGTCGCCGGACGAGCCGCGCAGCGTCATCGGCACCGCGTTCGGCCCGGACGACAGCACGCTGCGCGGGGGAGGGGCCGCCTGCTGCGCCGGCGGCGCGGAGAGCGGCGTTCCCTGCTGCGTTCCTTGCTGCGTTCCTTGGGGCGTCCCCTGGGGCGGTACCGACGCCTGGCGCCCGGCCCCGGATCCGGAGAAGGCGGGCCTCGGCCCGGCCTCCGGTCCCTGCTCCGCACTCCCGCCGTGCTTGTCGAGGCCGCTCATATCGCTCCCTGCGTTCGGTCGGGTGACCATGGTGTCGGAACGGCCCGCCGGACGCCATGCCGGGCCGCCGGACGCGGGCGCTGGGGGTGGCTCGCGCAGGCCCGCCGCGGCGGTGCATTCGGGGATCCCCGGCTACAGCCCGGCGGGCGTTCCTCTCTATGCTGCTGGTCAGGCCGTGAACAAAAGGAGACCGCCGCCTTGACCGCAGAGCCGGAGGAGTCCGTGGTGCACCAGGGGCGCGAGAACGCGCCCGGCGCCGGCGCCGGGGACGAGCGCAGACCCCGCTTCGAGGAGGAGAGGGGCGGCGCGGGCGTGCCCGACAACTTCCAGCGGCTCTGGACACCGCACCGGATGGCCTACATCAAGGGCGAGAACAAGCCGACGGGCGCGGGCTCGGGCGACGGCTGCCCGTTCTGCGAGATCCCGGAGATGACCGACGAGGAGGGCCTCGTCGTGTCCCGCGGCAAGTCGGTGTTCACGGTGCTGAACCTCTACCCCTACAACTCCGGGCATCTGATGGTCGTCCCGTACCGGCACGTCGCCGACTACGCCGACCTGGAGGAGCCGGAGTACCTGGAGCTCGCCCTGTACACGCAGCGGTCCCTGACGGCGCTGCGCAAGGCGAGCGGCGCGCAGGGCTTCAACGTCGGCATGAACCTCGGCCTCGTCGCGGGTGCGGGGATCGCCGCGCACCTGCACCAGCACGTCGTGCCGCGCTGGGGCGGGGACACCAACTTCATGCCGGTCGTCGGGCACACCAAGGTGCTGCCCCAGCTCCTCCGCGACACCCGCCAGATGCTCGCCGACGCCTGGCCCGCCTCATGACCGGGCGGGAGCGGCCCGAGCGGCCCGTGCTCGTGTACGACGGCGACTGCGGCTTCTGCACGTCCTCCGTCCGGTTCCTGGAGCGGTACGTGCCCGTCCGGGCCACCGTCGTGGCCTTCCAGTTCGCCGACCTGGACGCGCTCGGCACCACGGCGGAGCGGGCCGAGTACGAGGTGCTGTGGATCGACCGGGCCGGACGCGTCAGCGGCGGCGCTGAGGCGGTCGGGCGGCTGCTGACCGCGGCCGGCGGCCCCTGGAAGGCGCTCGGGGTGGCCATCCGCATCGCGCCGGTGAGCTGGCTCGCGCACGGCGTCTACCGCCTCGTGGCCGCCAACCGGCACCGGATGCCGGGCGGGACGGCGGCCTGCATGCTGCCGGCCGCGCAGCGCCCCGGCGCCCGCGACTGAGCCCCCGTCAGGAGGCGGCGGGCTCGTCCGCCTCCGGTGCCCGGCCGCGCAGCCGCTCGGGCAGCAGCCCCGTGAGCCGCTCCAGCGGCAGGAAGGCGGCCAGCCAGATGGCGTGCGGCAGGAAGTGGATCGTCATCAGCGCGTAGGTCACGACGTGGAAGCCCGCGAAGAACAGCACCAGCGCGTACAGGGGCCGCCCGCGCAGGAACAGCAGCACCGGTGAGACGGCCTCGGCCGTGAACATGAACCACTGGCTGGCCTTCAGCAGCACCGGATGGTCGATGAAAGCGCGCCCGATCAGGGTGCCGCGGCGGCTCAGCGCCCACTGGACGGTCGACCCGTTCGGCCACGCGGGGAACCCGCCGATGCGCACCTTCGCCCACGCGGACAGGAAGTAGGCCGCGACCACCGCGATCTGGATGCAGCGCACCGACCACCCCGACGCCTCGCAGCGCGCGGTGTCGCCGACCCTCGCACGCCCCACGCCCGGCAGCACGAACAGGGCCACGACGAGCGCCAGGTGGTCGTGGTCGACCTTGCCGTACGACATGCTGATCGTGACCCACCACAGGTACCCGCACGCGGCGGTGTAGCCGCTCGCGCGGGGGAGTAAGCGGCCGGTCGCGGCGACGAGGCCGGCCCCGACCGTCACCGCCAGCAGCGTGTACATCGCCCAGGGCGTGGGCGCGGGAAGGTGCACCAGCCGGCCCAGCAGGACCGGCTGGTACAGGTCGGCCGGCAGCCGCGCGTGCGCCAGCGAGCTGCTGGTCAGCAGCAGCATGTCGAACGGCAGGAACGCGTAGCCGATGATCCGCAGCCAGGCGATCCGCGCGCGCGGGACGGGCCCGAACCACCAGCGGTCCCACGCCGTGCGGGACGGGCCGGCGGCGTCCCGCGAGGACCGGACGGGGCGCGGCGCCTCCGGGGTCGCGGCGGCGGTCACCGCACGTCCCAGACGACGCGGTTGCGCCTGGTCGTCGACACGACCCTGCCGTGCCGGAGGGTCCGGACCTCCTGCACGACGTAGATCCTGGTCAGCCTCGGCCAGTCCGGGTGCAGACGGTGCTGCCCCTCGGCGATGCCCTGCAGCATGGCCGGGTGGTGGACGATGCGGTCCATCTGCCCCTCGATCTCGGCGCGCTTCATTCCCGTCCCCGCCGCATCCCGGGACAGCTCCACGTGCGTGCCCGCGGCGGTGTCGGCCTCCAGCCAGAAGGAGTTGATGGTGCCGCCGTCGTCCTTCACCGAGAACGCGTACTGCGTCATCGGCCCGAGCGGGAAATGGTCGTTGCTTCCGAACGCGCTGCTGCACAGGAGGGCGCCGACGACCGCGACGCCGGCGAGGGACCGCCAGAGCCGCGCGCGGGCCGTGAGGCGGAGGACTGGAAGATCCACTGGACAAGCCTAGAGCCCCGCCCGGGGCGCCGGGCGGGGCATCGGCCCACTCGGTCTAGCCTTCCTTGGCCTCGGCGGCGACCTTCTCGGCGAGATGCGACGGGAGCGGCTCGTACCGCAGGAACGAGCGGCTGAACGTGCCGGTCCCCTGCGACATCGAGCGTAGGTCGATCGCGTACCGGATGATCTCCAGCTGCGGCACCTCGGCCTTGATCATGGTGCGTCCGCCGGGCACCGCCTGGGAGCCGAGCACCCGGCCGCGGCGGGAGGTCAGGTCGGACATGATCGGGCCCACGTACTCGTCGGCGATCAGCACGTCGACCTCGTCGACCGGTTCCAGCAGCAGGATCGGCACCTGGCTCGCCGCGTCCTTGAGCGCGAGCGCCCCGGCCGCCTGGAACGCCATGTCGGACGAGTCGACCGAATGCGCCTTCCCGTCGTGCAGCGTGACCTTGATGTCCACCAGCGGGTACCCGGCCGAGACGCCGCGTTCCATCTGCTGCCGGACGCCCTTCTCCACCGACGGGATGAACTGGCGCGGCACGACCCCGCCGACGATCTTGTCGACGAACTCGAAGCCCTCGCCGGAGGGGAGCGGCTCCACGTCGATGTGGCAGATGCCGTACTGGCCGTGCCCGCCGCTCTGCTTGACGTGCCGGCCGAGGCCCTTGGCCTTGCCGCCGAACGTCTCCCGCAGCGGCACGCGCAGGTCGACGCGCTCGACCTCCACGCCGTACCGGCTGCGGAGCCTGTCGATGAGCACGTCGGCGTGCGCCTCCCCCATGCACCACAGCACCAGCTGCCGGGTCTCGGAGTTGTTCTCCAGCCGCAGCGTCGGGTCCTCGGCGACGAGCCGGCCGAGCGCCTGGCTGAGCTTGTCCTCGTCGGCCTTGGACTTGGCGCGGATCGCGACCGGCAGCAGCGGGTCGGGCATCGACCACGGCGCCATCACCACGGGCGAGCCCGGGTCGGACAGGGTGTCGCCGGTCTCGGCGCGGCTGAGCTTCGCCACCGCGCAGATGTCGCCGGCGATGCAGGACGACATGGTCCGCTGCGTCTTGCCGAGCGGCGAGGTGAGGGCGCCGATGCGCTCGTCGACGTCGTGGTCCTCGTGCCCGCGGTCCTCCATGCCGTGTCCGGAGACGTGCACGGTCGTGTCGGGGCGCAGCGTCCCGGAGAACACCCGGACCAGCGAGATCCGCCCGACGTACGGGTCGGACGTGGTCTTGACGACCTCGGCGACCAGCGGGCCCTCGGGATCGCAGGTGATCTCCCTGGGCGGCCCGCCCTTCACCGGCGTCACGGTCGGGATGCCGTGTTCGAGGGGAGACGGGAAGGCCTGCGTGATGACCTCCAGGAGCTCCAGCATCCCGATGATCGGTCCGGGGTGGTCGCCGTGCGGGACGGACGTCGCGATGACGGGGTAGAAGCTGCCGCGCGCCACCGCGGTCTCCAGGTCCTCGATGAGCGCCTTGACGTCGATGTCCTCGCCGGACAGGTACCTGTCCATGAGGCTCTCGTCCTCGCTCTCCTGGATGATGCCCTCGATCAGCGACGCGCGCTGCTCGGAGATCTGGTCCAGGTACTCCGGGTCCGGCATGCACTCGACGCGCTCCCCGCTGGAGTAGTCGAGGCAGCGCTGCGACAGCAGCCCGATCAGGCCCTTCAGGCCGTCCCCGCCGCCGGCCGGGAAGTACAGCGGCGCGACGCCCTCGCCGAACACGTCCTGGCAGGTGAGGACCACGTCGTCGAAGTCGCCGCGCTGCTGGTCGATCTTGGTGATGACGACCGCGCGGGGCATCTGCACCGCGGCGCACTCGTCCCAGATCATCCGGGTGAGCCCGTCGATGCCGTCCACCGCCGAGATCACGAACAGCGCCGCGTCGGCGGCGCGGAGCCCGGCGCGCAGGTCGCCGACGAAGTCGGCGTAGCCGGGCGTGTCGATGAGATTGACCTTGACGTCCCCGTGCACGAGCGGGGCGAGCGCGAGGTTGACCGAGCGCTGCTGGCGCACCTCGACCTCGTCGAAGTCGCTGACGGTGGTGCCGTCCTCGACCTTGCCGGCCCGCTGCAGCGTGCCCGTGGCGGCGAGCAGCGCCTCCACGAGCGTCGTCTTGCCCGCCCCCGAATGGCCGACCAGCGCGACATTGCGCACCCTGTCGCACCCGCCGGCCTCCGGTGCCCTGCCGGGGGCTCCCGGGTGGCCTCCCTTGTCCGCCATGACTACCTCCTCGGACGGGCCTCTCGCGGAGGCCCGCGTGCGGCTGGGGCCCGGCCCTGGCGGGCCCGGCCCTGACGTCCGAGTGCGGCGTCCGACCTCGTAGCGCGCGTGACCGACGTCACACCCGTGCCAACCACCCTTTCCCGTGATGGCCGGGACCACAAGGGGTGAACGGCAATCAACCGTGATCTGTCCGTGCCGCGCGACCCCCAAACCCCGGCCTGACCACGGGCCCGCGAGGTCCGCACTACGATGGGCGCGCCACGGCCGGCGGCCCGTCCCGCGTGCGGAGGCCGGCACCCCACGACCAGTCGAGAACGGACGGCGATGCTCAACAAGATCAGGCCCGCGCTGGGGCGCGTCCTCACGCCCGTCGGACGGGCGGTCGCGCGGACCGGAGTGTCGCCCAACGCCATCACCGTCATCGGGACCGCGGGCGTCGCCGCCGGAGCGCTCGTCCTCTTCCCGCGAGGGGAGTTCTTCTGGGGGACGATGGTCATCACCGCGTTCGTGCTGTTCGACATGCTCGACGGCGCGGTCGCCAGGGTCACCGGGAAGATCTCCAAGTTCGGCGCGTTCCTGGACTCCACCATGGACCGGGTCGCCGACGCCGCGATCTTCTCCGGGCTGATGATCGGGCTCTACCGGGACGGCCAGGAGCCCCTCGCCGCCGTCGCCCTGTACTGCCTCGTCTCCGGGGTCGTGGTGTCGTACGCCAAGGCCCGCGCCGAAGGGCTCGGCTACACCTGCAACGTGGGCATCGCCGAGCGCGCTGAACGCCTCATCGTCGCGCTGGTCGCCGCCGGGTTCGACGGGCTCGGCGTCCCCTTCATCCTCGCCGTCGCGCTGTGGGCGCTCGCCGTGCTCAGCACGATCACGGTCGGCCAGCGGTTCGCCACCGTCTACGTCCAGGCCCGGGACGGCGCGGGGCCGGGAGCGGGCGACGGAACCGGAAACGGAGCCGGAAACGGAGCCGACAACGGTGCCGACAACGGGGCGCAGAAAACGCCGGAGCCCCATCGATGACCACGCCCCGCCGCGGAGAGGCGACGCCGTCGCTCCGCGATGAGGTGACCGACGCCGTCTACGGCCTGGGCTGGACGGTCGTGCGCAAGATGCCGGAGAGCGCGGCGCGGCTGGCGTTCGCCGCCCTCGCCGATCGCACCTGGCACCGCTACGGCGCCGGGGTGCGGCAGCTGGAGAAGAACCTGTGCCGCGTCCTCGGCAAGGACGCCGTCGACGACGAGGTCCGCGTCCTGAGCAAGAAGGTGCTGCGCTCCTACTTCCGCTACTGGCTGGAGGTGTTCCGGCTCCCCGAGTACGACCGGGCGCGGATCCTCGGCCGGATGCGCGTCACCGGCGAGAAGAAGATCTTCACCAACCTCGACTCCGGGCGCGGCGTGATCCTGGCGCTGCCCCACATGGGCAACTACGAGCACGCCGGCGCGTGGCTCGTGCACTGCGGCCACCCGTTCACCACGGTCGCCGAGCGGCTCAGGCCGGAGTCGCTGTTCGACCGGTTCGTCGAGTTCCGCGAGAGCCTCGGCATGGAGGTCCTCGCCCACACGGGCGCCTCGGCGTACGGGCGGCTGGCGCAGCGGCTCCGCGCGGGGCGGCCGGTGTGCCTCGTCGTCGACCGCGACCTGACCGCGAGCGGCGTCGACGTCGAGTTCTTCGGCGCCACCGCCCGGATGCCCGCCGTCTCGGCCGCGCTGGCGCTCCAGACGGGCGCCGCCCTCATTCCCGTGACACTCTGGTATGAGGGCGAGTACTGGGCGGCGAGGGTCCACGAGGAGATCCCCGTCCCGGACGAGGGCGGCAGACAGGAGAAGATCCAGGCCATGACCCAGGAGCTCGCGCGGGTCTTCGAGGCGGGCATCGCCGCGCACCCGGAGGACTGGCACATGCTGCAGAAGGTCTGGATCGACGACCTGGCGGACGGCGGGGGATGAGGACCGGGCCATGAAGGTCGGCATCGTCTGCCCGTACACCTGGGACGTCCCGGGCGGCGTGCAGCAGCACATCGGCGACCTCGCCGAGGCGCTGATCGCGCTCGGCCACGACGTGTCGGTGATCACGCCCGCCGACGACGAGGCCGACCTGCCGCCCTACGCCGTGTCGGCGGGGCGCGCCGTGCCCGTCCCCTACAACGGCTCGGTGGCGCGGCTGGCGTTCGGGTTCCTGTCGGCCGGGCGGGTCCGGCGCTGGATCAACGACGGCGGCTTCGACGTCCTGCACGTCCACGAGCCCGCCGCGCCCTCGCTCGGGCTGCTCGCCTGCTGGGCGGCGGACGGCCCCATCGTCGGCACCTTCCACGCGTCCTACGAGAAGTCCCGCGTGGTGTCGGTCACCGCGCCGATCCTGCGGAGCGCGCTGGAGAAGATCACCGGCCGGATCGCGGTGTCCGAGGCCGCCCGCACCACCCTGGTCGAGCACCTCGGCGGCGACGCGGTGCTGATCCCCAACGGCGTCGCCACCGAGCGGTACGCGATGGCCGAGCCGCTGCCCGGCTGGCGCGGCCGGGCGGGCGCGTCCCGCGCCGGGGACGGGGAGGCGCTCGGCTTCCTCGGCCGGATGGACGAGCCGCGCAAGGGGCTGCAGGTGCTGCTGCGCGCCTTCGAGGTCCTCGCCCGCCGCCGCCCCGGCCTGCGGCTGCTGCTCGCCGGGCCCGGCGACGCCGGCGACGTGATGTCCCGGGTGTCGCCCGAGCTGCGCGAGCGCGTCGTCGTGCTCGGCATGGTCAGCGAGGAGGACAAGGTCCGCGCCTA
Source organism: Actinomadura sp. B10D3 (assembly GCF_039871695.1). Taxonomy (NCBI): domain Bacteria; kingdom Bacillati; phylum Actinomycetota; class Actinomycetes; order Streptosporangiales; family Thermomonosporaceae; genus Actinomadura; species Actinomadura sp. B10D3. The sequence continues at coordinate 78,858 of NZ_JBDPLY010000025.1, forward strand.
CCACTCGGTGGACGTGTTCGTCGCGCCCAACCTCGGCGGCGAGAGCTTCGGCATCGTGCTCGCCGAGGCGATGTCGGCGGGAGCCCCGATCCTGGCCAGCGACATCGAAGCGTTCGACCGGGTGCTGCGCGGCGGCCGGGCCGGCGTCCTGTTCCCGGTGGGCGACCACGAGGCGCTCGCGGCGGCGGCGGCCGGGCTGCTGGACGACCCGGCCCGCCGCAAGCAGCTGTCCGCGGAGGCCCGCGCGGCCGTGCGCGCCTACGACTGGTCGTCGGTGGCCCGCGACGTGGTGCGGGTCTACGAGACGGTCACCGCCGGCCGGGACGTCGTCGTCGAGTCCGGCCACGGCACCTAGGAGACCGCGGGATGTCCTACGACTGGATCATCGACGTCCTGTTCTGGGTCGCCGTCGCCTTCCTGGTCGCGGTGTACGTGTCGTGGCGCGCCACCCGGCTGGACCGGCTCCACGTCCGCGTCGAGACGGCCCGCGCCGCGCTGGACGCCGCGCTGGTCAGGAGGGCCGCCGCCACGCTCGAGCTGGCCGCGTCCCGCCTGCTGGATCCGGCGACCAGCCTGGTGCTTGCCACCGCCGCCCACGAGGCGCGCACCGCCGACGCCGACGCCCGCGAGTTCGCCGAGAGCGACCTGTCGCGGGCGCTGCGCGCGGCCGTCGACCAGCCGGGCTTCGTCGACACCCTCTCCGCCCGGGGCGCCGGCGACGGGAGCGCGGTGCTGGAGGAGCTGTCGTCCGCGGCGGCGAAGGTCGCCTACGCCCGCCGCTTCTACAACGACGCCGTGTCCCAGGCCCGCATCGCGCGCCGCAAGCCGCTGATCCGGATCCTGCCCCTCGCCGGCCGCGCCCCGCTGCCCGACTTCTTCGAGATCGACGACGATCCGCCCGGAATCTGACCGTCGCTTTGATCACACCGGCGGCGCCGGCCGTACCGCTGGACGGGGCGGCGCACCCGACCACGTTCGCTACCCTCTGGCAGACCGTCCAAGGGAGGGGTACATCGTGCGTTCCGTAAGGGGCACCGTCCCGGGCCGCGTGGCCGCGGGTCTCGGCGTCCTCGTCGCCGGCGCCGCGCTGCAGGCCTGCTCGGACTCCGAGGGCCCGAAGTCGGCGCCGCCGCCGAAGAGCACCGGCTCGCCCCGGGAGAGCGGGACGCCCGAGCCCGCGACGCACCCGTTCACCGGCGGCCGGAAGGGCCTGGACAACCCCGTCCTCGCCGTCAAGATCGAGAACACCGCGCCCGCGTTCCCGCAGAGCGGCGTGAAGGACGCCGACATCGTCTACGTCGAGCAGGTCGAGGGCGGCGAGACGCGGCTGATGGCCGTCTACTCGTCCAAGCTGCCGAAGCGCGTCGGGCCGGTGCGCAGCGCCCGCATCTCCGACCTGCACATCCTGCCGCAGTTCGGCCGTCCCGCGTTCGCGTTCTCCGGCGTCCAGAGCAAAATGAAGAAGTACATCCGGAAGGCGCCGGTGTACGACATCTCGCAGGAGAAGGCGGGCGGCGCCTACTTCCGGTCCGGCGCCAAGCCCATCCCGTACAACCTCTACGCCGACCCCAAGAACCTGCTGAAGCGCGCCCCGAAGGCCGGCAAGCCGCGCGACATCGGCTTCCGCTTCGGGGAGGCCCCGGCCGACGGCAAGCGGACCAAGTCGTTCACCGCGAGGTGGCCGGCCGCGACCATGGGGTTCACCTGGTCGGCGAAGGAGAAGCGGTGGCTCGCCAGCTGGGGCGGGCGCCCCGACCGCGCGGCCGAGGGCGGGCGCCTCGGCGGCAAGACCGTCGTCATCCAGTACGCCAAGACCAGCCGGTCGAAGTTCCATGACTTCCTCGGCAGCTACACGCCCCTGATCCACACCACCGGCACCGGGCGGGCCGTCGTCCTGCGCGACGGGAAGTCCTACAAGGCCAAGTGGTCGCGGCCGTCCGAGGGCAAGGGCACCACCTTCACCACGGCGGACGGCAAGCCCATGAACTTCGCCCCCGGACAGGTCTGGGTGCTCCTCGTCAACGACGGCAAGCCCTACACCCCGTAACGCCCCATAGCGCATGCGGGCACCGCCCCGTGCCGTCACTTCGTAAGCGGCGGGTGCCGCACGTTGACACTATGCCGGGTCGAGAGGTCGTGCGAGCAGGCAATACCATGGAGAACGACTTGTCGTCCGTCACGTGAGGAATGCCCGTGTCCACTTCCACTCCCGCTCCTGAGAACGCCGCGCCCGAGACCGGGACCGCCCGCGTCAAGCGCGGCATGGCGGAGATGCTCAAGGGCGGCGTGATCATGGACGTCGTCACGCCCGAGCAGGCGAAGATCGCCGAAGACGCCGGGGCGGTCGCCGTCATGGCCCTGGAGCGGGTCCCCGCCGACATCCGCTCCGAGGGCGGCATCTCCCGGATGAGCGACCCCGACATGATCGACGGGATCATCGGCGCGGTGTCCATCCCGGTCATGGCCAAGGCCCGCATCGGCCACTTCGTCGAGGCGCAGGTGCTGCAGGCCCTCGGCGTCGACTACATCGACGAGTCCGAGGTGCTCACGCCCGCCGACTACGACAACCACATCGACAAGTGGGCGTTCACCGTCCCGTTCGTCTGCGGCGCCACGAGCCTCGGCGAGGCGCTGCGCCGCATCACCGAGGGAGCGGCGATGATCCGCTCCAAGGGCGAGGCGGGCACCGGCGACGTCTCCAACGCCACGACCCACATGCGCAAGATCCGGCAGGAGATCCGCCGGTTGCAGAGCCTGCCCGAAGACGAGCTGTACGTCGCGGCCAAGGAGCTCCAGGCCCCCTACGAGCTCGTCAAGGAGGTCGCGGAGGCCGGGAAGCTGCCCGTCGTGCTGTTCACCGCCGGCGGCATCGCCACCCCGGCCGACGCCGCGATGATGATGCAGCTCGGCGCCGAGGGCGTCTTCGTCGGCTCCGGCATCTTCAAGTCCGGCAACCCGGCCCAGCGCGCCGAGGCCATCGTGAAGGCCACCACCTTCCACGACGACCCCGACGTGATCGCCAAGGTGTCCCGCGGGCTCGGCGAGGCGATGGTCGGCATCAACGCCGCCTCCCTCGGCGAGGACCAGAAGTTCGCCGGCCGCGGCTGGTGACGCCCCGCCGGTGACCGTGCGCCCGTGAGGCGTGCGTCCGCCCGGTCCGCGTGACCGGGCGGTCAGGTGGGCGCCCCTCTCCACAGCGGACCCTGCCAGGGTTTACGCTGGCGGCGCGGCCGGTCCGGGCGGTGCCGGCCGCGGGAGGGGAGAGCATGGCTTGGTCGGTCGCGCTGGCGTGCGCGAGCGCGGGTGAACCCACCGAGGTGTTCCGGCCGGGCCTGGTGCCCGATCCGGACACCGCCGCGACGATCGCGCGCGGCCTCTATCCCGCGGCCACCCTCACCGAGACCGGCGACACGGTCCTGGACTTCGCGCTCTGGCCGTACGAGGACGAGCTGTTCGTCGGCGCGTTCGAGCGCGCGCTGCTGCTGTGCGACCGGCGGCTGTTCTGCCTCGACGACGACGCCCGCCGGATCGCCGACACCGCCGCCGCCGCGCTGCCCGGCTCCTGCTGCGGCGTGCTCGTCCTCCACAACGTCATTCGCGGCTGCTGGTTCCGCTGGTACGAGTCCGGCGAGCTGCTCCGCGACGTGTTCGTCACGGCCGAGGACGGCGTCGTCGTCGACCAGGGCGAGCGGCTGCCCGCCGAGCGGCCGTTCTGGCGCGCCATCGACGCGGGCGCCCCCGACGTCCCGCTGCCGTTCGACCCCGAGGAGTTCGGCCTCGCGCTCGCCGAGGCGCACATGTTCGGGCGCGGCATCGCCGACCGGGGCAAGGACGGCTTCCTCCCGCTCGAACTCCCGGTTCGCCGCTTCAAGCACGCCTGACCCGGCGAGGGGCCGGCCGCGCACCCGGGAAGACCCGCCAGGTCGTGCGGCGTTGTAAGGAACGTCTAGGGTTGAGACGGCCCCACACTCCCGGAAGGTTCGACGTGACAGCTGTGCCCACGATCGGTGTCCTCGCCCTCCAGGGCGACGTGCGCGAGCACGCGCACGCGCTGGAGGCGGCCGGAGCGCGCGCCCTCGCCGTGCGCCGCCCCGGCGAGCTGGAGGAGGTCGACGGGCTGGTCCTGCCCGGCGGGGAGTCCACCACGATGTGGCGGCTGGCGCGCTCGTTCGACATGCTCGACCCGCTGCGCAAGCGGATCGAGGCCGGGATGCCCGCGTACGGTTCCTGCGCCGGCATGATCATGCTGGCGGACCGGATCCGGGACGGCGTGGCGGGCCAGGAGACCGTCGGCGGGATCGACATGACCGTGCGGCGCAACGCGTTCGGCCGGCAGGTCGACTCCTTCGAGGCCGAGGTGCCGCTGACCGGTATGGGAGACACGCCGTACCACGCGGTTTTCATCCGCGCACCCTGGGTGGAGTCCGTCGGCGACGCCGTCGAGGTCCTCGGACGCGCGGAGAGCGGTCCGAACGCCGGTAGGATCGTCGCCGTCCGCCAGGGGCGCCTCATGGCGACCGCGTTCCATCCGGAGTTGACAGGCGACTTCCGCGTGCACCACTACTTCGCCGATCTGGTGCGCCGGACCACAGAGGAGGATTGACAGATGTCCGGCCATTCCAAGTGGGCGACGACCAAGCACAAGAAGGCGGCCCTCGACGCCAAGCGGGGCAAGCTCTTCGCGAAGCTGATCAAGAACATCGAGGTGGCCGCCCGCACCGGCGGCGGCGACCCCGACGCGAACCCCACCCTCTACGACGCCATCTACAAGGCCAAGAAGAACTCCGTCCCCAACGACAACATCGAGCGCGCCCGCAAGCGGGGCGCCGGTGAGGAGGCCGGGGGCGCCGACTGGCAGACCATCACCTACGAGGGCTACGCCCCCGGCGGTGTCGCCGTCCTCATCGAGTGCCTGACCGACAACCGCAACCGGGCCGCGTCCGAGGTCCGCGTCGCCCTCACCCGCAACGGCGGCTCCCTCGCCGACCCGGGCTCGGTGTCCTACATGTTCGCCCGCAAGGGCGTCGTGATCGTCCCGAAGGCGGGCACCAGCGAGGACGACGTGATGATGGCCGTCCTCGACGCCGGCGCCGAAGAGGTCAACGACCTCGACGACGAGAACCTCGAGGTCGTCAGCGAGGCCTCCGACCTGCTCGCGGTCCGCACCGCCCTGGTGGACGCCGGGATCGACTACGAGTCGGCGGAGAGCAAGTTCCTGCCGAGCGTCACCGTCCCGCTCGACGAGGACAACGCCAAGAAGGTCTTCCGCCTCCTGGACGCCCTCGAGGACTCCGACGACGTCCAGGACGTCTACGCCAACTTCGACGTGTCCGACGAGGTCATGGCCTCCATCGACGCCTGACCCGCCGCCGTCCGCGCGAACGCCGCCGCCCGCTCCGGACGGCGGCGTTCGGTGTCTCCGCGTTCGCGGCCACGCCGTTCTCCCCGGACTGCTTCTGGCCGGCGGCGCCGGTTGATAGCGTTGTCCGGCCGAACAGGTGATCGAAGGAGTGGCCGTGCGGGTGATGGGGGTGGACCCCGGGCTCACCCGGTGCGGGGTGGGGGTCGTCGAGGGCGCTCCCGGCAGGCGGCTGCACCTGGTGCGCGTGTCGGTCGTGCGGACCGCGCCCGACGAGGACCACGCCCGGCGCCTGCTGGGCATCGAGGCGGGCATCGAGGCGCTCATGGACGAGCTGCGGCCCGACGCCGTCGCCGTCGAGCGCGTGTTCTCCCAGCACAACGTCCGGACCGTCATGGGGACGGCGCAGGCCGCCGGCATCGCCATGCTGGCGGCGGCCCGGCGCGGCCTGCCCGTCGCGCTGCACACCCCGAGCGAGGCCAAGGCCGCCGTCACCGGGAACGGCCGCGCCGACAAGACGCAGGTGACCGCCATGGTGACCCGGCTGCTGTCGCTGGAGACGGCGCCGAAGCCCGCGGACGCGGCCGACGCTCTCGCGCTGGCCATCTGCCACGTGTGGCGCGGGGGAGCGCAGCAGCGCCTCGCCCAGGCCCGGCGGTCGCGGATCGAGGAGGCGGCCAGGGCCGAACGGGAGCGGCTCGCCGCACGAGGCAGAGGAGGAAGCGTCCAGTGATCGCGTTCGTCAGCGGCCGGGTGGCCGCCGCGGGCCCCGACGGGGCGGTGATCGACGTGCACGGTGTCGGCCTGGCGGTGCAGTGCACCCCCGCCACCCTGGCCGGCCTGCGGGTCGGTGACGAGGCGAAGGTGCCGACCTCGCTGGTCGTCCGGGAGGACTCCCTCACCCTTTTCGGGTTCGCCGACGACGACGAGCGCACCGTGTTCGAGCTCCTGCAGACCGCCAGCGGCGTCGGACCGCGCCTCGCCCTGGCGATGCTGGCCGTGCACACGCCGAACGCGCTGCGCCGCGCCGTGACCACCGACGACACGGCCGCGCTCACCAAGGTGCCGGGCATCGGAAAGAAGGGCGCGCAGCGCATCGTCCTGGAACTGAAGGACCGCCTCGGCGGCCCCACCGGCGATGACGCCGGCGACCTGCGCGCGCCCGCCCGCGCCGAGCCGTGGCGCGAGCAGGTCCAGATGGGCCTGGTCAACCTCGGCTGGTCCGCCAAGGACGCCGACGCCGCCGTGGACGCCGTCGCCGCCGACCTCGACGGCGGGCCCACGCCCCCGGTCGCAGCGTTGCTGAAGTCCGCTCTTAAGAAGCTCAGCAAATGATGAGCGGCAGCGAACCGGGGGGTGTGGGGGGTCGCCCCCCACAGGGAACAGGGATGAGCGGCAGCGAACCGGGGGGTGTGGGGGGTCGCCCCCCACAGGGAACAGGGATGAGTGAGGATGCGGAGCGGCTTGTCTCGGCTGATGCCGTGGGAGCCGAGGAGCAGGTGATCGAGGCCGCGCTGCGGCCGAAGAAGCTGTCCGACTTCATCGGGCAGGAGCGGGTGCGCGAGCAGCTGTCGCTCGTGCTGCACAGCGCGCTGCGGCGCGGCCGGACGCCCGACCACGTACTGCTGTCCGGCGGGCCGGGGCTCGGCAAGACCACCCTCGCCATGATCATCGCGGCGGAGCTGGGGCAGCCGCTGCGGATCTCCTCCGGTCCGGCGATCGAGCGCGCCGGCGACCTCGCGGCCGTGCTGTCCACGCTCGCCGAGGGCGAGGTCCTCTTCCTGGACGAGATCCACCGGCTGGCGCGGCCCGCCGAGGAGATGCTCTACATGGCCATGGAGGACTTCCGCGTCGACGTCGTGGTCGGCAAGGGGCCGGGCGCGACCGCGATCCCCCTGGACATCGCGCCGTTCACGCTGGTGGGGGCCACAACGAGGGCGGGGATGCTGCCCGGCCCGCTGCGCGACAGGTTCGGCTTCGTCGCGCACATGGACTTCTACGAGCCCGCCGAGCTGGAGGTCATCGTCCGCCGGTCGGCGCGGCTGCTGGACGTGGAGATCTCCGACGACGCCGCGGCCGAGGTCGCCGGGCGCTCCCGCGGAACGCCGCGCATCGCCAACCGGCTGCTGCGCCGCGTCCGCGACTACGCCGAGGTCCGCGCCGACGGGGTGATCACGCGGGAATCGGCGTGCGCGGCCCTCGCGTTGTACGAGGTGGACGAACGGGGCCTCGACCGGCTCGACCGTTCCGTTCTGGAGTCGCTGATGCGCAAGTTCGGCGGCGGGCCGGTGGGCCTGTCGACGCTGGCCGTGTCGGTGGGGGAGGAGCCCGAGACCGTGGAGGTCGTCGCGGAGCCGTTCCTCGTCCGGCAGGGGCTGCTCGCCAGGACGCCGCGCGGGCGGATCGCGACGCCCGCCGCGTGGGCGCACCTGGGCCTCGCCCAGCCGCCCACGGCGCCGATGGCGGGTACGCTGTTCGATCTGGGAGAGGACACCGGTGCGCCGGAACAGTGATCATCCGGTAACGGGTTGGGAACTTCCCGGCGTCGTCGATCGTCACGTCGTTGCCGGTCTCTGGCGTACTCTCTAGACTCCGGGACTTGGTTCACCGTCTCCAGCCGGCGGTCCCGTGAACGTGACCGGTTTGGTCACAGGCTGGGCAATCGACATCGGAAGGACGCCCCGGTAATGGGCAGCGAAATGATTCTCGCGGAGAGCGCGGGCGGCAGCGGGGCATTCAATCTGCTCCTCCTCCTCGCCGTTCCTCTGGTCTTCTACTTTCTGCTGATCCGGCCGCAGAGCAAGCGCCGGAAAGAGCAGATGCATATGCAGAACGCCATGGAGCCGGGGGCCCGCGTCCTGACGACCAGCGGCATGCGCGCCACCATCGTGGAGGTCGACGACGACGGCGTCGTGCTGGAGATCGCCGACGGTGTGGAGGTCCGCTTCGTCAAGCAGGCCGTCATGCAGGTCCTCAAGGACGAGGAGCCCGAGGACCTCGACGACGAGCTCGACGAGGAGGACGGCGACCGGGACGAGGACGGCGAGGGCGTCGACCTGGACAAGAACGAGTCCGAGGTCGACCTGTCCAAGGACGAAGCGGCCGACGAGGCCGCCGAGACCGAGGACGAGGACGGCGAGCCCGAGTCCAAGCCGAAGGGGAAGGCGAAGGTCAAGGCGGACAAGACCGCCTGACCCTCCCCACGGCGACGACAAAGACGGGAAGTACGACGACAAGTGGCTCCGCCCAACAACGCTCCCAAGCCGGGGCGCACGCTCCTCGCGCTGTTCGCGGTCATGGCGGTCCTGGCAGGACTCGCGGTCTGGCAGGGGCAGAAGACCCCCAAACTCGGTCTCGACCTCGCCGGCGGCACGACCGTGACGCTCACGGCCAAGACGTCGAACGGCAAGAACCCCCCTGCCTCGCAGATGGACCAGGCCGTCAAGATCATGACGCAGCGCGTCAACGGTTTGGGGGTGTCCGACGCCGAGGTCACCAAGCAGGGCAGCAACAACATCGTGGTGAACGTCCCCGGTGAGGGGCAGGGCCGCGTCGTCAACCTGATCGGCACGACGGCGAAGCTGCAGTTCCGCCAGGTGTTCGCGGTGGCCGACGGGCGCCCGTCGGCCGGGGCCGCGCCGTCGCCGTCCGCGAGCCCGTCCCAGAAGGGCAAGGGCGGCAAGGACGAGGGCAAGAGCCCGTCGCCGTCCGCGTCGGCCTCCCCCTCCGGGTCGCCGTCGTCAACGCCGCGCGGTCGGGCCCTGTCGGGCGCGCTGACCGCCCCGACCCCCTCCCCGTCCGGCACGGGGACCCCGTCGCCCTCGCCGTCGGCGTCGTCGCCGCTGGGCCAGCCGTCCGGGCAGCCGGCGGCGCCCGCGCAGGACTACCCCGGCGTGACCGACAAGGCCGTCATCAAGCAGTTCGAGGCGCTCGACTGCTACAACGGCGACCGGCGCGCCCCCGGCGCCAACGACCCGAACCGCAAGTTCGTCGCCGCCTGCGACCAGGACGAGGAGAGCGACCAGGTCGCCAAGTACATCCTCGGGCCGGTCCGGGCGCTGGGCGAGAACGTCGACGAGGCCGCGGCGATGCCGCCGGACTCCACGCAGGGCAAGGCCAGCTGGTCGGTCTCGCTGAAGTTCGACGGCAAGGGCGGCCGCGACTTCGGGGCGGTCACCACCGACGCGTCCGCGGCCTACCAGCAGGACCCGTCCTCCCCGCGGGCGCAGGTCGCGATCATCCTGGACGGCCAGGTCGTCTCGGCGCCCTCGATCCGGGAGGGCCCGATCACCGGCGGCACCGCCAGCATCGACGGCCCGCCCGACAGCTTCAACCAGGAGTACGCCACCGACCTCGCCAACGTGCTCAAGTACGGTGCGCTGCCGCTGGAGTTCACGCAGAGTTCCATCGACGAGGTGTCGTCCACGCTGGGCTCCGACCAGCTGACCGGCGGCCTGATCGCGGGCGCGATCGGCCTCGGCCTGGTGGTGCTGTACTGCATGTTCTACTACCGGGGCCTCGGTCTGGTCGCGGTGTCCAGCCTGGTCGTGGCGTCGGCCGTCACCTACCTGTCGGTGGTGATCCTCGGTGAGGGGATGGGTTTCCGGCTCTCGCTGCCGCACATCATCGGCCTGATCGTCTCCATCGGCATCACCGCGGACTCGTTCATCGTCTACTTCGAGCGGCTGCGGGACGAGCTGAGAGCCGGCCGCAGGCTGCGCTCGTCGGTCGAGAACGCCTGGAAGCGGGCGCGGCGCACGATCCTCGTCGCCGACGCCGTCACCTTCCTCGCCGCGCTGGTGCTGTACTTCCTCGCGGTCGGCGGCGTGGCCGGGTTCGCGTTCGCGATGGGCCTCACCACGCTCATCGACGTCGTGGTCGTGTTCTTCTTCACCAAGCCGCTGGTCGCGCTGCTGTCGCGGACGAAGTTCTTCGGGCGGGGGCATCCGCTGTCCGGGCTCGACCCGACCCGCCTGCACAAGGCCGGGCAGGGCACGTCCGCCGCGACCGCCCGCAAGATGAGCCAGGAGGCCTGAGCATGGGATCGCGTGCGATCATCTCCCGGATCTACCGGGGCGAGATCAGCGCCGACATCGTCGGACGGCCGAAGGTCTGGTACTCGATCTCCGGGCTGCTGCTGGCGCTCTCGATCGCCGGCCTGCTCGTCCAGGGCCTCAACTTCGGCGTGGAGTTCAAGGGCGGCTCCGTCTTCACCTTCAAGGCGCCGAGCGCCTCGATCGAGCAGGTGCGCGGTGCCGTCGCCGAGGGCGGCGTCCACCAGATCATCGTGCAGAAGGCGGGCGGCGACTGGCGGGTGACGACCGAGAGCCTCTCCTCCGCGGATGTCACCAAGGTCAAGTCGACCGTCGCCCAGGAGCTGAACGTCTCGGCGGACAAGGTCAGCACCCAGGTCGTCGGCGCCTCGTGGGGCGGCCAGATCCAGAAGAAGGCGTGGCAGGCGCTGCTCGTCTTCATGATCTTGATCATCGCCTATCTGTCCGTGGCGTTCGAGTGGCGGATGGCCGTGGCCGCGGTCGTCGCGCTGGTCCACGACCTGGTGATCACGGCGGGTGTCTACGCCTGGTCCGGCTTCGAGGTCACCCCGGCCACGCTGCTCGGCTTCCTGACCATCCTCGGTTACTCGCTGTACGACGCGGTCGTCGTCTTCGACATGATCAAGGAGGTCACCAAGCCGCTCACCGCGACCTCCAAGACGACCTACAGCGAGGCCGCCAACCAGGCGCTCAGCAGCACCCTGGTGCGGTCCCTGAACACTTCGCTGGTCGCGATCCTGCCGGTCGGCGCGATCCTGTTCATCGGTACCACGCTGTTCGGCGCGGGCACGCTGAAGGACCTGTCGCTCGCCCTGTTCGTCGGCATGATCGTCGGTACGTACTCCTCGATCTGCGTGGCGACCCCGCTGCTCGTCCAGTTCAAGGAGCGCGAGCCGAAGTTCAAGCAGATCCGGGAGAACATCGCCCGGCGGGAGCAGAGCGCCAAGCGGCAGGCCAGGACGGCGAAGGTGAAGACCGGGGCCCGGGGGGCCGGCGACCCGTCCGACGACCCGTCCGACGACGCCCCAGAGGACGCGCCGTCCGACGACGCCGGCGCGACCACGGACGTCCGCAGCACCGTCACCGTGCGGAAGGTCGTGCAGAGCGGGACGAGGCAGCAACCCAGACGCGGCACCAGGCAGCAGCGCCGCGGTGGCAAGTAGGCGGGAGACCCTCGGCGTGGACCTCGGCAAGCTGATCCAGGAGCGGATCCGCGACATCCCCGACTACCCCAAGCAGGGCGTGGTCTTCAAGGACATCACGCCCCTGCTGGCCGACCACGTCGCGTTCGCCGGGGTGGTCGACGCGGTCGTCAACCACCACGGCCGCGGCACCATCGACAAGATCGTCGGGATCGAGGCGCGCGGGTTCATCCTCGCCGCCCCCGTCGCCTACCACTTCGGCGCCGGCTTCGTGCCGGTGCGCAAGAAGGGGAAACTGCCCGCGGCGACGGACGGGGAGACCTATGATCTCGAGTACGGGACCGAGACGATCGAGATGCACCTCGACGCGCTCGACCCCGGCGACCGTGTGCTGATCGTCGACGACGTCCTGGCCACCGGAGGGACGGCCAGGGCGGCCGCCGACCTCGTCCGCCGCGGCGGTGGCGACGTCGTCGGGCTGTCGGTCCTCCTCGAACTGTCGTTCCTGCACGGGCGCGACAAGCTGGGGAATCTGGACGTCCATTCCCTGGTTACGGTCTAGTACGAAATGGGTGCCGGATACACTGGCGCCATCGAGGTCCGATGGGGACGGGCGCGGCCCGCGGGGCGGGCAGCACACGGCGTCCAAGTGATCAGGGAGGCTGAGTGCCCGGTGAGGTGGTATCGACCGACGCGGTGAACGCCGCCGCAGACGAACGGCGCGCGTCACCGCGCGATGACCGGCCGCCCGAAGCCGGCGAGCGGGCCGCCGCGGCGAGCCCGCCGAGCGCCCCGGCCGATGCCTCGGACGAGACCGGCCCCGAGACCCCCGCCCCTCCCGCCCAAACCCCCCGGACCGACCCTCCCGCCGAAGCCGCGGGAACTCCCGCGGACGCCGACGACGCGTCCGAGACCGCCGTCCCGTCCAGGCCCACGCCGGCCACGATTCCGCCGTCCGCCGCCCGGGTGCGCCGTAGGCTCGCCAGGTTGGGCGCCCAGCGCGGCCCCGCTATGAACCCGGTACTGGAACCACTGATCAAGACGGTCCGCAACACGCACCCGAAGGCGGACCTCCGGCTGATCGAGCGCGCCTACGACGTGGCCGCGCACTACCACCGCCACCAGAAGCGCAAGAGCGGCGACCCGTACATCACGCACCCCCTCGCGGTCGCCACCATCCTCGCCGAGCTCGGCATGAACACCGAGACGCTCTGCGCTGCGCTGCTGCACGACACCGTCGAGGACACCCCCTACACCCTCGACCAGCTGAGCGCCGACTTCGGCGACGAGATCGCCGCGCTCGTCGACGGCGTCACCAAGCTCGACAAGGTCAAGTACGGGGAGGCCGCCGAGGCCGAGACCGTCCGCAAGATGGTCGTGGCGATGTCCCGCGACATCCGCGTCCTGGTGATCAAGCTCGGCGACCGGCTGCACAACATGCGCACGCTGCGCTACATGCCGCGGCACAAGCAGGAGAAGAAGGCCCGCGAGACCCTGGAGGTGTTCGCGCCGCTCGCGCACCGCCTCGGGATGAACACGCTGAAGTGGGAGCTGGAGGACCTCGCGTTCGCCACGATGTACCCCAAGCGGTTCGACGAGATCGCGCGGCTGGTGTCCGAGCGCGCCCCGCGCCGCGACGTCTACCTGCAGGAGGTCATCGAGAACGTCTCGACCGACCTGCGCGAGGCGCGGATCAAGGCCACCGTCACCGGCCGGCCGAAGCACTACTACTCGATCTACCAGAAGATGATCGCGCGGGACGTCTCCTTCGACGACATCTACGACCTGGTCGGCATCCGGGTCCTCGTCGACAGCGTCCGCGACTGCTACGCCGCCCTCGGCTCGATCCATGCGCGATGGAACCCGGTCCCCGGCCGGTTCAAGGACTACATCGCGATGCCGAAGTTCAACATGTACCAGTCGCTGCACACGACGGTGATCGGCCCCGAGGGCAAGCCCGTCGAGCTGCAGATCCGCACCTGGGGGATGCACCGCCGGGCCGAGTACGGCGTCGCCGCGCACTGGAAGTACAAGGAGGAGACGGTCGGCGGCCGCAAGGCCGGTGACATGCAGTGGCTGCGCCAGCTCCTCGACTGGCAGAAGGAGACCGCCGACCCGGCCGAGTTCCTGGAGTCGCTGCGCTTCGACCTGTCGGTCTCCGAGGTGTTCGTGTTCACCCCGAAGGGCGACGTGATCGCCCTGCCGCAGGGCGCGACCCCCGTCGACTTCGCGTACGCGATCCACACCGAGGTCGGGCACCGATGTATCGGCGCCCGCGTCAACGGGCGCCTCGTCCCCCTCGAATCGACCCTCGACAACGGCGACACCGTCGAGGTCTTCACCTCCAAGTCGCAGGACGCCGGCCCGAGCCGCGACTGGCTCGGCTTCGTCAAGAGCGCCCGCGCCCGCAACAAGATCAAGCACTGGTTCTCCAAGGAGCGCCGCGACACCGCGATCGAGTCCGGCAAGGACGCCATCGCCCGCGCGATGCGCAAGCAGAACATGCCGCTCCAGCGGATGATGTCGGGCGAGGCGCTCCTCGCCCTCGCCCGCGACATGCGCTACCCGGACGTGTCGTCGCTGTACGCGGCCGTCGGCGAGAGCCAGGTGTCGGCGCAGCACGTCGTCCAGAAGCTCGTGGACGCCCTCGGCGGCGTGGAGAGCGCCGAGGAGGACCTCGCCGAGATCGCGCTGCCGACCCGCCGCAAGCGGGGCCGGCCCGCCGGCGATCCGGGCGTCGTCGTCGCCGACGACCCCGACGTGTGGGTCCGCCTGTCGCGCTGCTGCACCCCGGTGCCGGGCGACGACATCGTCGGGTTCGTGACCCGCGGCCACGGCGTGTCCGTGCACCGCGCCGACTGCGCCAACGTCGCCAGCCTCAAGTCGCAGCCGGACCGGCTGATCGACGTCAAGTGGTCCCCGGGCGAGGACTCGGTCTTCCTCGTCGCCATCCAGGTCGAGGCGCTCGACCGGCCGCGGCTGCTGTCGGACGTGACGCGCGTCCTGTCGGACCAGCACGTGAACATCCTGTCGGCGTCGGTCACCACCACCCGCGACCGCGTCGCCGTCAGCCGCTTCACCTTCGAGATGGGCGACCCGAAGCATCTCGGCCACGTCCTGAAGGCGGTCCGGTCGATCGACGGCGTCTACGACGTCTACCGGGTGACCAGCGGCGCCACCCAGTAGAAAGCGGCCGCCGGAACCGGCGGCCGCTCTCCCTGCGTTCCGGTCAGGCCTCGGCGGGCTCGTCCTCGGGGATCACGTCGACGCCGGCCTCGGTGCGCTGCTGCGCGGTGATGGGGGTCGGCGCCGCGGTCAGCGGGTCGTAGCCGGAGGCCGCCTTCGGGAACGCGATCACGTCGCGGATCGACTCCTGCCCGGCGAGCAGCATGACGACGCGGTCCCAGCCGAACGCGATGCCGCCGTGCGGGGGCGGGCCGAACTTGAACGCCTCCAGCAGGAACCCGAACTTCGACTCGGCCTCCTCCTTCGACAGGCCGAGCACGTCGAACACGCGCTGCTGCATCTCCGCGCGGTGGATACGGATGGATCCGCCGCCGATCTCGTTGCCGTTCAGGACGAGGTCGTAGGCGTCGGCGAGAGCGCCGCCCGGGTCGTCCTGGAAGGTGTCGGCGAACTCCGGCTTCGGCGCCGTGAACGGGTGGTGGACGGACGTCCAGCCGATCTGCTCGCCCTTGTCGTCCTCAACCGGCTCGAAGATCGGCGCGTCCACGACCCAGACGAACCTCCACGCCGACTCGTCGATGAGGCCGCGGCGGCGGCCGATCTCCAGACGGGCCGCGCCGAGCAGCTCCTGCGTGGCGTGCCGCTTGCCCGCACCGAAGAACACCGCGTCGCCCGGGGCGGCGCCGGTCTTCGCGGCGAGGCCCTCCTTCTCGGCGTCCGAGAGGTTCTTGGCCACCGGGCCGCCGAGCGTCCCGTCCTCCTGGACGAGCACGTAGGCGAGGCCGCGGGCGCCGCGGGCCTTCGCCCAGTCCTGCCAGCCGTCCAGCTCCCTACGGGTCTGGGACGCGCCGCCGGGCATGACCACGGCGCCGACGTACGGGGCCTGGAACACGCGGAACGACGTGCCGGAGAAGTACTCGGTCATGTCGGTCAGCTCGAGGCCGAACCGCAGGTCGGGCTTGTCGGAGCCGTACCTGGCCATCGCCTCGGCGTAGGTGATGTGGGGGATCGGGCGGGGGATCTCGTACCCGGCGATCTCCTGCCACAGCCGCGCCACCAGGTCCTCGCCGACCTCCAGGACGTCGTCCTGGCCGGCGAACGACATCTCGATGTCGATCTGGGTGAACTCCGGCTGCCGGTCGGCGCGGAAGTCCTCGTCCCGGTAGCAGCGGGCGATCTGGTAGTAGCGCTCCAGCCCGCCGACCATGAGGAGCTGCTTGAACAGCTGCGGGGACTGCGGCAGGGCGTACCAGTGGCCGGGCTTGAGCCGGACGGGGACGAGGAAGTCGCGGGCGCCCTCCGGCGTGGACCGGGTGAGGGTGGGCGTCTCGACGTTGACGAAGCCGTGCTCGCGCATCACCTCGTGCGTCAGGAACGACGCCTCCGAGCGCACCTTGATCGCCCGCGCGACGCTCTCGCGGCGCAGGTCGAGGTACCGGTACTTGAGCCGGATCTCCTCGTTGACGTTGACGTCGCCCTCGATGGGGAACGGCAGCGGCGCCGCGTCCGACAGCACCTGGATCTCGGCGGCGGCGACCTCGATGTCGCCGGTGGGCAGCTCGGGGTTCTCG
The DNA here is from genome assembly GCF_039871695.1 of Actinomadura sp. B10D3. Taxonomy (NCBI): domain Bacteria; kingdom Bacillati; phylum Actinomycetota; class Actinomycetes; order Streptosporangiales; family Thermomonosporaceae; genus Actinomadura; species Actinomadura sp. B10D3. The sequence continues at coordinate 95,170 of NZ_JBDPLY010000025.1, forward strand.
TTGCCCGCCGGCCGGACGCGGACCTCGCCGACGACCTTGATGCAGAACTCCGAGCGCAGGTCGTGCGCCGCGTCCTCCTCCCGGAAGACGACCTGGGCGGTGCCGGACGCGTCCCGCAGGTCGATGAACGTGACGCCGCCGTGGTCGCGGCGGCGGCCGACCCAGCCGGCCAGCGTGACCTGCTGCCCGGCGTGCTCCTTGCGGAGCGTGCCCGCCTCGTGGGTGCGGATCATGTGGAGAGCCTTTCCTTCAACGTCGTGATGAGGTCGGTGAGCGGGACGGCGGTCTGCTCGCCCTCGGCCAGGTCCTTGACCTGGGCGACGCCGTCCGCGATATCTCGCTCCCCGAGGATCACGGCGTAGCGGGCGCCCGAGCGGTCCGCGTCCTTCATGGCGCCCTTCAGCCTCTTGCCGCCGAACGCCATGTCGGCGGCGATCCCGGCGCGGCGCAGGCCGGCGACGAGCCCGAACATGCGCCGCTCCGCGGCGTCGCCGAGCGCGACGCCGAACGCCTCGCAGCGCGGCTTGGCGGCGAACGCGGCGTCCTCGCCCTCCTGCGACTCGGCGTCCAGCGCCAGGATCGTGCGGTCCAGGCCGAGCCCGAACCCGATGCCGGGCAGCGGCGGTCCGCCGATGTCCTCCGACAGGCCGTCGTACCGGCCGCCGCCGCCGATGCCGGACTGGGCGCCGAGCAGCGGGTGGTCGAACTCGTAGGTCGTGCGGGTGTAGTAGTCCAGGCCGCGGACGAGGGTGGGCGTGTCCTCCCAGGCGATGCCGAGGTCGGCGAGCAGCTCGCGGACCCGGTCGTGGTGCGCCTTGCACGCCGGGCACAGGTGGTCGGCCATCAGGGGGGCGCCGGCGAGCTGCTCGCGCACCCTGGGGCGCTTGTCGTCGAGCACCCGCAGCGGGTTGATCTCGACACGGGCGCGGGTGTCGTCGTCCAGGTCCAGGCCGCGCAGGAACTCCTGCAGCAGGGCACGGTAGGCGGGACGGCACTCCTTGCAGCCCAGCGAGTTCAGCAGCAGCCGCACCCGCGTCAGCCCGAGGGACCGGTACCAGTTCCACGCGATCGCGATCGTCTCGGCGTCGACCTGCGGGTCCTCGCTGCCGATCGCCTCCAGGTCGAGCTGGTAGAACTGCCGGTAGCGGCCCTGCTGGGGTCGCTCGGCGCGGAACGCCGCCCCGGTCGTCCACACCTTCGCCGGGAGGGCGCCCTTGTGCAGGTTGTGCTCCAGGACGGACCGCAGCACCGACGCGGTGAACTCGGGCCGCAGCGTCAGCGACCGCCCGCCCCGGTCCTCGAACGTGTACATCTCCTTGGAGACCACGTCGGTGGACTCGCCGACGCCGCGCCGGAACAGGTTGGTGTCCTCGAACACGGCCAGTTCGAGGTAGCCGTATCCGGCCAGCCTCGCCTGCTCGGCGAACGCCTCCCGGATGGCGTAGAAGAGGTCCGCGCGCGGCGGGACGTATTCACTGACCCCCTTGGGGGCCCGGAAGTTCGAACTCATGGTCTTTTGGTCAGAATCCCTTGTTGGGTCCGTCCGCGGGCGTCAGCTCCGCCAGGAACGGATTGGTGGCCTTCTCGCGGCCGATTGTGGTCTGCTCGCCGTGGCCGGGCAGGACGGCCGTCTCGTCGGGCATGGTCAGGCACACCCGTGACAGGCTCGCGAGGATCTCCTCGTACGATCCGCCCGGCAGGTCGGTGCGTCCGATGGAGCCGGCGAAGAGCAGGTCTCCGGTGAACATCACGTCGGGGATCTGCTCCGTCTTCGGAGTCCGGAACGTCACCGACCCCGGTGTATGGCCGGGTGCGTGGTCGACGGTGAAGCTCAGCCCCGCCAGCTTCAGCTCGGCCCCGTCCGCCAGCTCCTTCACATCGTCCGGCTCCGACAGCTCGAGGCCCCCGAACAGCTGCTGCCCGGCGGCCAGCGACAGTCCCTTGGCCGGGTCGGTGAGCAGGTCGCGGTCGTCCGGATGGATGAAGGCGGGGACGTCCTTGGCGCCGCACACCGGGGCCACCGACCACACGTGGTCGATGTGGCCGTGCGTGAGCAGTACCGCGACCGGCTTCAGCCGGTGCTCGCGCAGGATCTCCTCGATGCCGTCCACGGCGTCCTGGCCGGGGTCGATGATCACGCATTCCTCACCCGCGGCGGGCGCCACGACATAGCAGTTCGCGGCGAACGATCCGGCGGGGAACCCGGCGACGAGCACGGTCGTCCTTCCTTAGAACCATCTCGGTTGGGCCTGTCCGAGGGTACCGGCGCCGCCGTGGCCACCGCGAACGAGATAGCGCGGTCGCCGTGTCGGGCCGGGGGTCCCGCGGGCCGGTCCGGCCGGCGCACGGTCGCGGCGGGGCGGCGGGAAAGCGCTCCCTGAACGTCGAGACGCTTTTACTCCCCGGTACCGCTACTATGCGCTGCACGTTCACCTGATCACACCGGAGAGGCGAGGTACGTGGCGGGGAAAGACCGCAAGAAGCAGCTCGCGCGGCAACGCTACGAGCGCCAGCAGCAGCGGCAGGCGCAGGAGGCGGCGAGGTCGCGCCGACTCAAGATCATCAGCGCGGCGGCCGGGGTGGCGGTCATCGTCGTCGGCGGCGTCGCGTTCATGGTGTTCACCGGCAAGGACGACGAGTCCACGGCCGCCGAGCCCAAGTGCACCTACAAGGAGGCGCCGGGGGAGGGCGCGCCCAAGGGGCTCGGCACGCCGCCGGCCACGCCCGCGCAGAAGGGCGTCGTCCAGACGACGGTGAAGACCAATCAGGGCGCCGTGGAGATGCAGCTTTACGCCGACAAGGCGCCGTGCACGGTCAATTCCTTCGCGTATCTGGCGCAGAAGAATTTCTTTGACAAGACCTCGTGCCACCGGCTCACGAGCGGCGGCCTGAACGTCCTGCAGTGCGGCGACCCGACCGCGAAGGGAACGGGCGGCCCGGGCTACCAGTACGCCAACGAGAACACCAATGGCGCCATGTACACCGAGGGAACGCTCGCCATGGCGCACAGCCAGCTGCCCGACTCCAACGGCAGCCAGTTCTTCATGGTCTACAAGGACTCGCAGCTTCCGCCGGACTACACCGTCTTCGGGAAGATCACGAAGGGGCTGGACGTGCTGCAGAAGGTCGCCAAGGCGGGTTCGGACCCGAAGGGCGACGGTAAGCCGAAGAAGAAGGTAGAGATCCAGGACGTCACGATCGCCGGGAAATAGGCGAACGGGATACTAAGGTGTGGAGGGTCCGGAAGGTGAGAGCCGTCCGGACCCGCGATTCAGGAGGCAAGGGTGTCCAGCGCGACCGATCCCTGGGGCCGGGTGGACGAGGACGGCACCGTCTACGTCAGGACGGCCGGCGGCGAGCGCGTCGTCGGGTCCTGGCAGGCCGGTGCGCCTGAGGAGGCCCTGGCCTACTTCAAGCGCAAGTACGACGCGCTCGTCACCGAGATCGGCCTGCTCGAACAGCGGGTCCGCACCACCGACCTGCAGCCCGCCCAGGCCCAGCAGGGCATCGACCGGCTCCGCGAGGCCGTCGCCGACGCGCACGCCGTCGGCGATCTCGACGCGCTGACCCGCCGCCTGGACGCGCTCACCGAGGAGGTGGGGCGGCGCCGCGAGCAGGTCAAGGCCCAGCGCGAGCAGCACCGCCACGAGGCCCGCGAGGTCAAGGAGCGGATCGTCGCCGAGGCCGAGCGCATCGCCGTCGAGGAGACGCACTGGAAGAACGGCGGCGAGCGCCTCCGCCAGCTGGTCGAGGAGTGGAAGGCGGCCGACCGCATCGACCGCCCCACCGAGACCGCCCTGTGGAAGCGGCTGTCGGCCGCCCGCAACGCCTTCACCAAGCGCCGCAAGGTTTACTTCGCCACCCTCGACGACCAGCGCGAGGAGGCCCGCAGGGAGAAGGAGCGCCTCGTCGCCGAGGCCGAGTCGATGTCCGGCTCCACCGACTGGGGCGAGACGGCCGCCGCATACCGCGACCTCATGCGCCGGTGGAAGATGGCCGGGCGCGCCTCCCGCGACGCCGAGGAGGACCTGTGGGCGCGCTTCAAGGGCGCCCAGGACACCTTTTTCCAGGCCCGCAGCGCCGCGTTCGCCGAGCGCGACGCCGAGTTCCGCGAGCACGCCGAGGAGAAGGAGAAGATCCTCGCCGAGGCCGAGCGGCTGCTGCCCGTCCGGGACGTCCGGCAGGCCCGGCAGGCGCTGCGCGCGATCCAGGAGCGCTGGGAGGCCGCCGGCATGGTCCCCCGCGACCAGCGCGACCGCCTCGAAGGCCGGCTCCGCAAGATCGAGGAGGCCGTCCGCGCCGCCGAGGAGAACGAGTGGCGCCGCACCAACCCCGAGGCCCGCGCCCGCGCCGAGGCCACGGTCGGGCAGCTGCGCAGCTCCATCGAGCAGCTGGAGAAGCGCCTCGGCAAGGCCCGCGAGGCCGGCCGAGAGAGGGACGTCCGGGAGGCCGAGGAGGCCCTCGACGCCCGCCGCGCCTGGCTGGAGGAAGCCGAGCGCACCCTCGCCGAATTCTCCTGACCTCCCAGGGGGCGACCCCTGGTCAGGACCTGCCGAGGAAGGCGAGCATCCGGGTCTGCTCGTCCGCGCCTCGCGGGGCCCGGAGAGGCGGCGCCAGGCGGCCCGCGGCGCGCAGCGGCGCGGCGAGGACCTGCGCGGTGGCGAACGCGTGGTGGACGAGGTCCGGGTCGAGGCGGGACGGCTGGCCGGTGGCCACGGCCAGGTCCCAGGCGTGCACCAGCGGTTCCAGCAGGTAGCCCTCCAGGTAGTCGCCCAGCGGGAGCTCGCCCAGCGCGCCGAACGGGATCAGCGCGCCCAGCGCGTCCGGGGTGAGGGCCGCGGCGCACTCCTTGCGGGCCGTCCGCCAGCTCATCAGCACGTCGCCCGTGACGAACCTGGCGGGGTCGCGGCCGATGTCGGGCTCGGGTCCCCCCGCGGCCAGCGCCCGGATCAGGTACTGCCCGCCGGCCACGTGGCCGGCGACGTCCCGGGCGGTCCACCCCTCGCAGGGCGACGGCGCGTCCCACCCGTCGCGGGGCACGCCGGCCACCAGGCCCTCGAAGAGGTCGAGGGCCCGGTGGTAGCCGCTGAGGTTGTGAGCCATGGTGGTCAGTGACCCGCGAACCGTCCCCGCTGTCAAGCGCTATCGCGAAGGTCGCCTGTCCGGGATCACGCCGCGGCGGCGCCGCGGGCCCGGAGCAGGGTGTTCATCCGCCTGATCTCCGCCTCCTGGCCCTTCACCATCGTCCCGGCCAGCCGGCGGACCCGGTCGTGGCCGGTGCGGGCGAGCACCGCCCGCGCCATCGCCACGCCGCCCCGATGGTGAGCGGTCATCAGCCGCAGGAACAGCACCTCCGCGGCGCGGTCGGACGCCTTCTCCAGGTCGGCGAGCCGCCCGCGCGTCGCCATGCCCGGCATCGCGCCGTCCCCGCCGCCCCGGTGGCCGCCGTGCCCGGACATCCAGCGCATCCGCCCGGACGGCTCCGCCTGCGGCAGGCCCCATTCGTCCAGCCAGGCCGTCATCATGCCGATCTGGACGGACTGGGTGTTGATGATGTCGTAGGCGAGCAGCCTGACCTCCGCGTCGTCCGTCCGGTCCCTGACGATGAACGACATCCGCACCGCCTGGGCGTGGTGGGCGCTCATGTCGCGGGCGAACCCGGCCTCCGGGCCGTCGGTTCCCGGACGGCCGGAGCGCGCGACGGCCATCGCCACCAGGACGGCGCCGGCGAGCAGGACGAGCGCCGCGAGGACGACGGTGACCCGCCGACCCCGCGGCGCCGCGGTGCTCCCGCTCACGCGGTGTCCTTGGCGCCGTCGCAGGGCGCGCCCGGCTCGAGCGTCTGGGGGCCCTTCACGAAGGCGCGCAGGAACGCGTCCATCCGGGCGTCGGTGGCGTTCTGGAGCTTGAGCTGCCTTCCCCAAGCGGTGAGCGTGACCGGGGAGTCCTGGGACGGGTACGGGCTCAGCAGCGTGTAGTCGGTGCCGGTCACCTTGGTCTTGAGCGCCTCCAGCTGGTCGGCCGCCAGGCCGGGACGGTAGGTGATCCACACGGCGCCGTGCTCCAGGGAGTGCACGGCGTTCTCGTTCTGCAGCGGCGCGTCGTAGACGCGGCCGTCGCAGTTCTGCCAGACGGGGTTGTGGTCCCCGCCCATGGGCGGGTCGAAGTCGTACGCGACGGTGCCGGAGACGTGGTCGCTGCTCAGGCCGTCCTTGGTGACCAGGCCGGAGATGGACGGTGAGTCGGCGGACGACGTCCTGGTCTGCATGAACGCGTACCCGATGGCGATGACGGCCACCAGGCCGATCACACCGAAGAAGGCGATGCCGCCCCAGGGGACCTCGCGCTGCGTCAGAGCATTCTTCTTGGGGGCGTTCTTCTTAGGAGCGTTCTCAGCGCGGGCGCTGTCGTTGTCGCGTGCGTTCTTGACACGGGTGCTCTTGGACATGAGAGCGGTCCTCTCACTGGTGCTGCGGATACGGACATGAGGGCAGCGCCGTATCGCGCAGAGGGCGACACGGCGGTGCGGCGGCCTTACGGCCGGTCCGTCACAGCCGGAGGACCTGGAGGGTGGGGGCGCACGCCGCCCCGGCCGAGGCACCGGGCGGCGGCGCGAGCGCCCAGCCGGCGCGTGCCGGCAGACGCGAGAGCGGCCGGCGGAACCCGCCGGCCAGCCCGAGGAGCAGCAGGGACAGGAGCACGGCCAGGCACAGGCAGGCGTCCATCGGCGCGGGCGCGGGTGGCTTCTCCGGCTCGGCGAGCACCGCGCTCACGAGGCCGTGGGCGCCACTGGACGGCCCGGCCCCGTCCCCCTGCTGTGCGTGGCCGGTGCCGGTGGAAACGGTGCTGACGGGGACGCTCACCGCGTGCTGGGTGCACACTCGCGCCGGAGCCCCGTGCCCGAGCCCGTAGCTGAAGATCAGCCCGCCCACGACGAACAGCGCCACGAGCAGACCGGCCAGCCCGTGGCGCCCACGTGGGGTCGAACCTGACACCGTCACGCTCCAGTACGCGCCTTCCGGGCTGTTCCAACGCCGGGCGCCGGCCCCGGGTTCCCATCCGGGAATGTCCGCGCCGCGAGATAGTGTCGGAGCGTGACCAGCATGGCTGAATCGGGCGAGCCGGAGGGCCTTTTCGACGCCCCGGAGACCGGCGGGACGGCGCGGCCCGCGGGCCGCGCCGTCCCGCCATCGGGCGCGCCCGCCCCGGGCGGCGCGGCCCAGCCGCTCGCCGTCCGGATGCGTCCCCGCGCGCTGGACGAGGTCGTCGGCCAGAGCCACCTGCTCGGCCCCGGCACGCCGATCCGCCAGCTCGTCGACCGCGACGTGCCCATGTCGCTCGTGCTGTGGGGGCCGCCGGGCACGGGCAAGACCACCCTCGCCACCGTCGTCAGCCACGTCACGTCCCGCCGGTTCGTGGAGATCTCCGCCGTCAGCGACGGCGTCAAGCGCGTCCGCGCCGAGATCGACCTCGCGCGGCGCGAGCTCGGCATGACCGGGCGGCAGACCGTCCTGTTCGTCGACGAGGTGCACCGCTTCAACAAGGCGCAGCAGGACGCCCTGCTCCCCGCCGTCGAGAACCGCTGGGTCTCCTTCATCGGCGCCACCACCGAGAACCCGTTCTTCTCCGTCATCAGCCCGCTGCTGTCGCGCTCGCTGCTGCTGACCCTGGAGCCGCTCGGCGAGGACGACCTGCGCGAGGTGGTCCGCCGCGCGCTCGCCGACGAACGCGGCCTGGGCGGCGCCGTCACCCTCGACCCCGCCGCCGAGGACCACCTCATCCGGCTCGCCGGCGGCGACGCCCGCCGCACCCTCACCTACCTGGAGGCCGCGTCGCTCGTCGTCGAGGACGGCGGCGCGATCGACGCCGACGTGCTGGAGAAGGCCGTCGACCGGGCCGCCGTCCGCTACGACCGCGAGGGCGACCAGCACTACGACGTCATCAGCGCGTTCATCAAGAGCATCCGCGGCAGCGACGTGGACGCGGCGCTGCACTACCTCGCCCGCATGATCGAGGCCGGCGAGGACGCCCGGTTCATCGCCCGGCGGCTGATCGTGCACGCCAGCGAGGACGTCGGCATGGCCGACCCCACGGCGCTGCAGACGGCCGTCGCCGCCGCGCAGGCCGTGGAGTTCGTCGGGCTGCCCGAGGCCCGCATCAACCTGGCCCAGGCGGTGATCCACCTGTCCCTGGCGCCCAAGTCCAACGCGGTGGTCATGGCGGTGGACGGGGCGCTCGGCGACGTCCGCCAGGGCCTCGCGGGCCCGGTCCCCGGGCATCTGCGCGACGCGCACTACAAGGGCGCCGCGAAGATAGGGCACGGGGCGGGCTACAAGTACGCCCACGACCACCCCGGCGGCGTGGTGAAGCAGCAGTACGCCCCCGACACCGTGGACGGACGGGAGTACTATCGCCCGACCAGGCACGGAGCCGAGTCCCGGTTCACCGAGGTGCTCGCGCGGATCCGGTCCGTGCTGCGCGGCGCCGCGGACCGGTGAAGATGGATCCCCACCGGCCGGTGCTCCCGCCAAGTGGCGTGGCGTAACGGTAAGGTCTGTCAAGCCATGCCCGGCCCCGGGCCGGACTCACGCGAACGGAAAGCCCTGATGCTTACTGGTGGACAGGTCGCAGGTCTCATCGTGGCCGTGTTCTGGGCGGTGCTCGTCTCGTTCATCGCGCTGACCCTGCTGAAGCTCTCCCGCCTGCTCGGCGAGGCCAGCGAGGTCGTCCACGACATCGGCGACCAGGCCGGCCCGCTGCTGGAGGACATGACCCGGACCGTGCAGCGCGCGAACGAGCAGCTCGGCCGCACCGACGTCATCACCAAGCAGGTCGCCGGCGTCACCCAGAACGTCTCGGCCGTGACCACCGTGATGACGTCGGTGGTCGGCGGGCCGCTGGTGAAGGCCGCCGCGTTCTCCTACGGTGTCCGCAAGGCCCTCGGCAGCCGCGACGGCGACGGCCGGGCCCACTCCGGCAAGCCGGAGCTTCAGGCGCGGTCCTCGGGTAGGGGACGCAGATGAAGCGGCTGTTCTGGCTCTCGGTCGGCGCCGGCGCCGGCGTCTACGTCTCGCACCGGGTCAAGCGGCGCGTCGAGCGGTTCGCGCGCACCTGGTCCCCGGAGGGCGTCGCGGCGCGGGCCGTGTCGACCGGGCAGGGCGCCGGCGAGCGGTTGAGGCATTTCGCCGCGGACGTGCGTACCGAGATGCGTGCCCGTGAAGAGGAGTTGCGCGAGGCCGTCCGCATGGACCAGGAACCGCCGGACGCCGAGGGTCCCCGGCCCCGCCGGGTGCTCAAGGCGCGATACACGATCATCGAAAACGACAAGGATGGCCACTGATATGGAGTCGGCAGAGGTCGCACGCCGCTTCCTCGCATTCTTCGAGGAGCGCGGGCACACGGTGGTGCCCTCGGCGAGCCTGGTCGCCGAGGACCCGACCCTGCTGCTGGTCAACGCCGGCATGGTCCCGTTCAAGCCGTACTTCCTCGGCCAGCGCACCCCGCCGTCCCCGCGGATGACCAGCGCGCAGAAGTGCGTGCGGACGCCGGACATCGAGGAGGTCGGCAAGACCACCCGGCACGCCACGTTCTTCCAGATGCTGGGCAACTTCTCCATCGGCGACTACTTCAAGGAGCAGGCGATCCCGTTCGCCTGGGAGCTGCTCACCCGGCCGAGGCAGGACGGCGGCTTCGGGTTCCCCGAGGACAAGCTGTGGGTCACCGTCTTCACCGACGACGACGAGGCCCAGGACATCTGGCACGACAAGGTCGGCGTTCCCCTCGAGCGCATCCAGCGGCGCGGCATGGAGGACAACTTCTGGTCGATGGGCGTCCCCGGGCCGTGCGGGCCCTGCTCGGAGATCTACTACGACCGCGGCCCCGAGTACGGCCGCGAGGGCGGCCCGGTCGCCGACGAGGACCGCTACCTGGAGGTCTGGAACCTCGTCTTCATGCAGTACGAGCGGGGCCCGGGGGAGAGCAAGACCGACTTCCCGATCCTCGGCGACCTGCCCGCGAAGAACATCGACACCGGCATGGGCCTGGAGCGCATGGCGGCGATCCTGCAGGGCGTCGACAACATCTACGAGACTGACACCCTGTGGCGCGTCCTCGACCGCGCCGCGGACCTGACCGGCACCTCCTACGGCCGCGACCACCGCGCCGACGTGTCGCTGCGCGTCGTCGCCGACCACGTCCGCAGCGGGACGATGATGGTCGCGGACGGCATCCGTCCCGGCAACGAGGGCCGCGGCTACGTGCTGCGCCGCATCCTGCGCCGCTCCATCCGCAACCTGCGGCTCCTCGGCGGCCAGGACGCCGGGCTCATGCACGAGCTCACCGCGGTCGCGGTCCAGGCGATGGGCGAGCAGTACCCGGAGCTGGTGCGCACCGCCGCGAACATCCACACCGTCATCGACGCCGAGGAGGACTCCTTCCTCCAGACGCTCCGGACCGGCACCGCGATCTTCGACACCGCGGTGGAGGAGACCCGGCGCGGCGGCGGCAGGACGCTGGCCGGCGAGCAGGCGTTCAAGCTGCACGACACCTACGGCTTCCCGATCGACCTCACCCTGGAGATGGCGTCCGAGCAGGGCCTCCAGGTGGACGAGGAGGGCTTCCGCCGGCTCATGAAGGAGCAGCGGGACCGCGCCAAGAAGGACGCCCGCGACAAGAAGACCGGCAACCTCGACGTCTCCGTCCTGGACGAGCTGCTCACCGGCGCCGGCGGCAGCGTCGACTTCACCGGGTACGGCAGCCTCGCCGGCGACGCCCGCCTCGTCGGGCTGCTGGTCAACGGAGCCAACGCGCCGGCGGCCGGGGAGGGCACCGAGGTCGAGGTCGTCCTCGACCGCACCCCGTTCTACGCCGAGGGCGGCGGCCAGCTCGCCGACCACGGGGTGATCCGGCTCGGCAACGGCGCCGTCATCGAGGTGACGGACGTGCAGGCGCCGCTCGCCGGGCTCATCGTGCACCGCGGGCGCGTCCGCAGCGGCGAGGCGCAGGCCGGCGACACCGCCTACGCCGAGGTCGACGTCGAGCGGCGCCGCGCGATCTCCCGCTCGCACACCGCGACCCACCTGGTGCACGCCGGGTTCCGCCGGACGCTCGGCGAGTCCGCCGCGCAGGCCGGCTCGGAGAACTCCCCGGGCCGGTTCCGGTTCGACTTCACCGCGTCCGGCGCGGTCCCGCCGAGCGTGCTCCGGGACGTCGAGGACGAGGTCAACGAGGTGCTGATCGGCGACCTGGACGTCCGCGCCTTCCACACCTCGATCGACGAGGCCCGCGCGATGGGCGCGCTCGCGCTGTTCGGCGAGAAGTACGGCGACGAGGTCCGCGTGGTCGAGGTCGGCGACTACTCCCGCGAGCTGTGCGGGGGCACCCACGTCGCCCGGTCCGGGCAGCTCGGCCTGATCAAGGTGCTGGGCGAGTCGTCCATCGGCGCCGGGGTCCGCCGCGTGGAGGCGCTCGTCGGCATCGACGCGTTCCGGTTCCTGGCCCGCGAGAGCGTGCTCGTCGCGCAGCTCGCCGAGCAGATGAAGGCGCGCAAGGAGGAGCTGCCCGAGCGCATCTCCGGGGTCGTCGGGCGGCTCCGCGACGCGGAGAAGGAGCTGGAGAAGCTCCGCGCCCAGCAGGTCCTCGCGATCGCCGGGTCGCTGGCCGAGTCCGCGAAGGACGTGAACGGCATCGCGTTCGCGAGCCACCGCGCCCCGGACGGCACCGGCGCCGACGACCTGCGCAGGCTCGCCGTCGACGTCCGCGGCCGGCTCATGGCCAAGCCCGCGGTCGTGATGGTCGCCGGCGTGCCGAAGGACCGTCCCGTCGTGGTCGTCGCCGTCACCGAGGGGGCCCGCGACCGCGGCCTCAAGGCGGGCGCGCTCGTCGGCCTCGCGGCCAAGGCCCTCGGCGGAGGCGGCGGCGGCAAGGACGACCTGGCGCAGGGAGGCGGCGCCGACCCGGGCGCCGTCGAGGAGGCCCTCGCCGCCGTCGAGCGAGCCGTAGGGGCCGCGTGAGGCCGGCACGACGGGGCATGGACAGGCGGCCGCGCCGGACGGGGGCGGGGTCGTGAGGCAGGGCGTGCGGCTGGGCGTCGATGTCGGGAGCGTGCGGGTGGGGGTCGCCCGCTGCGATCCGGGCGGCATCCTCGCCTCCCCGCTGGAGACCGTGAAGAGCGGCAAGGGCGACATCGACCGGCTGGTGGAGCTCGTCGCCGAGCACGAGGCGATCGAGGTCGTCGTCGGCCTCCCCACGTCGCTGTCGGGACGGGAGGGGCCGGCGGCGCAGGCCGCGCGCCGGTTCGCCGCCCGGCTCGCCGACCGGCTCCCCCCGGAGGCGGTCCGGCTGCACGACGAGCGGCTCACCACGGTGACCGCCGAAAGCGGGTTGCGCGCCGGCGGAGTGCACGGCCAGGCCCGGCGCAAAGTCGTCGACCAGGCCGCCGCGGCGGTCCTGCTGCAGGCCGCGCTCGACGCGGAGCGGTTGACGGGACGCCCCCCAGGAGAGATCGTCCGGGGGAGCTCATGAACGATTTGGACCTGTTCTCGGATCCGTACGGCGACGGGCCGCCGCCAGGCGAACGTCCCGGCAGGCGGGAGCAGCGGCGCGTCCGCAAGAAGCAGAAGCGGCGCCGGCGCAACGGCCGGGCTGCCGCCCTGTTCGCGATGGCGTTCCTGGTGGCGGTCTTCGGCACCGGCGGCGTCCTCGGCTACGCGTGGCTCGACAACAAGTGGCATCCGCCGGACTACGACGGCCAGGGCGCCGGGAAGGTCACGGTCCAGATCAAGGACGGCGCGAGCGGCTCGGTGATCGGCGCGACGCTGGAGGAGCATCGCGTGGTGAAGAGCTCCCGCGCGTTCGTGAAGGCCTACAACAAGGAGACGAAGGCCTCCAGCATCCAGCCGGGCTTCTACCAGATGCGGCTGAAGATGTCGTCGGCCGCGGCCATGGCGCTGCTGCTCGACCCGAAGTCGCGGGCGGGGAACCAGATCACGATCCCCGAGGGCCGGCGTGCCATCGAGGTCTTCGAGCTGCTGGCGAAGAAGACCGGCATCTCCGTCAAGGAGTTCCAGGCCGCCGCGAAGAAGCCGCAGGGGCTCGGGCTGCCCTCGTACGCGAAGGGCAGGGTGGAGGGGTACCTCTACCCGGGCCGCTACGACCTGGACCCGAACGGCACGGCCGCGCAGATCCTCAAGCAGATGGTGGGGCGGTTCAACCAGGAGGCGTCCAGCGTCGACCTCGTCGCGAAGGCGCGCGAGGCGAAGATGAGCCCCGCGACCGTCATCACGCTCGCCAGCCTGATCCAGGCGGAGGGCGGCAAGCCGAGCGACCTGCCCAAGATCAGCCGGGTGATCTACAACCGGGTGGCGAAGGGCATGCCGCTGCAGTTCGACACCACGGTGCTGTACGCGCTCAACAAGCGCACCCTCACCGTGACCAACGAGGACCTCAGAGTCGACTCGCCCTACAACACCTACACGAACAAGGGGCTCCCGCCAGGCCCGATCGCCAACCCCGGACCCGACGCGATCGAGGCGGCGCTCGCGCCGAAGGACGGGACGTGGCTGTACTTCATCGCGACCGACCCGACGAACAAGATCACCAAGTTCGCCACGACGGAGCCGGAGCGGCAGGCGATCGAGAAGGAGTTCCGGGCCTGGCAGAAAGCGCACCCGGGCCAGTGACGGAGGAGACGGCCCGCCGCCGTGCGGCTGTCCTGGGATCACCGATCGCGCATTCGCTGTCGCCGGTGCTGCACCGGGCGGCGTACGCGGCGATGGGGCTGGACGCGTGGTCCTACGACGCCTTCGAATGCGGCGAGGACGATCTGGCCGAACTGCTGGGCGGGCTCGGCCCGGAGTGGGCCGGGCTGTCGCTGACGATGCCGCTGAAGCGCGTCGCGCTGAGCCTGGTGGACACGGTGTCGGACCTGGCGGTGAACGTCGGCGGCGTGAACACCATCCTTCTGCGGGACGGGCGCCGGCACGGCGACAACACCGACGTGTACGGCATCGAGGCGGCGCTCGCCGAGGCGGGCGTGAAGGCGCCCGCGTCGGCGCTGGTGCTGGGCGGCGGCGCCACCGCGGCGTCCGCGCTCGCAGCGCTCGCCGGGCTCGGGACGCGCGAGGCGGTGCTCGCGGCGCGCACGCCGGAGCGGGCCGCCGGCGCCGCCGAGGTGGGGGAGCGGTCCGGGCTGGCGGTCCGCGTCGTCCCGCTCGACCGGGTGCCCGCGCACCTGCCCGCGGAGCTGGTGGTGTCGACGCTGCCCGGACGCGCGGGCGACGCGTTCGCCGAGCCGGTGGCGGCGTCCGCCGCCGCCCTGTTCGACGTCGTGTACGCGCCGTGGCCCACGGCGCTCGCGGCGGCGGTAAGGCGGGCCGGCGGGACCGTGGTCGGTGGTTTCGCGATGCTCCTGCACCAGGCCGTGCGGCAGGTGGAGCTGATGACCGGCCGCGACGACGTGCCCGTCGCCGCGATGCGCGCCGCGGGCGAGGCCGAGCTGGCCCGCCGGGCCTGAGCCCCGCCCGGGACGGAGCTCAGGCCGGCGCGGGCGCCGGTCAGGGTGGCGGGGCCCGCGGGGTGCGGCGCCGCTTCACCGACTCGTCGATGCTGGTGAGGATGATGGGCAGGATCACGCTCAGCCAGAAGTCCTTCCACCCCCACAGGCCCGCGCCGACGCCCAGCAGGCTGCCCGCGCACACCATGCTCAGCAGGCACGCCGCCCAGTGCCGCCGGACGAGCCCGGCCGGGTCGATGAGCCGCCGCCGCGGCAGGAGGTCGGCCAGCGGGCGCTCCCGCGCGTGGGAGCGCTGCACGACCGTCGCGTCCGGCAGCCAGTGCAGGACGTCGGCGTTCCCGGCGAGCGGGAGCCGGGACAGCGCGATCAGGGTCTCCAGGCGCCACCACAGCGTCCACAGCGACGTCCGCCCGCTTCCGGGGTAGCCGTTCCAGCGCGCGTCGGCGATCTCTCCGCGCACGAGCGTCCGGAAGGCGCGGGCGACGACCGGGCCGTGCGGGCCCCGCGGATCGCGCAGCAGCGCGGTGAGCGCGATCGGCAGCCCGTAGTGCCACAGGGCGAGGCGCCACACCGGCTCGGACCCGGTCCCGTGCGGCGAGACGTCGTAGGTCTCGATCCACGTGTGGTCGTCGCCCGGATCGAGGTGGGCGAGCAGCCAGTCGTAGGCGTCCAGCAGCCGCTCGGTGCGCAGCCCGGGGCGCGCCTCGGCGAGCGTCACCAGCGCGAACGCCGTGTGCGTGACGGTGGGACGGGACGCCTGCGTCGGTCCCCACGCGGGACGGTGCGCGGTCCGGTCGGCCGTCAGCCACTCCACGCCCCGGTCCACCGCGGGGTCGTAGGGGTTGAGCTGGCTGAGCGCGCGCAGCGCCAGGCAGGTCAGCCACACCCGGGACGGGCAGCCGCGCAGCGAGCCCCATCCGCCGTCCGGGTTCTGGTTGTGCAGCAGCCAGTGGTAGGCGCGCTTGAGGTCGGGGGCGTCGTCGCGCAGGTCGCAGCGGGCGCGGGCCAGGAACCGCGCGATCCAGCCGGTCGCCTCGACCACCGGGATGCCGAGGCTCGTCTTGGTGGCCCAGCCGCCGTCCCGCAGCGGATCCGCGGAGGCGGTCTGCCGGTCGGCGAGGAATGCCAGCCCCTCGTCGAAGTACTCGAACGTGCGCCCCGTCTCCACGAACGCCAGCAGGCCGAGCGCGGTCGCGGTCGTGCCGGGTTCGGGCCGGGCCAGCTCGTGGTACCAGCCCCCGCCGGTGCCGAGCGCGGGCGCGTAGGTGTCGCGCAGGACGTCCAGCGACTCGTTCAGCCTGGTCGCGAGCACGGCCATGTCGATGACGGGGGTGTCGGCGCCGTGCGCCGGTGCGGGGAGCGGAGGTGTCTGGTTCACGATGGTGCCTTCGTTCAAGGTGTTCCCGCGGGGCCAGGCTTTGTACCCCGCGGGTTCTTCGCCGCGGCGCCCCGGGAACGCTGGAGGACGAGGTCAGCGGGTCCGTGAGCTGGAGGAGGCGTGGCCGAGCCGACGGTGGTGGAGGAGGCCGGTCACGAGTGCGTCCTGTGCCCGCCGCTGCGGTTCCGGTTCAACGCGATGGCGGGGCTGCCCGGTGAGTCGGGTGTCATCGCGGCCGACCGCGGCTTCCTCCTGATCCCGGACGTCGCGCCGCTGGCCGAAGGGCACGTGCTCCTGGTGACCCGCGACCACCACCAGTGCGCGGGCGACTTCGGCCCGGAGATGTGGCGGCGCGCACTGCGGTGGCGGGACAGCCTCGCCCGTCTCTACCGCGAGGCGTACGGCACCGGCGAGCTGCTCCTATTCGAGCACGGCCCGGCGACCCCGCAGGGCGGCGGCGCCTGCATCGACCACGCGCACTGGCACCTCATGCCGGGGACACCGGGCGTGCGGGCGGTGGTCGAGCGCGAGGGACGTCCCGGGACCCCGGCCGATCACGCGGCCCTGCGGGCCTGCTTCCGCACCGGCCGGTCCTACCTGCTGGTCGAGGAGAACGGGCTCGCGACCGTCCATCCGGGCGACGGTGTGCGGAGCCAGTTCCTGCGCTGGGCCGTGACGGCTCCCGGCGAACGGACGGCGTGGCGCTGGCAGGAGACGTTCGGGCTGCCCCCCAGCAGGCGCCGTTTCCTGCGGACCCTCGCGGCGATGCGCGCCGCGGCGGCCGCCCTGCCGGACGGGGGTCAGCCGCCCGAAAGCCACCAGTAGAGCTCGCACGCCGCCATCCGGTCACCGAAACCCGCGCGCTCCACACCGGTGGTGTAGCCGGTCGGGTACTCCAGCGCCGACCGACCCCTCTGGTGGGCGAGCACGCGTTCCAGGGACGTCGCGCCGAACCGCAGCAGCCACAGCGGACGGCCTCGCACGGCCTCGTCGATCACCGGAAGCAGCGCCCTGAGTTCACGTCCGCGGGAAGGCGCCGGACACCCCAGCAGCCGCGCGAGCGTGTGCACCTCCGAGATGACGAGGTCCGCCGACTCCAGCATCGGCAGCACGGCGGACGCGGGGAGCCGCGCATCCACGTCGTGCGGGACGAGATCGAACGCGACCCGCGTGCCCGCCGCGCGGGCCACGCGCACCGCCTCGAGGAGCGCGTCCCGGGAGACCGGGGACAGCAGCGAGTACCCGTCCAGCGCCAGCACGTCGGCGCACTCGATCCCGGTCGCGGCCGTGCGCACGTCGGCGGGGGTGAGGCGCCGCCCCGGCGGCTCGTCCTGGACGACCAGCAGCCGCACACCGGCACCTCCGTCGCGGGGGCGGTCCCGCAGCATCACCGACACCCCGTTCGGGACACCGCGCTCGATGCGCAGGTGGTCGCCCGCGCCGAGCCGGCGCAGTTCCTCGCGGATCACCGCCGTGTAGCCGTCGTCGCCGACCTTGGCCAGCACCCCGACCTCGCGGAAGTACTCCGTCGCGCATCGGGCCAGGTTCACCGCCGTCCCGGCGACCATGGCCTCGGCCGGGGCGTAGGTGAGCCGGTCGGCGCGCACATCGGCGAACCGCACGTCCGGGAGCGACGCGCGGACCTCGATCCCGGCGTCCCCGACCACGAAGAGGCGGAAGCGCCGTTCCGCAGCCCCGCCGAGGCCCGGCCACTCGGCGGGCGACCGGGACGGGAGCATGGGCCGGGTCAGCCCGCCGGGTTCAGGAACGCCCGCATCACCGGCCGCAGGCTCGGGATGAGGTCGTAGCCGCCGACCTCGCCGAGCGGCACCCAGGCGCAGCCGTCCAGATGGTCTCCCCCGTCCTGGTTCTCCAGCGTGGCGTCCAGCGTGACCGGCCGGCAGCGCCGCGCGACGGCCACCACCCGGATCTGCCCGCCGCCCGGACCGGTGCCCGGCATGAACCACTGCCACAGGTGGAACGGCGGCCCGGGATCGATCTTGAGGCCGACCTCCTCCCACACCTCGCGGCGGACGTGGTCGTCCAGGTCGAGGTCGGCCTCGGTCTCCAGCCGCCCGCCGGGAACCTCCCAGCGGCCGGGATGGAACGGGTCGGCCGCCGACTTGCGGACCATCAGCAGCCGCCCGCCGGACACGATGAAGGCCTTCTGGGCGAACTGCAGCGCGATCGGTGACAAAGCGGTGAGGGGGCCGGCGGCGCCGGCCTCGACCGAGGGCATCGCGGGGACTACCTCCCTGGTGCCGGGCTCCACCGGGCCGTCTCCGCTCCACCGTAACAAGCCGGTGCCCGGGACGCCGAGAGACCGGCCGCGCCAGAACACCGTCACCCCGCGCGGCCCGCCGCCGGGACCGGGAATCCCTGGACGTTCCGGGGCGTTGGGACATGAGGCGTATCCCACGCATGCTCCTGTGCGGCGCACGGCCCGCACGGGTGATTCGGTATGGCGCATCAGGTTCCGCCAGGTGGTAGTCTTGGTGGCCGACCGGCCCTGTGCGCGCGACCAGATGGTGGCGTGTGCCGGGCGCGCAAGCGGAGGCCGCCTCCCACCTGACCGGCTCGAAGCCGGTGGGTCCTCGGTCCGGCGAACGGGCGCTCGGTGCCCGTCCCGTCGTCATCCCAGGACGGCCCGGCCGTCCTGGGAGACCGAAGGTGGCCCCGTGCGCGAGTCGTGCGGGGCTTTTCTCGTGGAAGCCTTGGGGTACGACCGGTCCAACGAACTTGAGAACGGCCCCAAGGAGGTCCCATCAGCGCCGAACCGCGTATCAACGACCGCATTCGCGTGCCCGAGGTCCGGCTCGTCGGCCCGAACGGCGAACAGGTGGGCATCGTGCCCATCGCCAAGGCCCTGGAGATCGCGCGTGAGTCGGACCTCGACCTCGTCGAGGTGGCGCCCACCGCGCGTCCGCCCGTCGCGAGGCTCATGGACTACGGCAAGTTCAAGTACGAGTCCGCGATGAAGGCGCGTGAGGCGCGGAAGAACCAGGCGCACACGGTCATCAAGGAGATCAAGCTCCGCCCGAAGATCGACCCGCACGACTACGAGACCAAGAAGGGTCACGTGGTGCGGTTCCTCAAGGCCGGGGACAAGGTGAAGGTCACGATCATGTTCCGTGGTCGTGAGCAGTCCCGTCCCGAGCTCGGGTACCGGCTGCTGCAGCGGCTCGCCGACGACGTCGAGGAACTCGGCTTCGTCGAGTCGCGGCCCAAGCAGGACGGCCGGAATATGATCATGGTGATCGGTCCGCACAAGAAGAAGACGGCGCGCGGGCAGGAGACCGAGACCGCCTGACGCTCCGTCCGGGGATCCGCCCCCGCGGCGGCCCCGACACCGCGACCTCGCGGTTCGGCGGGGTCGCGGCGCACGTACATTGAAGCCTGACCCGGCGCGTCCGCGTACCACGTGTGATGTGCCGATCAGGTATGCCTCCGTGCTGATCCGCACGGAGGCCGGGATAGAGGGAGACGACGGCGACCATGCCGAAGACCAAGACCCACAGCGGTGCCAAGAAGCGCTTCAAGCTGACCGGCTCCGGCAAGGTGATGCGCCGCCGCGCCAACCGCAACCACCTGCTCGAGCACAAGCCCTCGAAGCGGACCCGGCGCCTCGACGGACCGGCCGTGGTGGCCGACGCCGACGCCAAGAACATCAAGAAGCTGCTGCGCAAGTAGCACTCGACCAGGCACATCAGCGACCGGCCGAGGCCATGCGGCCCCGGCCCCCACGAAGGAGTTCAGCACGTGGCACGCGTGAAGCGGGCGGTCAACGCCGCCAAGAAGCGTCGGGTCGTCCTGGAGCGGTCGAGTGGCTACCGCGGTCAGCGTTCGCGCCTGTACCGCAAGGCCAAGGAGCAGCAGCTCCACTCGATGACCTACGCGTTCCGGGACCGCAAGGACCGCAAGGGCCAGTTCCGCCGGCTGTGGATCCAGCGGATCAACGCCGCGGCCCGCGCCAACGGCATCACCTACAACCGGTTCATCCAGGGCCTGAAGGCCGCCGAGATCGAGGTCGACCGGCGCATGCTCGCCGAGCTGGCCGTCAACGACGCCCCGGCGTTCGCCGCCCTGGTCAAGGTCGCCAAGGACGCGCTCCCGGCCGAGGGCTCGGAGGCCGCCTGATCCGGGTCTCCGGGCATCGGGCGAACAGGGCGACATGGCGGGCCGCGAGCTGACCTCCCTCCGATCACCGCGGGTGAAGGCCGCTCGCCGGCTCGCCAAGCGCGCCTTCCGGCGCCGCGAGAACCGGTTCCTCGCCGAGGGGCCGCAGGCGGTGCGGGAGGCGCTGGAGATCCCCGGCGGGCTCGCCGAGCTGTTCACCACGGCCGAGGCGGAGACCCGCCACCCCGAACTGGTCCTCGCCGCCGAGCAGGCCGGCGCGCCGGTGCTGCGCGTCAGCGGCGAGGTCATGGCGGAGCTCGCGCAGACCGTCACCCCGCAGGGGCTGCTGGCGGTCTGCGAGTTCGTGGACGTCCCGCTGGAGAAGGCCCTGGAGGCCGCGCCCCGGCTGGTGACCGTGCTCGCGCACGTCCGCGACCCGGGCAACGCCGGGACGGTCCTGCGCACCGCCGACGCGGCGGGCTCGGAGACGGTGGTGTTCACCGACGCGTCCGTCGACCCCTACAACGGCAAGTGCGTCCGCGCGTCGGCGGGCAGCCTGTTCCACCTGCCGGTCGTCGTCGGCCCGCGGTTCGACACGCTGATCCCCGAGCTGAGGAGCGCCGGCCTCACGGTCCTCGCCGCCGACGGGGCGGGCGACCGCACCCTGGACGAGGCGATCGACGACGGCCTGCTCACCCGCCCCACCGCCTGGGTGTTCGGGAACGAGGCGTGGGGGCTCCCGGAGGAGATCCTCCGGCACGTGGACGAGGCCGTCCGCGTGCCGATCCACGGGCGAGCCGAGAGCCTGAACCTGGCGACGGCCGCGGCCGTATGCCTCTATGCGTCGGCCCGCGCCCAGCGCAGCGCGTAGGGACGCGGGCGCAGCGCGTGGCGGGCGCGGCGCCGCAACGTGTGAACGGTCGCGGAGGTTCGATGCATTCCGTGATCGAATGGCCGCAAGCGGTCGCCGAGGGCGCCGTTTCCCGGCCGGTGGGCTGGGAGGATGGTCTGTACGCGGACGGAGGCCGGGGGGCCGCCGCCGCGGGGGACTCGTCCGCGGGTAGGAGGGGAACCCGGGACCGGCGACGGATCATGTCGTCCCGTCCCGTGCCTACCGTGTTGATCAGTGGGTTGACCAGTGCGGCGACGATGCCGCACGGAGTTGGGGGCGTGATGATCGAGGAGACCGGGCGGGCCCGGAGGCCGGGCCGGCCGGCACCGGAGGTGCGATGCCGGGCCGGTGCGGTCCGGGCGCCCGCCGTCCCGGGCGTGCCGGCTCCGCCCGCCGCGGCCGGCGGGCTGCGGATCGAGATCTCCCAGGTGCGCGGCGACACGGTCGCCGTCGCGGTCGCCGGGGAGATCGACCTGCGCACGGCCGGTCCGCTGCGCGAGGGGCTCGTCCAGGTGCACGGCGACATGCGGGGGACGGGCCGGCGCCGGCTGGTGGCCGACTTCGCCGCCGTCCCCTTCTGCGACGCGGCCGGGCTCGGCGCGCTCGTCGCCGCGCACAACCAGATCGCGGCGGCCGGCGGCGAGATCGTCCTCGCCGGGGTACGCCCCGCGCAGCTGCGCCTGCTGCGCATCACCGGGCTGCACCGGGTGTTCGCGATCCACCGCGACGCCGAGGCGGCGTTCGCCGCCGAGGATTTCCCGACCTCCTCCCGGTAGGTGCCCAGGTGAAGCCGCCCTCCGGAGTGGGCGGCACCCCGCCCGAGGGCCACAGATCCCTTGCCGCGGGGCGGTTTCCGGGTCCCGCAAGGTGACCGACTCCGGCTAGAGTCTCTTTTCGACAGGCCGCGTTCTCATCGGTGTTGTGGAGGCCGCTGTGGGCGGAGAGGAACCCCCTCTCGTGGCCGCGCGCGTACCCGAGCAGGGGTCCGGGCCGGGGCTCGAGTGGGGTGCGGCGGACGACCTGCCCGACGGGCTGATGGTCGCCGGCCGGGACGCCCGCGTGGCGGTGTTCAACGCCGCCGCGGTGCGCATCACCGGCGTCCCCGCGGCGTCCGCCCTGGGCCGCGACTTCCGCGACGTCCTGCCGCTGCACGACGCCGAGGGCCGCGACTGGTGGAAGTGCCTGGCCCCCTACGACGGCCTGTGCACCCGCACGCGCCACCCCGAGCGCTCGCTGTTCCTGGCCGACGGCGCGGAGGTGCTGGTCACGGCCGCGTACCGGCGCGACCGTGACGGCCGTGTGGAACGGTTCACGGTGTGCCTGCGCGACGCCCTGCACCGCGCCCGCCAGGAGCGCGACCGCGCCGACCTCGTCTCCACCGTCGCCCACGAGCTGCGCTCCCCGCTGACGAGCGTCAAGGGGTTCACCGCGACGCTGCTGGCCAAATGGCACCGCTTCAACGACGACCAGAAGCGGGTGATGCTGGAGACCGTCAACGCCGACGCCGACCGGGTCACCCGGCTGATCACCGAGCTGCTGGACGTGTCCCGCATCGAGGCGGGCCGGCTGGAGATGCACCGCCAGGTCGTCGACCTGCCCGAAGGGGTCCGCAAGGTGATCGCGGGCCGGGTCGCGGCCGGTGAGCCGGAGGACCGCTTCCGGTTCGAGTCGCGCGGCGAGCTGCCCGAGATGTGGCTCGACCCGGACAAGATGGACCAGATCCTCGGCAACCTCGTGGAAAACGCCGTGCGGCACGGAGCGGGTACTGTCACGATTGTGGTGGAGCCGGACGCGCACAAGGAGGGAGCCGCCGTGTCGGTGCGCGACGAGGGCGAGGGCATCCCGCCCGAGGCCGCCCAGCGCGTCTTCCGGCAGTTCTGGCGCGGTCCCGGCGGCAACCGCCGCGGCGGCACCGGTCTCGGGCTCTACATCGTCAAGGGCCTCGTCGAGGCGCACGGCGGCGTGATCTCGGTGCGGCGGGCGCCCGGCGGCGGCGCCGAGTTCCGATTTACCGTGCCCGCGGGGGCCCCCGACTACGCCGGCTGAGCCCGGCGCACGCGCCGGAGCACACCGGCCGGCGGTCCCCGATCGGGCCAGCGCGTCACGCGCACGCTTTCCGGATCTTCATCGCCCGCGGACTAGACTGCGGGCGTCCCACGCCGACCGGAGTCGATCACACCACCATGTCTGCACCCAACAAGTCCTATGACCCCGTCGAGGTGTCCGCGCTGCAGCCGGAAGAGCTGGAGCGGGCCCGTGACGAGGCGCTCGCGGCCATCGCCGCGGCGCCCGACCTCGACGCGCTGAAGCAGGTCCGCCTGGCGCACGCCGGCGACCGTTCCCCGCTGGCCCTCGCCAACCGCGAGATCGGCGCGCTGCCGCCCGCGGCCCGCGCCGACGCCGGCAAGCGCATCGGCGCCGCCCGCGGGGCGGTGTCCGCGGCGCTCAAGGAGCGCCAGGCCGAGCTGGAGGAGGAACGCGACCGGCGGGTCCTCGTCGAGGAGACCGTCGACGTCACGCTGCCGTGGGACCGCGCCCCGCGCGGGGCCCGGCATCCGCTGACCACGATGCAGGAGCGGATGGCCGACGTCTTCGTCGCGATGGGCTTCGAGGTCTCCGAGGGCCCCGAGGTCGAGGCGGAGTGGTACAACTTCGACGCGCTCAACTTCCTGCCCGACCACCCGGCCCGCACGATGCAGGACACGTTCTTCGTCGAGTCGGAGGAGTCCGGCCTGGTGATGCGGACGCACACCTCGCCGATGCAGATCAGGTCGCTGCTGTCGAGGCCGCTGCCGGTGTACGTGGTGGCGCCGGGGCGCACGTTCCGCACCGACGAGCTGGACGCCACGCACGCCCCCGTCTTCCACCAGCTGGAGGGCCTGGCCGTCGACGAGGGCCTGACGATGGCCGACCTGCGCGGCGGCATCGACGCCTTCGTCGCCGGAATGTTCGGCGAGGGCCTGAAGACGCGGTTCCGGCCGTCGTTCTTCCCGTTCACCGAGCCGTCGGCCGAGGTCGACATGCAGTGCTTCGTGTGCCGGGGCGCGTCCGCGGAGCGGGGCGCCGAGCCGTGCCGCACCTGCAGCTCGGAGGGCTGGATCGAGCTCGGCGGCTGCGGCATGGTGAACCCGCGGGTGCTGGTGGCCTGCGGCGTCGACCCGGACCGCTACAGCGGCTGGGCGTTCGGTCTGGGCGTCGAGCGGACGCTGATGTTCCGCCACGGTGTGGAGGACATGTACGACATCGTGGAGGGCGACGTGCGGTTCGCCCTCCCGTTCGGGATGGAGATCTGATGCGCGCCCCGCTTTCCTGGCTGCGCGAGTACGCCGAGCTGCCGGCCGATGTCACGGGCCGCGCGCTGGCCGCCGAGCTGATCGCGGCGGGCCTGGAGGTCGAGACCGTCGAGCAGGCCGGCGCCGACATCGCCGGCCCGCTCGTGGTCGGCGAGGTCCTGGCGATCGAGGAGCTGACGGGCTTCAAGAAGCCGATCCGCTACTGCCAGGTGGACGTCGGCGCGGCCAACGGCACCGGCGAGCCGCAGAACATCGTGTGCGGCGCGACCAACTTCGCCGTCGGTGACCGCGTCGTGGTCGTCCTGCCGGGCGGGGTGCTGCCGGGCGGCTTCGAGATCGGTGCCCGCAAGACCTACGGCCACGTGTCCGAGGGCATGATCTGCTCGGTGACCGAGCTCGGCATCGGCGACGACCACAGCGGCATCCTGGTGCTTGCGCCGGACGTCCCGGTCGGCGCGGACGCGATCAAGCTGCTCGGGCTGCGCGACGACATCCTGGACATCGCCGTCACCCCCGACCGCGGCTACGCGCTGTCGATCCGCGGCCTCGCCCGGGAGGCGGCCACCGCGTACGGGGTGCCGTTCACGGACCCGGCGGACGTGGACCTGCCCCCCGGCGATGAGCCGGGCGGAGCCGGTCTGTCGGATGGCGGTGGGCGGGGGCTGGAGGACGGTGGCGAGGCGTATCCGGCGAGCATCGGCGACCCGTCGGCGTGCGACCGGTTCGTGCTTCGCGAGGTGCGCGGCTTCGATCCGGACGCGCAGACCCCCCTGTGGATGCAGGTCCGCCTGCACCGCGCCGGGATGCGCCCGGTGTCGCTCGCGGTCGACGTCACCAACTACCTGATGCTGGAGCTCGGCCAGCCGCTGCACGCGTTCGACCGGAACAAGCTCACCGGCCCGATCGTGGTCCGGCGGGCCGCCCCCGGCGAGAAGCTGGAGACGCTCGACCACGTCAAGCGGACCCTCGACCCCGACGACATCCTCATCACCGACGAGTCGGGGCCGATCTCGATGGCCGGCACGATGGGCGGGCTCGCGACCGAGATCGACGACCGGTCGTCCGACATGGTCATCGAGGCCGCGCACTTCGACGCCATGGGCACAGCCCGGATGAGCCGCCGTCACCGGCTGCACAGCGAGGCCTCCCACCGGTTCGAGCGCGGTGTCGACCGTGAGCTGCCGCTGTACGCGTCCTACCGGGCCGTGCGGATGCTCGCCGAGCTCGGCGGCGCGGAGATCGTGCCCGGCGTCACGCACGCCGAGGCTCCGGTCGAGCAGGTCACGGTGACGATGCCCGCCGAGCATCCCGACCGGGTCGCGGGCGTGACCTACGGGCGGGACGCGGTCGTCCGCCGCCTCGAGCAGGTCGGCTGCGCGGTGACCGGCGGCGACGTGCTGACGGTGACGCCGCCGTCCTGGCGCCCCGACCTGACGGCGCCCAACGACCTCGCCGAGGAGGTCATCCGGCTGGAGGGCTACGAGGACATCCCGGTCCGCGCGCCGCGCCCGGCGGCGGGCAAGGGCCTGACCGTCCAGCAGCGGCTGCGCCGCCGGGTCGGCCGCGCGCTCGCCGGCGCCGGGTACGTGGAGGTGCTGGCGTTCCCGTTCGTGAGCGAGAAGGACCTCGACGGCCTCCAGCTCCCGGCGGACGACGCCCGCAGGCGGGCGCTGCGGCTGGCGAACCCGATGTCGGAGGAGGAGCCGCTGCTGCGCACCATGCTGCTGCCGGGCCTGCTGAAGGCGCTGGCGCTCAACGTGGGACGCGGCTTCGCCGACACCGCCCTGTTCGAGCTCGGTGTGGTGTTCCGGCCGCGCCCGGACGCGCCGGAGCGGGCGCCGATCCTCGCGGTGGACCGCGGTCCCACCGCCGAGGAGATCGCGACCGTGGAGGCGGCGCTCCCGGACCAGCCGCACCGGATCGCGGTCGTGCTGTCCGGCGAGCGGGAGCGGTCGGGCTGGTGGGGCGAGGGCCGGCCGGCCCTGTGGGCGGACGCGATCGAGGCGGCCCGCACGGTGGCGCGCGAGGTCGGCGCCGAGCTGACGGTGAAGGCCGACCAGCACGCGCCCTGGCACCCGGGCCGCTGTGCCGCCCTCTACGCCGGCGACACGCTCGTCGGGCACGCCGGAGAGCTGCACCCGCGCGTCACGAAGGCGTACGGGCTGCCCGCCCGGACGTGCGCGATGGAGCTGGAGCTGCGCCGCCTGGGCGAGCCGGTGCAGGTCGAGGCGCCGCACCTGTCGTCCTACCCGGTCGCGGTGCAGGACGTCGCGCTGGTCGTCGACTCCGCGGTCCCGGCCGCCGAGGTCGAGTCGTCGCTCCGCGACGGCGCCGGCGACCTCCTGGAGGCGATCCGGCTGTTCGACGTGTACACCGGCGAGCAGGTGGGCGAAGGCCGCAAGTCCCTGGCCTACTCGCTGCGGTTCCGCGCCCCCGACCGGACGCTGACCGCCGAGGAGGCCTCCGCGGCCCGGGACGCCGCGGTGGCCGCGGCGTCCGACCGCACCGGAGCCGTCCTGCGGGGCGCCTGACGATGTGCCGTGCCCCCCGACCTGCCCGCAGGTCCGGGGGCACGGCCCTATGTCAGCACGCGTGTCAGCCCGCGTGGTCCAGGGTCCCGTCGCGGCGGCCGGCGGACACGAGCCGGTCCATCGACAGCGCCGCCACCGCGTACCAGCAGGCCCCGACCAGCGCCTCGGCTCCGAGCAGTCCCATGACGTGCCCGGCGGGAGCGCCGTCGAGGATGCCGCGTACCGCCTCCAGCCCGTGCACGACCGGCAGCGCCTGCACCGCGGCCTCCAGCGGCGCGGGCCAGAACTCGACCGGGACGTTCACACCGCCGAACGTCATCACGATCCCGTAGGCGAAGTTCAGCACCAGCCACTCCACGCCGTGCAGCCGCAGCGCGATGCCCGCCAGCGCGCAGCCGTACCCGTAGCTGCTGACGAGGATCACCACGATGACCGGGATCGCCAGGGCGGCGCGCGGCCAGGGCAGCGGCACGCCCAGCAGCGGCGGGAGCGCGAGCCACGCGATCAGGGAGCTGGCCAGCCCTGTCACCGTCCACTGCAGGCCGCGGCCGAGGTAGACGGGAAGGTGGCCGGACGGCGTGACGGCCAGCAGCGGAAGCGTCCCCGTGGCCCGCTCGCCGGCCAGCGAGATCACCACGATCGCCGACTCCATGCAGGCGAGCACCATGATGTTCCCGACGAGCACGTACCGCATGGTCTCCTCGTCGCCGACGTACCGGCCCAGCAGGGCGTAGAACGTGGCCTGGCAGAGCAGCCGCACGAGCCAGCCGAACGTCCACGTCCGCCACGTGTACACGGCGCCCATCTCGGCGAGCCCCAGCACCAGCGACTCTCGGACGATCCGGAGCACGTCCCTCATGCGAAGCCCACCGTCCCTTCCCGGCGGGCTTGGTCCACGTAGCGGCGCGTCAGCCACAGCCCCGCGGCCATCGCCGCCGTGCCGAGCCCGAGGATCGCCGCGACCGACCAGGCCCAGCCGTGGGCCTCACCGCGCACGGCGCCGCGCAACAGGTCCGCGCTCCAGGACAGGAACACGGCGCGGCTGAGCGGATGCAGCCAGCCGGGCAGTGCCGCGACCGGGACGAGGATGCCGCCGAGGATGTAGAACGGGTAGCCGAGCGAGTTCTGCAGGACCTCCCGCGCGCGCGACACCACGAGCACGGCCGACAGCAGCGTCGCCGTCCCCACCGTCGCCAGGCAGGTGACGGCGATCGCGAGGACGAGCAGCGCGGGATCGGCGACCGTCACCACCTTGCCGAAGCCGAGCGCCGCCACGGTCCACGACTCCGCGAACGCCGCCGCGCCCACCAGCACCACCATGGTGACCCGCCCGGCCACCACCGGGCCCAGCGGGACGGGCGCCGCGATCATCGGGGAGAACCGCCCGGCCCAGCGGTCCTCGGGGACGATGCGGCCGGCGTGGTCGAGCGCGGCGACCCACAGCCCGATGAGTCCCGGCGCCACCACGGCGTTCACCACGACGTCCGGGCGGTGCGCCGTCACCGTCAGCGCCAGCATCGTCGTGGTCTGCAGGGGAGCGATCAGCAGGATGAGCGCGTGCTCCGGGTTGCGCCGCGACAGCGCCACCTGCAGCAGGACCGCCTGCCACATGGCACGCAGCGTGCTCATATCCGCATCCCCCGGTCGCCGACCGTGCGCAGGTAGACCTCTTCGAGCGTCGGCTCGCCGCGCCGGGCGGTGAGCACGTCGCGGTCCAGGAGCCAGGCGAGGATCCGGCGGGTGCCGTCTCGCCCCGTCGTGTGGACGCGCCACGCGCCACCGTCCCGCCGTTCCACGTCCGTCACATCCGGGAGGAGCGCCAGAGCTTCGGCGAGGGCCGGGTCGCCGTGGTCGAAGTCCACGCACTCCCGGTCGCCGAGGAACCGCCCGGCGCGTGCGGTATCGCCGGTCAGCAGCGACCGGCCGCGGTCGATCAGCGTCACCCGGTCGCACAGGGCCGTCGCCTCGTCCATGTCGTGGGTCGCCAGCAGGAACGTCCGCCCCTCCGCGCGGAGGTCGAGGACGAGGCGCCGGAACGCGGCGGCGGCGACCGGGTCGAGTCCGGACGTCGGCTCGTCCAGGAACAGCACGCGCGGTTCGTGCAGCAGCCCGCGCGCCAGGTGCAGCCGCTGCCGCATTCCGCGGGAGAACCGCTCGACGCGGTCGTCCGCGCGTTCGGCGAGGCCCACCCGTTCCAGCAGCGCGCCGGCGCGGGCGCGGGCCGTCCGGGAGTCGAGTTTGTAGAGCGCGCCCCAGAACAGCAGGTTCCGGCGGGCGGACAGCCGGTCGTAGAGGCCCCGGTCGCCGCCGAGGACGAGCCCGGCCAGGGACCGGACGGCGCGCGTGTCGGCGACCACGTCGTGGCCGAGGATCCGCGCGGACCCGCCCGACGGCAGCAGCACGGTGGAGAGGATCTTGATGAGGGTGCTCTTGCCCGCGCCGTTCGGTCCGAGCAGGCCGTGGATCTCGCTCTGCTCGACGGTCAGGGTCAGGTCGTCCAGGGCGACGACGGGGTCCTGGCGGCCGCGCTCGTAGGTGCGGCGCAGGCGGGAGGTGTGCACGGCGGCTTCCATGCCTCGACCGTCACCGTAAGGAGGGGCGCGGAGCCATAAGGCGGCGCCTTATCTCACACGAGGCCGCGGTCGCGGGCCGCCGCGGCGGCCTCGCCCCGGGAGGCGACGCCGAGCTTGGCGAGGATGTTGGAGACGTGGACGCTGGCGGTCTTGGGGGAGATGACCAGCTCTTCGGCGATCTCCCGGTTGGACCGTCCGCGGGCCAGCAGCCGGACGACCTCCGCCTCGCGGGCGGTGAGCGGACCGCCGGACGGTCCCGCGAGTCCGGCGCGGCGGGCGCGTTCGGAGATCCGCCGGGCCAGCGGCGCGGCACCGAGGGCGGCGGCGATCCCGGCGGCGCGGTCCAGCCGGGACCTCGCGCTCGACCGGTCCCGGTCCGCCAGGTCGGCGCAGGCGGCGTCGAACAGGGCGGTGGCGAGCGGATACGGCTGTTCCAGCCGCTCCCAGATGCCGATCACCGTGCCCCAGGCGGCGGGGCCGCCGGTCAGGGCGGTCACGGCCGCCCGGTGCGCCTCGGCCACCGGGGTCGCGGCGGGCAGCCGTCCGGCGACCTCGGCGATCCGGGGGAGCGGGCCTCCGGCACGGGCGGCGGCCTCCAGCAGCGGCCAGGCATAGCAGGGCTGTGCGGTCAGCCGCGGATGGCGCATGGCCGCCTCGGCGGTGGCACGGGCCGCAGGGCGGTCGTCCGCCGACAGCCTCCACTCGATGATCATCTTGGCCAGGGGCAGGACGGCCTGCGGGAACCCGGCGTCGAGCGGGACTGCCAGTACCTCTGGATCGGGTTCCGGACCGCCGCCCCGCGCGGAGAGCAGCGCGATGCGCCAGATCATCATCTGGAGCCGGAACGACGGGGCGTGATGGCGGTCGAGGTGCCGCTGGAGCGTCTCGGCGGCCTCGTCCCAGCGGCCCAGCCGGTACAGGGTCTCGACCAGGTTGACGGCCAGCGGCAGGCCCCTGCTGTGCGCGAGCCCCGCCCGCTCCGCGGCGGCGAGGCCCTCGGCCGCGAGCGCCAGCGCCTCGGCGGAGCGGCCCGCGTTCATGGCGCAGTGCATCAGCGTGTTGAGCGCCCGGATGCGCTCCGGCGGGTCGAGGTCCCGATGCCGGAGCCGCTCCAGCCCGGTCAGGTCGCCGTCGCCGTCCCGCGCCGCCGCGGCGGCGACGGTGACCTCCAGGCCCGAGCCCTCCACCGGCGGGCCGAGGCGGCGGGCCAGTTCCAGCCCCTCGCGGCCGAGCCGTGCCGCCTCGCCCGCCTCACCGCGCACCAGCAGCCGGGCGCTCAGCTGGGCGAGGACCCGGACGCGGACGGGCCCGGGCTCGGTGGCGAGCCGCTCGGCTTCGCGGAGGTCGGCCATCTCGTCGTCGCCGCTCTCCTGGAACCCGCGCATCATCGCCCGGAGGGCCAGCAGCTCCGGTGCGTTCCGGCCGGACTCGCGGAGCATCCGCTCGACGAGCGGGAGGCCGCGGTGCGGATCGCCCGCCGCTCCCGCGGCCTGGGCGGCCATCATCGTGACCTCGTGGCGGGTGTGCCCGGTGAGGGACGGCGCTTCGGGCACGCGGTCCCACAGGTCCAGGACGCGTTCCAGCATGCCCAGCACTTCGGCGTAGGCCGTGGCCGCGTGCCGCTCCCCGGCGGCCCGCCACGCCGCGGCCAGGGCCTTCGCGTGGTCGCCGCAGCCCTGCCAGTGGACCGCCAGTGCGCTCTCCGGCGTCTCGCTGAGGCCCGGGGACCGCTCGATGACCTCGGCGTACCGGCGGTGGAGGGCGGAGCGTTCGCCCGGGAGCAGGTTCCCGTGGACGGCCTCGCGGATGAGCGCGTGCCGGAACGCGTACCCGTCACCGTGCGGGACGAGCAGACCGTGATCCACGGCCTGCCGCAGCGCCTCGCTCAGGGCGGGGTCGGCCTGGCCGGTGACCGCAGCCAGCAGCGCGTGCCCGGCCCGGTCCCCGGCGGCGCTCGCCGCGTTCAGCGTCATGCGGGCCTCGCGGGGCAGCCGCCGGACGCCGTCGAGCAGCAGGTCGCGCAGGGACCCCGGCACGGTCTCACCGGGGTTCCCCGCGAGCGCCTCGACGAACAGGGGATTGCCGCCGGCGCGCGCGTGGGCGTCCCGCACCAGGGCCGGGCCGGCGTCCCCGCGGATGCCGCGCACCTGGTCGCCCACCTCGGCCGGGGTGAGGGGCGGCAGGTCCAGCCGGGTGACGTGGGGCAGCCGGGCCAGCTCGGCGAACCACGCCCGGACGTCCGGCTCCTCCGGCCGGAAGGTGACCACCGGCAGCACCCGGGCGCGCGGCGGGTTGCGGAACAGGAACGTCAGCAGGTCGCGAGTGGAGCGGTCGGCCCAGTGCGCGTCCTCCACCACCAGGACCAGCGGTTCGGCCGCGCCCGCCCGCTCGATCAGGGTGAGGACGTGCTCGAACAGGCGCATCTGGCCGGTGCCGTCGTCCTGCGGGAGCGCGGCGGCGGTCAGCGCGGGCATCAGGCGGGCCAGGTCCGGCAGGGCGGCCGCGGGCATCAGCGCGGTGATCGCGTCCCGGCCGAGGTGCCGCAGGATCGCGCTGAACGGGGCGTACGGCAGGCTCGCGGCGCCGAGGTCGAGGCAGCCGCCGGCCAGCGTGCGCAGGTCCCGGGTGAACTCGGTGACCAGGCGCGTCTTCCCGCCGCCGGCCTCGCCGCCGACGAGCGCGGCGGCGGGCTCGCCCGCGCACGCCCGCGCGTGCGCGGCGCGTAACTCGCGCAGTTCCGCGGCCCTTCCCGCGAACACGGGGCTGACGGTTCTCATCGGCACCAGCATGGCGGTTCTTAACGCTACTTGTGTTGCGATAAATCGTGGGGTAGTCTTCGACGCGTCACATTGCCGCCCGGCTGGGGAGTCCGTTGAGGATCTGAGGTCCGACACCGCGCAGTGGCCGTTCATGGCCCGCGCACGTGACCTCAGTACGGACTCCGAACCCGCCGGGCTTCTTCATGCCCGCCGGCGCGTCGCGCGATCCGCGGTGTCTCCATGCGTCCCGCACCTTCTCTTCCACCATGGAGGCCACCCTTATGACTTTTGCGATCGTGTGCTCGGACCTGTCGTTCGCCTGGGAGGACGGCACCGTCGTCCTGGACGGCCTGGACGCCGCCTTCGGCACCGGCCGAACGGGGCTGATCGGCGTGAACGGGTCCGGCAAGTCCACCCTGCTTAAGATCATCGCCGGGGAGCTGCGTCCCGGGTCGGGCGTTGTCACCGTGGACGGGGAGATCGGCTACCTGCCGCAGAACCTCGTCCTCGACGGCACGGCCACGGTCTCGGACCTGCTCGGCATCACCGCGACGCGCGCCGCGCTGCACGCCATCGAGCGCGGTGAGGCCACCGAGGAGAACTTCGCCGCCGTGGGGGACGACTGGGACGTCGAGGAGCGCGCCCGCGCCGAACTGGACCGGCTCGGCCTCGTCCACGTCGGCCTCGACCGGACCGTCCCGACGCTGTCGGGCGGCGAGGCGGTGATGGTCGGGCTCGCGGCCCAGTTCCTCGCCCGCCCCGACGTCCTGCTGCTCGACGAGCCGACCAACAACCTCGATCTGGACGCCCGGCGCCGCCTCTACGACGCGGTCGCGTCCTGGACCGGCGTGCTCGTGGTCGTCAGCCACGACCGCGAGCTGCTCGACCGCGTCGACGAGATCGCCGATCTGCGGGACGGCGCGATCCGGACGTTCGGCGGCAACCTGTCCGCCTACGAGGACCTGCTCGCCGTCGAGAAGGAGGCAGCGGAACGCACGGTCAGGGCCGCCGAGACCGATCTGCGCCGCCAGAAGCGCGAGCTGGAGGAGGCGCACGTCAAGCTGGCCCGCCGCCAGCGGTACGGCAAGAAGATGCAGGAGAACAAGCGCGAACCGAAGATCATCATGGGGGCGCGCAAGCGGGCCGCGCAGGAGTCGGCCGGCAAGCACCGCATCATGCACGAGGAGCGGCTCGCCGACGCCCGGACGAGGCTCACCGAGGCGGAGGGGGCGGTGCGCGAGGACGCCGAGATCCGCATCGAGCTGCCCGCCACCCGCGTCCCGGCCGGGCGGACGGTGGTGACCGTGACCGGGCTCGCCGCGCCCGATCCGGAGCCCGGCACGCTGACCGAGCTGATCGTCCGGGGGCCGGAGCGGATCGCGCTCGTCGGCCCGAACGGGTCCGGCAAGACCACGTTCCTGCGGGCGCTCACCGGCGACCGCGTTCCGGAGGGCACGGCCGTCAAGATCGGTGTGGACGGCGTCCGGTACCTGCCGCAGCGGCTCGACGTCCTGGACGAGGGGCTCAGCGTCGCCGGCAACGTCCGCGCGCAGGCGCCCTCGGCGTCGCCGTCCGAGGTCAGGGCGGGCCTCGCGCGGTTCCTGTTCCGCGGCGCGCGGGCCGACCAGCCCGCCGGGACGCTGTCGGGCGGGGAGCGGTTCCGCGCCGTCCTGGCGTCGCTGCTGCTCGCCGAGCCCGCGCCGCAGCTCCTCCTGCTGGACGAGCCGACGA
The DNA here is from genome assembly GCF_039871695.1 of Actinomadura sp. B10D3. Taxonomy (NCBI): domain Bacteria; kingdom Bacillati; phylum Actinomycetota; class Actinomycetes; order Streptosporangiales; family Thermomonosporaceae; genus Actinomadura; species Actinomadura sp. B10D3. The sequence goes on from NZ_JBDPLY010000025.1 coordinate 128,955, forward strand.
ACAACCTCGACATGGCCAGCGCCGCGCAGCTCGGCCAGGCCCTCGCCGCCTACGAGGGCGCGCTGATCGTGGTCAGCCACGACGTGCCGTTCCTGCGCACGCTCGGCCTCACCCGCTGGCTCCGGATGGACCGGGCGACCGGCCTGACCGAGATCGAGCCGCTGGAGTGAGCCGCCGGACGTCCCAGTGCGGAAAAATGTGGTGATCTCCGTATCCGCCACTGTTACGGTCATGGTCGATACGAGGGGAGTGACGGGGTGCCGACCAAGCTGAACCAGATCATCGCGGTGGAGAAGGGCGTCAAGAGCAAGTCCTTCCAGGACCTGACCGCCGCGCACCACGCCGTCCAGAAGGCTCCGCTGCTGTCCGGCATCTCGCGGACCTACCAGCCGAAGGACGAGGACGGCGAGCAGCTGCCGCCGGAGTCCACCCGGGTGCAGACCAAGGTGGACGACGTCCTGCGCGAGGTCACGGCGTCGCTGACGCGGCTGTTCGACGTCACCGCCACGAAGGACTGGGCGAACTGCACCGCCCGCGCCGACGTGACGGTGGACGGCACGACCCTCCTGCGCGACGTGCCCGTCTCCTACCTGCTGTTCCTGGAGAAGCAGCTGAAGGACCTGCACACCTTCGTCAAGAAGCTGCCGGTGCTGGACGCCGCGGAGACGTGGACGTTCGACCCCTCCACCGACGTGTGGCGGACGGAGGCCGTCCGCACCGTGAAGACCAAGAAGGTCCCGCGCAACCACGTCAAGGCCGAGGCGACGGAGAAGCACCCGGCCCAGGTCGAGGTGTACTACGAGGACGTCGCCGTCGGGCACTGGACGACGGTGAAGTTCTCCGGCGCCCTCCCGGCGCGGCGCGTCAACGAGCTGCTCGGCCGCGTCGAGCGGCTGCAGGACGCGGTCAAGTTCGCGCGCGAGGAGGCGAACGGCATCGAGGTGACCGACCAGCGCGTCGGCGAGGCGGTCTTCGGATACCTCTTCGCCTGATCCGCCGGCGCGGCCGGCAGGGACAACTCAACAGGGGACAGGTCGACAGGATCCCTCCGCCATGGCGCGGAGGGTGCGCGAGGAGCGCAAGCTGAAGCTGAAGCCGAAGCTGACCAGGGCAGGGCGACAGTGCGGGTTCGAATCCCGCCCCCGGCATCTCCAGGCCGGGGTAGCCCAACCGGTAGAGGCAGTCCGCCCGCTCAAACTCAGACTCTCGCTCCAGACTCAGCATTCACCGCCGATCGCCGGATCGCGCGGACGTGGACGTTCACCCTTGAGATGCCGGTTCGAATCCGGCTCGCTCCGCTCGTGGGGCGATGGCGTAACGGCAACGCGCGAGGGCTTCAGGCTGATCCGCGTCCATTGATGTGCCGGCGTGCCAAGTGGGCGGTAACCGAGGGGCCCGGGGGGCGGCAAAACCCCCGGGCCCCGCTCCGCGCTCCAGGGTCAGGTCAGCACGCGCTTGGTGAACGTGCGGGTCGCGGCCCACGCCAGCAGGACCGTCCCGCCGACGATGGCCACGAGGAACGCCCAGACCGGCATGTGCGGGATGTCCGGCGTGAGCGCGCTGCGCAGCCCCTCGCTGACGTACACCAGCGGGTTGAACAGGCTCGCGATCTGCAGCCAGCGGATGTTCTCCAGCGCCGACCACGGGTAGTACACGCAGCCGAGCATCGTCATCGGCAGCAGCACCATCGCGAACAGCACCTGGACCTTCTGCGGGTTCATCACCGTCCCGAGCAGCAGGCCGCCCGACGCCGACAGCAGCGACCCGGCCACCATCACCAGGACCAGCACCGGCCAGTTGCCCACGTGCACCTCGGGCGACTGCCCCTCGGCGTGGATGAACAGCACGGCGGGGAACACCAGCAGCCCGCCGATCAGCCCCTGGACGGCCGCCGCGATGATCTTCTGGGCGGCCAGCAGCGGGATGGGCACCGGGGCGAGCGCCCGGTCGGTGATGGACTTCTGCCAGTTCAGCTCCATCATCAGCGGGAAGATCACCGCCATCATCGCCTGCATGATGATCGAGGAGCCGACCAGGCCGGGCAGCAGGATGGTGGAGAACGTGGGCCCGCCCGGCCCGCCCGCCATGGCCCCGCCGCCGAGCTTGGGCAGGACGTAGGCGAACACGAACACGAACATCACCGGCTGCACCAGCACCCGGACGAACGTCGACAGGAAGTTCTTGCGCATGACCCGCGCCTCGCGCGCCATCATCGCGGCGAACGTGCGGGGCACGGTGGCCCGCGCGGGCGGCGGCGGGGCGAGGACGGCGGGTGCCGCGGTCGCGGTCATTCTCGGTAGTCCCTTCCGGTGAGGGTGAGGAAGACGGTCTCCAGGCTGGGCCGCAGCTGCGTGGCGTCGGTGACGCCGACGCCGGCGGCCGACCCGATGGTGACGAGCTCGCCGAGGATCCCGTCGGGTTCGGCGGCGAAGACGCGCACCTGGCCGCCCGTGACCTCGACCCGGCTGATCCCCTCCCGGTCGCCGAGCTTCCTGATCTCCTCCGGGGCGGCGGAGTCGTAGGTCACGGTGATGACGGTGTCGGCGCCCGCGCTGGACTTGAGCCGGTCCACGGTGCCGCTGGCGAGGATCTTGCCGTGGTCGACGACCGCGACCCGGTCGCAGAGCGCCTCGGCCTCCTCCATGTAGTGGGTGGTGAGGACGATGGTCTGCCCGGCCGCCTGCAGGCCCCGCAGCACCTCCCACAGGTTCGTGCGGGTCTGCGGGTCGAGGCCGGCGGTCGGCTCGTCCAGGAACAGCACCTCCGGGCCGTGCATGAGGGCCCGGCAGATCATGACGCGCTTGGCCTGCCCGCCGGAGATCTCGAAGGGGTTGCCGCCGCGCTGCTCGGTGAGCCCGAACAGCTCCAGCAGCTCGGCGGCCCGCGTGCGGGCGTCGCGCGCGCCGAGCCCGAAGTACCGGCCCCGGAACTCCAGGTTCTCGGCGACGGTCAGGTCGCTGTCGAGGGTGTTGTTCTGCGACACCACGCCGATGCGCCGCTTGATCTCGACCGCGTCCTTCACCACGTCGAGGCCGGTCACCTGCGCGCTGCCGCCGGTCGGGACGACCAGCGTGGTGAGCATGCCGATGGTGGTCGACTTGCCCGCGCCGTTCGGGCCGAGCAGCCCGAAGAACTCGCCGCGGGGGACGTCCAGGTCGATGCCCTGCACGGCGGGCACGGCGGGGCGCTGACCGGACGCGGGATAGGTCTTCTTCAGGCCGACCGTGCGAACGGCGGCCTCGGGGGGTTCTGTCACGCGCCCTCTTCCTTCTCTTCCTCGTCGGGGGAGTGGTTCTCGAACTTGTCGATCAGCTTGAGCAGGAACCTGCGGACGGCCGCCTCGTCCTCCTCGTCCACGACGTCGTAGAGGCGGGCGAGGTCCCGGCCGATCGGCGCGGACTTCTCCGCCAGGAGCCGCCGCCCCGAGTCGGTGATGCGCAGCATCACGCCGCGCCGGTCGCGGTAGGAGCGTTCGCGGCGCACGTGCCCGTTGCGCTCCAGGGTGTCGACCACCGAGGTGACCGTGGCCGGGGTGACGAGCAGGCGCTTGGCGACCTCGCCGGGACGCAGCCCGTCCTCGACGATGAGCAGCCGCAGCAGGAAGAACCCCGCGGGGCTGATGCCGTGCCTCTCGATGATCCGCCACACGATGGGGCCGGACAGCCGGGACGCGGCTCCGAACAGCCGCCCGATCGGCCATTCCTCCATGGGCCCGAACATCTTCAGGTCCTCGAGGCCGAAGTTCTCCATGCGAGGGATGTTAGCTCCCTGATGTTTAGACGGCAAATCTTTAGACCTCTAACTATTTTCGGTGGCCGCTGGTGTCAACACAGGTTGACGCCCGGCTGGGGCGCCTGTGGCGCTCGTCTCAACGGGCGGGAAAAGGGACCCTGTCATTGAATAGACATCCAGCCTGATGCATACTCTTGCTTGATACGCATGAAGGGCGGGGACATGGGAATCCGGACGGCGGTCGCCGGCGCCAGCGGGTACGCGGGCGGCGAGCTGCTGCGCATCCTGGCGGGACATCCAGAGTTCGAGATCGGCGCGCTGACGGCGGGCTCCAACGCGGGCACCGAACTGGGCGAGCACCAGCCGCACCTGCGATCCCTCGCCGGCCGCGTCCTGGCCGAGACCACCCCGGAGACGCTCTCCGGCCACGACGTGGTGTTCCTGGCGCTGCCGCACGGGCAGTCCGGGCCGATCGCCGAGCGGCTGGGCGCGGACGTCCTGGTCGTCGACTGCGGCGCCGACCACCGGCTCTCCGACGCCGCCGCCTGGGAGCGGTTCTACGGGACGCCCCACGCCGGGACGTGGCCCTACGGCCTCCCCGAACTGCCCGGCCACCGGGACGCGCTGCGCGCCACCAAGCGCGTCTCCGTCCCCGGCTGCTACCCGACGGCGGTGTCGCTCGCGCTCTTCCCGGCGTTCGCCGCCGGGCTCGCCGAACCCGATGTCGTCGTGGTCGCCGCGTCCGGCACCTCGGGCGCCGGACGGGCCCTCAAACCGCACCTGCTGGGCAGCGAGGTGATGGGCTCGGTGTCCGCGTACGCCGCCGGCGGGACGCATAGGCATACGCCGGAGATGGTGCAGAACCTGAGCGCGGTGACGGGGGAGCCGGTCACGGTCTCCTTCACCCCGACGCTCGCGCCGATGAGCCGCGGGATCCTCGCCACCTGCACCGCCAGGGCCCGTCCCGGCGTCACCGCCGCGGCACTGCGCGCCGCGTACGAGACGGCGTACGCGGACGAGCCGTTCCTCGGGCTCCTGCCGGAGGGGCGGTGGCCCGCCACGTCCATGACGCTCGGCGCGAACACGGTCCTCGTCCAGGCCGCCCTGGACGAGGCGGCCGGCCGCCTCGTGGTGGTCGCGGCCGTCGACAACCTCGCCAAGGGCACCGCGGGCGGCGCGGTGCAGAGCGCCAACCTCGCCCTCGGCCTCCCGGAAGAACTCGGGCTGACCACGATCGGAGTGTCCCCTTGAGCGTCACCGCCCCCCGGGGTTTCCGCGCCGCCGGCGTCGTCGCCGGGCTGAAGGACAGCGGCAACCGCGACCTGGCCCTCGTCGTCAACGACGGGCCGTCGCGCGCCGCCGCCGGCGTCTTCACCCGCAACCGCGTGAAGGCCGCGCCCGTGCTGTGGTCGGAGCAGGTGCTCAGGGGCGGCCGCGTCCGCGCGGTCGTGCTGAACGCGGGCGGCGCCAACGCGTGCACCGGCTCCGCGGGCTTCCAGGACACCCACGCCACCGCCGAGAAGGCCGCCGAGGCCCTGGAGGACTCGGCGGGCGAGGTCGCGGTCTGCTCCACCGGGCTGATCGGCGAGCGGCTCCCCATGGACCTGCTGCTGCCCGGCGTCGAGAAGGCCGCCGCGGAGCTGTCGCGCGGGGACGGCGGCCTCGCCGCCGCCGACGCGATCCGCACCACCGACACCGTCGCGAAGATCGCCTTCCGGCAGGGCGCCGGCGGCTACATGATCGGGGCGATGGCCAAGGGCGCGGGCATGCTCGCGCCGTCCCTGGCGACCATGCTGTGCGTCGTCACCACCGACGCCGACCTGCCCGCGGCGGCGCTGGACCGGGCGCTGCGCGCCGCCACCGGCGTCACCCTCGACCGGCTCGACTCCGACGGGTGCATGTCCACCAACGACACCGTCCTGCTGCTCGCCTCGGGCGCCGCCGGGACCGTCCCGGACGAGGAGGAGTTCACCGCCCTGCTCACCGAGGTGTGCGCCGACCTCACCCGGCAGCTGCTCGTGGACGCCGAGGGCGCGTCCAAGGCCATCGCGATCGAGGCCGTCGGCGCCGCGTCCGAGGACGACGCCGTCACCGTCGGGCGCTCCATCGCCCGAAACAACCTGCTCAAGTGCGCGATCCACGGCGAGGACCCGAACTGGGGCCGGGTGCTGGCGGCGGTCGGCACCACCGACGCGGTGTTCGAGCCCGACCAGGTGAACGTCGCGATCAACGGCGTGTGGGTGTGCCGCAACGGCTCGTTCGGCGATGACCGCGACAAGGTCGACCTGCGCCCCCGCGACGTGACGATCACCGTCGACCTGTCGGCCGGACCGCACAGCGCCACCGTCTGGACGACCGACCTCACCGCCGACTACGTCCACGAGAACTCGGCGTACTCCACATGAGCGCGGTCACTCCCGGCGCCGAGATGCGCAAGAACAGGCTCGGCGTCATGTCCAAGGCGGAGACGCTGATCAAGGCGCTGCCGTGGCTGGAGCGGTTCCACGGCACGACCGTCGTGATCAAGTACGGCGGGCACGCGATGGCCGACGAGCGGCTGCGGCACTCGTTCGCCGAGGACGTCGTGTTCCTGCGCTACGCCGGGCTGAAGCCGGTGATCGTGCACGGCGGCGGCCCGCAGATCAACGAGGCGCTCGCCCGCAACGGCATCGACTCGACGTTCACCGCCGGGCTGCGGGTCACCACGCCGGAGGCCATGGAGGTCGTCCGGATGGTGCTGACCGGCCAGGTGCAGCGGGACGTCGTCGGGCTGATCAACCGGCACGGGCCGTTCGCCCTCGGCATGTCCGGCGAGGACGCGAACCTGTTCACCGCCGAGCGCAAGCACGCGATCGTGGACGGCGAGGCCGTCGACATCGGCCAGGTCGGCGAGATCGTCGAGGTGCAGGTCGGCGCCCTCCGGGCGCTGCTGGACGACGGCCGCGTCCCGGTGATCTCCAGCATCGCGCGCGGCGACGACGGCGAGGTGTACAACGTCAACGCCGACACGGCCGCCGCCGCGCTCGCCGTCGCGCTGGACGCGGCGAAGCTCGTCGTCCTCACCGACGTCGAGGGCCTCTACGCGGACTGGCCCGACAGCGACGACGTGATCGACCGGCTCACCACCGACGAGCTGGCAGCCCTGCTGCCGGACCTGTCGGCCGGGATGGTGCCGAAGATGGAGGCCTGCCTGACGGCCGTGCGCGGCGGCGTCCCGCAGGCCCACGTGCTGGACGGCCGCGTCCTGCACTCGCTGCTTCTGGAGATCTTCACCGACGAAGGGATCGGGACGATGGTGCTGCCCAGCCTCGGGTGCGGGGGGTCGTCCCCCCGCAGGGGACAGGCATGAGCGACTTGAGAGAGCGGTTCGAGGCGGCGTTCATGCCGAACTACGGCGTTCCGCCGGTGGCGCTGGCGCGCGGCGAGGGCTGCCGGGTGTGGGACACCGAGGGCCGCGAGTACCTCGACCTCATCGCCGGGATCGCGGTCAGCTCGCTCGGGCACGCCCATCCGGCCCTCGTGACGGCGGTGTCGTCGCAGGTCGCGACCCTGGCGCACACGTCCAACCTGTTCCTGCACGAGCCGGAGGTGCTGCTCGCGGAGCGGCTGCGGGAGCTGCTCGGCGGCGGCCGGGTGTTCCTCGCCAACAGCGGCACCGAGGCCAACGAGTGCGCGCTGAAACTCGCCATCAAGTACGGGAAGACGAACGGGCGGTCGTACTTCGTCGCGGCGGAGAACGGGTTCCACGGCCGCTCCCTCGGCGCGCTGTCCCTGACGGGCAAGGCGTCGATCCGCGAGCCGTTCGGCCCGTTCGGCATCGACGTCCGGTTCGTGCCCTACGGCGACGCCGCGGCCCTGGAGGCCGCGGTGGACGAGGACTGCGCGGCGGTCTTCCTGGAGCCGGCGCAGGGCGAGGCCGGTGTCGTCCCGCCGCCGGACGGCTACTTCACCGCCGCCCGGCGCGTCTGCGACGGGGCGGGCGCGCTGTTCGTCGCCGACGAGATCCAGTCCGCGATCGGCCGGACGGGGACCTGGTTCGCGTTCGAGCACGAGAACGCCAGGCCCGACGTCCTCACCCTCGCCAAGGGCCTCGGCGGCGGGCTCCCGATCGGGGCGTGCGTCGCGTTCGGGCCGAACGGTGGCCTGTTCGCCAAGGGCGACCACGGCAGCACCTTCGGCGGCAACCCGGTGGCAGCGGCGGCGGCCCTCGCCGTCCTCACCACCATCGAGAAGGACGGCCTGCTCGCCCACGCAGCCGCCGTGGGGGAGACCCTCGCCGCGGAGCTCGACGCCGTCGACCATCCGCTCCTCGCGGGCGTGCGGGGCCGCGGGCTGTGGCGGGCGGCGGTCCTCACCGGCCCGCACGCGCCCGCCGTCGAGGCCGCCGCGCGCGACGCCGGCTTCCTGGTCAACGCGCTGCAGCCGGACGCCGTCCGCATCGCCCCGCCGCTCGTCCTCACCGCCGAGCAGGCGCGGTCGTTCGCCGGGGCGTTCCCCGCTATCCTCGACGCTGCCGCCACCGAGCAGGAGAACCGATCGTGACCAGGCACTTCCTCCGCGACGACGACCTGACTCCCGCCGAGCAGGCCGACGTCCTCGACCTCGCCGCGCAGGTGAAGAAGGACCGGTTCGGGCACCGGCCGCTGGAGGGCCCGCGGTCGGTGGCCGTGCTGTTCGACAAGCCCTCGACCCGGACGCGGATCTCGTTCACCGTCGGCATCGCCGAACTCGGCGGGCACCCGCTCGTGATGGACGCCGGGACCAGCCAGCTCGGCCGCGGCGAGACCATCGCCGACACCGCGCGCGTCCTCGAACGGCAGGTCAGCGCGATCGTGTGGCGGACGGCCGGGCAGGAGCGCATCGAGGAGATGGCCGCCGGCACCGCCGTCCCGGTGGTCAACGCCCTCACCGACGAGTTCCACCCCTGCCAGGTCCTCGCCGACCTGCAGACCGTCCGGGAGGCCAAGGGCGACCTGCGCGGCGTCACCCTCGCCTACTTCGGCGACGGCGCCAACAACATGGCGCACTCCTACCTGCTCGGCTGCGCCACCGCGGGGATGCACGTCCGCGTCGCCGCGCCCGCGTCCCTGCCTCCCGACTCCGGGGTCCTGGCCCGCGCCACCGAGATCGCCGGTTCCACCGGCGGGTCCGTCACCGTCACCGACGACGCCCGCGCCGCCGCGGCCGGCGCCGACGTCCTCGCCACCGACACGTGGGTGTCGATGGGCCAGCAGGGCAAGGACACCTCGCTGTACGAGCCGTACGCCGTCGACGACGCCCTGCTCGCCCTCGCGGCTCCGGAGGCGGTCGTGCTGCACTGCCTTCCCGCCTACCGCGGCAAGGAGATCGCAGCATCCGTCCTGGACGGCCCCCAGAGCAGGGTGTGGGACGAGGCGGAGAACCGGCTGCACGCCCAGAAGGCGCTGCTCGTCTGGCTGCTGGAGCGCGCCCGGTGACGACCCCCATGACCAAGGCCGCCCGGCACGCCCGGGTGATCGAGCTGCTGACCCGGCACCCCGTCCACTCCCAGGGCGAGCTGGCGAAGCTGCTCGCCGACGCGGGCGTCGAGGTCACCCAGGCCACGCTGTCGCGCGACCTGGTCGAGATCGGCGCGGTCAAGCTGCGCGCCGACGACGGCAGCCTGATCTACGCCGTTCCGGGGGAGGGCGGCGAGCGGATCCGGCGGGCCCGCACCGGCGCCGCCGAGACGTTCACCGGACGGCTCTCCCGGCTCGCCGCCGAACTGCTCGTCTCCGCCGAGGCGTCGGCGAACCTGGTCATGGTGCGGACCCCGCCCGGCGCCGCCCAGTACCTGGCCTCGGCGATCGACCACGCCGAGTGGCCGTCGATCCTCGGCACCGTCGCCGGCGACGACTCGATCCTCGTCATCGCCCGCGACCCGCTGGGCGGGGAGGACGTCGCGCAGGCGCTGCTCAGGCTGACCGCCGGGCGCGAGCGACGAGCCTAGGCCGTTCGCCGTACCCTGTGGCGGACGCCACGCGCGCGGCGCAGCCGCGTGCCGCGTCCATGTGCCGCGTCCGTGCGCCGGGCGGCCGGACGGCGTGGTGAGATGGCAATGACCGAACGTTCAGCGGTGGGAAGAAGAGGATTTCCGTGACCAAGGCACCGACGCGGCTGTGGGGCGGCCGGTTCGAAGGCGGCCCGTCGGACGCGCTCGCGCGGCTCTCGGTGAGCGTCCAGTTCGACTGGCGGCTCGCCCCCTACGACCTGATGGGCTCGCGCGCGCACGCCCGCGTCCTGAACCGCGCGGGGCTGCTCACCGACGACGAGCTGGAACGCATGATCGGTGCCCTGGACGACCTGGAGACGGCGTGCCGCAACGGCGAGTTCCGTCCCACGGTCGCCGACGAGGACGTCCACACCGCCCTGGAGCGCGGCCTGCTGGAACGCCTCGGCGCCCTCGGCGGCAAGCTGCGCGCCGGCCGCAGCCGCAACGACCAGGTCGCCACCGACCTGCGCCTCTACCTGCGCGACCACGCCCGGCAGATCGTCTCGCGGCTGGTGGAGCTGGAGACCGCGCTGATCGCGCAGGCCGAGCACAACCTCGGTGTCGCAGCGCCCGGCATGACGCACCTCCAGCACGCCCAGCCCGTGCTGTTCTCCCACCAGCTGCTCGCGCACGTCCAGCCGATCACCCGCGACATCGACCGGCTGCGCGACTGGGACCGGCGCGCCGCCGTGTCGCCGCTCGGCTCCGGCGCCCTCGCCGGGTCGTCCCTTCCGCTGGACCCTCAGGCCACCGCCGCCGAGCTCGGCTTCGACGGCGCCGCGCCCAACTCGATGGACGCCGTCGCCGACCGCGACTTCGTCGCCGAGTTCCTGTTCGCGGCGGCGCTCGCCGGGGTGCACCTGTCGCGGCTCGGCGAGGAGATCTGCCTCTGGGCGTCGCAGGAGTTCCGCTGGATCGAGATGGACGACACCTACGCCACCGGGTCGTCGATCATGCCGCAGAAGAAGAACCCCGACGTCGCTGAGCTGGCCCGCGGCAAGGCGGGGCGCCTCATCGGCCACCTCGTCGGCCTGCTCACCACCCTCAAGGGGCTCCCGCTCACCTACAACCGCGACCTGCAGGAGGACAAGGAGGGCGCGTTCGACGCCGTCGAGACGCTGCTGCTCGTCCTGCCCGCCATGTCCGGGCTCATCGCGACGATGCGGGTCAACACCGAGCGGCTGGAGGCCCTCGCCCCGGCCGGCTTCGCGCTCGCCACCGACCTGGCCGAGCTGCTCGTCCGGCGCGGTGTGGCGTTCCGGGACGCCCACGAGGTCGTCGGGCACCTCGTCGTCTGGTGCCAGGTCCACGACAAGGACTTCGACGACCTCACCGACGAGGAGCTCGGGAAGGTGTCGCCGCACCTGACGCCGGACGTCCGCGAGGTGCTGAACGTCCAGGGCGCCCTGGCCTCGCGCAAGGCCTTCGGCGGGACCGCGCCCGACCGCGTCCGCGAGCAGATCGCCGCGCTGCGCGCGCTCGTCAACGAGCACGCCGCCTGGGCGTCCGGCTCGGACTCCTGAGCCGGCGCGCGCCGCCGCGCGCCGGCCGGTGAACCGTTTCCACGATCAGGATGAGGCGATGTACGGAGCGTTGCTGCCACGGGACTTCTTCGACCGCCCGGTGGACGAGGTGGCCCCGTCGCTGCTGGGGCATGTGATCACGCATCGCGCCACGGAAGGCGAGGTGGCCGCGCGGCTCACCGAGGTGGAGGCGTACGCGGGCCCGCTGGACCCCGCGTCCCACGCCTACCGGGGACGGACGCGGCGCAACGAGGTGATGTTCGGCCCTCCCGGCCACGTCTACGTGTACTTCACCTACGGCATGCACTTCTGCATGAACCTCGTGTGCGGGCCGGACGGGACGTCCATGGCGGTGCTGCTCCGCGCGGGCGAGATCATCGTGGGGGAGGACATCGCCCGCGCGCGGCGGCCCCGCTCGACCGTCCGCGATCTGGCCCGCGGCCCCGCCCGGCTCTGCCAGGCCCTCGGCGTCGCGCGGGAGCAGAACGGCCTGGACGTGTGCTCGCCCGGCGGGCCGATGACCGTCCATGAGGGCGACCCCGCCGATCCACGTCTGATCCGCACCGGGCCGCGCACCGGGGTGAACGGGGCCAAGGAGGTCCCGTGGAGGTTCTGGATCGACGGCGACCCGACCGTGTCCCCCTACCGTCCCCACGTCCCGCGGCAGCGCAGGAAGGTCCCCGCCGATGGCTGACCCCGCACCGCCCGCCGCGCTCGTCGGCGGCGCCGCGCCGGCGAGCCGCCGGCGACGTCCGGTGCGGCTGCTGTTCGCGGCCGCCCTCGCGGTGCTCCTGGTGCTCCTGGTGCTCACCGCCGCGGTCATCCTCGACCGCCTGCTCGGGCGGACCTCCGTGGTCGGCGGCGTCCAGCAGCAGCCCGCCTCGGTGAAGTACCAAGACGGCCGTACACATTACGCCGCGGTCACCCACACCCGCAGCTGGGTGTTCGACCGCCACGTGAACTACCGGCTGTACACGGGAAGCGATCCGAGCCTGCACTACGGATACTTCGTCCGCCTGGGCTTCGGGATGCCTGAGCAGCGTCCGGTCATCAAAGCCGTGAAGTGGGACGACAGAGGCGTCAGGGTGACATTCGCGTCTGGCCACGAGGTGTTCGTTCCCGCCCGCCACTTCGTCGGCGGACGTTGAATGACGTTGAATATCGTTGGCGTGAGACCCGCCCGCCGAGGCACCCTGGCAGGCACATGGAAAGCAAGCCGGAGACGAGGGAGACCGTGACCGACATCCTGGACGATCTCGCGTGGCGCGGCCTGATCGCGCAGTCCACCGACCTGGACGAACTGCGGGCGCTGCTCGCCGCGGGATCAGTCACCCTCTATTGCGGCTTCGACCCGACGGCGCCGTCCCTGCACCTCGGCAACCTGATCCAGATCCTCACGCTGCGCCGCTTCCAGCGGGCGGGACACCGGCCCATCGGCCTCGTCGGCGGCGCCACCGGCCTCATCGGCGACCCGAGCGGGAAGAGCACCGAACGCGTCCTGAACTCGGAGGAGACCGTCGCCGCCTGGGTCGAGCGGGTCCGCGACCAGGTGTCGAGGTTCCTCGACTTCCACGACGGCCCGACCGGCGCCACCATGGTCAGCAACCTCGACTGGACCGGCCCGATGTCGGCCATCGAGTTCCTCCGCGACATCGGCAAGCACTTCCCGGTGAACCGGATGCTCGCCCGCGAGACGGTCAAGGCGCGCCTTGAGACGACGGGGATGAGCTACACCGAGTTCAGCTACGTCCTGCTCCAGTCGATGGACTTCCTGGAGCTGTACCGGCGGTACGGATGCCTGCTGCAGACCGGCGGCAGCGACCAGTGGGGCAACCTCACCGCGGGCGTCGACCTCATCCGCCGCGTCGAGGGCGGCGGCGCGCACGCGCTGACCACCCCGCTGCTCACGAAGGCGGACGGGTCCAAGTTCGGCAAGACCGCGGGCGGCGAGACCTACTGGCTCGACCCGGAGCTGACCTCGCCGTACGCGTTCTACCAGTTCTGGATCAACGCCGACGACCGGGACGTGGAGAAGTTCCTCAAGTTCTTCAGCTTCCGGCCCCACGAGGAGATCGAGGACCTGGTCAAGCAGGGCGCCGACCGCCCGGCCGCACGTGCCCCGCAGCGGGCGCTCGCCGAGGAGATGACCACGCTCGTGCACGGCGCCGACGAGACCGCCCGGGTCATCGCGGCCTCCCGCGCCCTGTTCGGGCAGGGAGCCCTGGAGGAACTGGACGAGCGGACGCTGAAGGCCGCCCTGGCCGAGGTGCCCCGCACGGAGGTCCCTCCGGGCGAGCTGCCGACCGTCGTGGACCTGCTGGCGGCGTCCGGCCTGTGCAAGAGCAAGTCGGAGGCACGCCGCGCCATCGCCCAGGGCGGTGCCTACCTCAACAACGCCAAGGTCGAGTCGGAGGACGCCGTGCCGGCCACCGCCGACCTGCTCCACGGCCGCTTTCTCGTGCTGCGGCGCGGCAAGCGCAACGTGGGCGGCGTCGAGGTGACGGCGTCCTGAACCGTCCCGTTCCGCGGCGACCGCCCGTCCGGCCTGGTCCGGGCGGGCGGTCGCCATGGTGAGGGCAAACTTCGGTAGATACACGTCACAGTGCGGTTACGAGGGACGGATCCGGGCATGTTCATAAGCCGGAAAACAGCATCTGACCTGCGGGATCGTGTCCGGCCGAGTCGATTTGACGCCCCTGTCGGGTGGATCTAATGTTCTACACGCCCCACGGGGGAGCGGGACGCCGGAAGGCGGCCGGCCCGGCGGGGAACCCCTAGCAGACTCACTCGGTGGAGACTCATCTCAATCGAAATGGGACGTCTAGGGCCGAACCGTCCAGAGTTGGACGAAGAGGACGGATCGGGTACGATCGAAGGGTTGCCCCGGAGTCGGGACCGTGAGAGCGGGTCCGGCGCGGTGGGTGTCCGTTTCTTGAGAACTCAACAGCGTGTTAAAAGCCAGTGCCTTTATCGGTCCGGCCTGTGGGCTGGACCGCCCCGTGATCATCTTTTGGATGGTCTGGGATTTCTTT